>JAXHNP010000007.1:0-346274 GCA_034520365.1 Desulfobacterales bacterium
AATTTTAAACGCCCTTATCTAATTTGATCCCATATCCACCTTACTCATCATCTATAAGCAGCATAAGCACTCCGGGCAGGGCCTTGGGACGGAAATCGGCCGTGAGGTTACGGTTTCTTGTCGCCTGGAAAGAGTACTCTTCATCGGTTGAGACAACGCAGGACCCTGCCAGGCCCGGCCATGTCTCGATCCAGTTGGTCAAGGCAAAGCCCTGGTTCGGCAGAGCGGTCATGGTCACGATCGCTTCGTGATTGTAGGAGCCAGAACCTGTGACCATTCCGTAGTTCGATGGTCTGGCAGACCCTGTAATGTCGTAACTGTTTTGCATCTGGCTGAAATTTGCCTGCAGAGTGCGGTTGCCCGTGACCGTGAACATATACTGCTGGCTGCAGGAGACAACGGTATTCCCCTCGGTCCAATGGACGAAGACATATCCGGACTCGGCTGATGCATTCACTGTAGCGGTTGAACCATCAACATAGGTGCCGCTTCCGGTGACCGTGCCCCCGTCCGTGGGGGCGGCGGATACGGTTATGGTGTGGTTGCTGATCCACTTGGCATAGAGGGTCACCGCCTCGTTTACCGTGTATAGAGCGCCTTCCGCATAGTCCGTGCCCAACCCGTCGGCCTGGGTGTTCCATCCGGCAAAGGTGTAGCCAGTCCGGGCCAGGTTGCCGGTGTTCTCAGCCAGGGTCAGGTCCACTCCGTGGGTCTTGATTTGATCGGCCGGGGCCGTGCCGCTGTCGGCCTCGTTGGCATCGTAAATCACGGCGTAAGTGTTGAGAGTCCATTTGGCATAGAGGGTCACCGCCTCGTCTGCCGTGTATAGAGCGCCTTCGGCATAGTCCGTGCCCAACCCGTCGGCCTGGGTGTTCCAGCCGGCAAAGGTGTAGCCAGTCCGGGCCAGGTTGCCGGTGTTCTCAGCCAGGGTCAGGTCCACTCCGTGGGTCTTGATTTGATCGGTTGGGGCCGTGCCGCTGTCGGCCTCGTTGGCATCGTAAATCACGGCGTAAGTGTTGAGAGTCCATTTGGCGTAGAGGGTCACGGCTTCATTGGCCGTATAAGTGCCGCCCGCGGCATAGTCCGTGCCCGAGCCGTCCGCAGCCGTGTTCCACCCCGCAAAGGTGTATCCGGTTTTGGCCAGATTGCCGCTGTTGGTGGCCAGAGTCAGATCAACATCATGCGTCTTGGTCTGATCGGCCGCGGCCGTGCCACTGTCGGCCCCGTTGGCGTTATAGGCAACGCGGTAGGTGTTGACAGTCCATTTGGCGTAGAGGGTCACGGCTTCATTGGCCGTATAAGTGCCGCCCGCGGCATAGTCCGTGCCCGAGCTGTCCGCAGCCGTGTTCCACCCCGCAAAGGTGTATCCGGTTTTGGCCAGATTGCCGCTGTTGGTGGCCAGGGTCAGATCTACATCGTGCGTCTTGGTCTGATCGGCCGGGGCCGTGCCGCTGTCGGCCCCGTTGGCGTTATAAGTAACGGGGTAGGTGTTGACAGTCCATTTGGCGTAGAGGGTCACGGCTTCATTGGCCGTATAAGTGCCGCCCGCGGCATAGTCCGTGCCCGAGCCGTCCGCAGCCGTGTTCCACCCCGCAAAAGTGTATCCGATTTTGGCCAGATTGCCACTGTTGGTGGCCAGGGTCAGATCAACATCGTGCGTCTTGGTCTGATCGGCCGGGGCCGTTCCGCTGTCGGCCCCGTTGGCGTTATAGGCAACGGGGTAGGTCGTCGGGTCGGTTTTCACTTTGTAGGCCGTGTTGTCCTGGGCCGTCCCCGCAAGTTTGATCCACCCCATGTTTTCGCTCCACGCGTGCCCGGAAAAGTCCCCCGTGGCCAGGTCGATGCTCACCCCGCCATTTGTTGGGCTGAAGTTGATCCATCCAGCGTTCTCGCTCCAGGCATAGCCCGAAAGGGCCCCGGTGCCGGCGTCGCGGTTCACGCCCCAGTTAGTCGCATTGGTGTTGGCATAAGGACCCCCGGCGTCCGCGCCCAGCTTGATCCACCCGATATTTTCCGCCCACACGTAGCCCGTCAAATAGGTCGCTTCCACAGTTGCCTGCGCACTGGTAGACCGCCAGTTGTGCCAGCCCGCATTCTCACTCCAGGCATATTTGAAGGTCGCGTCGATATTGCCTGCCCATACGATCTGCACACCAAAAAGGAGAAGACAAATCAGTCCCATGATTACTGAGCGGACAATCGTTTCCATATTTCTCTTCATTTTCGATCTCCTTTGGTTCGACGTTACGCCTGCATACATGCCCAACGGAATCTCGTCGCATACCGGATGTAGTTGCGAATTCATTCGCACGGATAGGTTAGGGGCCATTGTTAAACCCGCTGTACGGTTTAAGCCGCACCTACGAAACAGCTATCGGAACGATTCACCGCGGGCAGGGGGCCACCCCCTGCACCCCCGTCAAAGGTCCAAAGATTCAAAGGATCTATTGTCCTCCGCGAACGGGCCACACATAGTACGTGTAGGTCTTATTGGCGTTGTAGACGCTGCCATAGCGCAGGTCCACGCCCCACACGTAGCTCGTATTGTACGCGCCCGTCGAACTGGACCAATAGTAGTTCGACTGCACGCCCGTAAAGGCATCTCCCGATGACCACTTTCCTGTGTTGTCAGCATTGGACAAGGCCGGATTATAATACCGCCAGTCAATCAGGCTCAGGAGTTCCATCACGTTGGGGAGCCGCCAGTCGCCCTCTACTGAGCCGTCACTAAGACCGCACTCTCCGTCGTTGAGGGCGTTACAGAATGTCAAAGCATCCTCCCATGTGGCTCTGCCTGTACTTCCAGTCGTACTGTTGTAATCGGCATTCTTCAGCCAGATCAACCCCGTCAGGTTGTCGGTCACCGTGCCGTCGCTGTTGTCTGTAAACCGGAGGTTGGGCCAGGCAACGCCTTTCTGAAGGTCGCCGTCAGATCCTTCTGGGGCAGGGTCGAGAGGAACTGTGGGTGTTTGCCCCGTCCTGGGAACCGGCGAGGGGTAGGTGGCAATGGTCCCGGTCCCGGTGCCGGTTTTAAGACCCCATTCACCGCTCTTGAGCCCCCAGAAGGTCTTGCCGCTGGCCACATCCGCCGCGCCAGCGCCATTGTCGTCATCCACGGCCGGGGCCTGCCCCATCACCTCGTCCAGGGTATGGCCACTCGAACCGGGCCCGGCCGAAGGCTCAGTGAAGGGCCCGGAACGCTTGGCCCCTGCAGCGCCTGTGTCCAGACGGTTGTAAAGGTCCTCCAGCGTGTACATGGCGCTGCCCGCACTGGTGGGATCGCCCGTGTCATCCAGGCTTCCCGCAAATCCGACATTTGAGATAAGCAAGATTAGTAAAATCACCAAAACAGCATTCACATGGCGCATGTCATCCTCCATTTGTGTTTGAGAAACCCCGGTTCAAACCTCAAATCTTCACTGTAAACCTTAGCGATTTATGACTTCAAAAACGCAGAAAATTAGAAAACCACATCCCCTAACTGAGCCCCGGCCATTTTTAGCTGGCTTAGAAGCCCCAAGTCTCCGGTGTTCCGCCACCTTCTAAAACCAGAAAGACTTCCAACCCGAACCGGGCTCACTGAAAGCACATCAATTGGCGTTGTGGGATTTAAAAGGCGCTTCAAATCTAACGACCATCATGAAACTTTCACAACTTAAGTTATTCACAACCCTGGTTATTTGGGCGAGCATTGAAAGTGACTTGCTTTTAAACGTGTTGAACGGGCACATCTTTTGGATAACTCATGCAATTCAAGGCAACAAAAACGTGAGATATGTATACGGTATCCGTTCTTTCTTCATACCCCAGGGGGGGTTACAGATAGCTTACGGATTCCGATTTTTTGCCGTTTTTGATATTTTTTTTGAAAAAGGAAGGCGCTGATAAAAAACCTCTGAAACCCGTCCCGGATTCCAGGGAAACGGCAGGACTTTCGATCAGCTTCGGGGCTTGCCCTGGCGAAGAGAAAGGAGAATCGATTCAGTTTCCGGCGCAGGGGTTATCTGCAGGGCTGACAGGGCGTCCCTGCAGCGTTCATAAACGATCAACCCTTCGGCTGTTCGCCCCTGAAGCTGATAGCAGCGCATCAGTCCCTGATAAAACTTTTCGGCAAGCGCGTCCACTTCCAGGCCGCGCAGGTAAAGATCGACCGCTTTCCCTAAACGCCCTTCTCTTTCCCATGCCCGCGCCAGTACTCCGACCGCATGGAGAAATCCGCTGCGGAGTCTGGTCACGGCGGGCCATGCCCAGGCATGAGCTTCTTCATTCTTCAGAAAATCGCCCTTATACAGTATCAGTATCATTTCTGCCAGGCGGACAGCTTCATCCGAATCAAGGCCGCCATCGGCCAGGGCTTGATCAATCCGGCCGTAGAGATGATCAAGTGCCCACACATCCACCCAGCAAATCCGATCATTTAACGACAGTTTCATTTCACTGAGTTCAACAGCCTTGTCGCAGCCGATGAGTTTGCGCAGACGGTGAAGGGTAGTGGTAAGTGCCTGCCGCGCCTTGTCTCCCTCAGCCTGGGGCCAGATGATGTCTTCAAGGCGGCCAAGTCCGACTTCGCTGCCGCCCAGGGCAATCAGCGCCTTTAGCAGTTCAAGCGGTTTTAGCTGCGGTTTGCCTTTGAACCGGAGGGGTTCTCCGTCAATGAGCGCTTCAAAGCGTCCCATAGTGAAAATCCTCACCCGCCAGGGCCAGTTTCTGATTATGACAGACGGCTTTTTCGGAAGCAGATTCCTGCTCCTTATGTCCTCCCTCACGAAATCCACCTCCATTTCCGCTTCAAGGGCCTCTGCATAGAGTTCCGTCATGATATCCGGGCGCCATCCCGGAAAGTTGAGGATCCCTTTTTCCTTTCTGATCCTTAGAGTTTTTCGCAAAGCTTCCCGCGCGCAGTCACGCCTTCCTGTTTTCAGGCTGAAATAGGCCTCATTGAGATGAGACAGCATATGCAACAGGTGACTCTGCATATCACGGCCGATGTCCCGGGCTCGGGCGGTAAGCTCTTTTGCTTTGTTTTCATCTCCGGTTTCAAAGCATATCTGAGCCGCTGTTATCGCGTTGAGCCCTTCAGGAAACGGGGTTCCCATTTCCCGTGAGATCCGCAGCGCTTCCATGCTGTACTGAAATGCCTGTTCCATATTGCCCTGCTGAAGATGGTACATGCCGCTCAGGTGATAAAAATGTGAAATATCGAGATAATTTCGGCTGTTCAGGACAGGTCTCATCCTGTCCAGACAGTTTTTTGCTGCCCGGGCATCATCAAGGGAAATCATGGCGTATATACTCTGGGCGAGAAGTCTGTAGTCGAGAAGGTGTACGCCGCTCTTCCCGGCCACCTCAAGGCCCTGGTTCACCGCCTCCAGGCTCGCCTGAAAATCGGCGGTGAACCATCCATGAACCGCCTGCTCCATCTTGACGGTCATAAAGTCGAGTGGTGACAAATCAGCCGTTTCCAGGAGTGCATTCATGATATCAATGAGCGCTCCGGCCTTATATATCTCACCCAGCCAGTAATAGTAATGCGAAAGATAACTACCGGCTATCAGGCGCAGGTTATCATGACCAGCGGAACGGATCAGATTAAACATCCGGGCTTCCCAGAGGTTCATGTCGGGATGATCAGGCTGCCTGAACATCAGGGCGGAAAAAATGGCGATGAGCGCCCTGGGCTCGAGTTCCCTGATTGGAAAGTCTATCGCGCTTTTCATCAGATGATTAAGCTCGTCAATCCATGGATCCAGCTCTTTGAAATCTCCCCATTCGGTCAGAATCGTTTCGGTTATGCCGGTAATTGAAAGAATCAATCCCGACGTATCCTCCTGTTCTCTGAAACGCTCATATGCCCTGATAAGGAAGTGCCTGCTGATAAAAGGATCAAAAGGCAGACGGCACTGAGCGTACCAGAACAGGAGCCACGGATCGGATGAGAGGATTTCCGGGGGAAGTTCACACAGCCATTGTTCGATAAGCTCCAGCCTTCCCTGGGCGGTGAGCGATTGGGCATGACTGCGGATTAGCTTGGCCTGTGAACCGTGATCACGGCATTGGCCATAGAGCTGAAAGGCATCTTCGAGGTTCCCATGCCGGACAAGTATATCGGCAGCCTTCCGAAACAGTTCCGTCAATTCTCCGGGATCTGATTCCTTCTCATTCCTTGACAGCAGAAATTCCCTGAACAGCGGATGAAACTGATAGGATGTCCCGTTTTGGGCTTTTTTTTCAGTGAAATAATTCTTACGGTACATTTCGGCAAGGACCCGCCCGGCACCGGCAAAGCCTGTCAGTTCCCGGGCGGCTTCCGGTGTGAAGGACGGCAAACAGGCCGCCTGGAGAAGAAAGCGCCGAATTTCGGGTTCCATTTTGTCGAAAATTTCACCGGCAAAATAATTGAAGAAGAATTGCCTGGCCATTTCCTTTGAGGCCGGATCAGGCTCCTGCCCCGGACCACAATATTCGAGCATGATCACAAATCCAGCGGTCCAACCTTTTGTGTGTTCCAAAATCTCGGGCACGAATTCGATTGCTGATTTCCATTTATCATGGAGTCCTGCTATGCCCAGCGATTCCCCGCTGGTTAACGACAACTCCTCCGGCCCGATGATTCCTATCTTCCTGTTGACGACAAGTCTCGTCATTGCCGGAGGTGGAGATGCCCGGCTCAGAACAATGATGTTCAAACCCGGCGGCACCTGTTCCAGTCCGGCGTTCACAAGATTATGCAGCCCGGACTCCGGCGGGACTTCATGGTAATTGTCCAGGACAAGAAGGAAGGGTTTTTTCACCAGACTGAACAATTCGCGGAAATATTGAACGGAATAGCTGGAAAGATTATTCAAATATTCAGGAGAGAGCCTGGGCAATGGTGATCCGGGCCAGGAGGCGGATTGTTTGACTGCTTCGCTCATGTAATAAAAAAAATTGGCTGGTTCATGATCCGTCCTGTCCATCTGGTACCAAATGGAGGGAATTTGTTTCGACTTTATGTACGAAGCCGCCAGAGTTGTTTTACCGGCGCCGGGCAGACCGGATATCCATATCACGGAATGCCGCCGGTATTGGCAGATCCTATCGAACAACCGTGTTCTGTTGAATACGGTGTAAAGACGGGGAGGCGATATTTTTGCTATTATATTCTTTTCCTGTCTCAAACCGAAAACAATGACTCCTGTCCGATGAACGGAAGATGAAGAGATTCGTTGAAAAGTCGTGAGGATTGAAGGGGGCTGTACATCAGTGCTCTCCGGTGTTCTAAAAGAATCCGAATCATAAGTGCCCCCGGTTCTATTGCCAGTCTACCGTTGAACTGATTATATATTAAATCAATTCCCATTTCCAGTTTTGAATGAAATAACACAGGTTCTCTGCGGTTTATGGCGATGTAAAAGGCCAGACCCCCCGGATTACCTCACCTTCCAGCAGCGTAAAAAATAATACCTCCCGCTGCCGCATCAGGGGAAAAAGGGTTTTATTTTTGATGTAATGGCGGTTTTTCAGGGATATGATCGGTTCTAAGCGAAGAATCGGCAACAGAAACCATAGACACGGCCAGGAATACAATGCGAAAATCTCAGGAAAGATATAAGCGATGAAGGATTATCTTGATTCAGATCTGCTTATTTGGCACTTGAGAGGAGAACGCAAAGCCCTTAATCTGCTCAAAAGGCTTCGGGACAAAAAGCAGTTAGAGCTATGGACTGGTGCCATGCAGCGTGCCGAAGTTGTCTTTTTCATGCGGCCGGAGGAGGAATCAAGCACTTTTTTACTCCTGGCGCAGCTTAAAACCGCACCGATAGATCAAGAAATCATCGACAGAGCCGGAGAATTTTATCGCAAATGGAATCCCCACAGCGGAACTGATGTTAACGACGCCATTCTTGCAGCAACTGTCCGGCAAACAGGCGGCACAATATACACTTTGAATACCAAACACTATCCCATGCCCGCGAGGTTAACGTTCAACGTGCATGGTAGAGATGTGGCTTCCGGGCCGGTACAAACAGTTGTTGACAGCCCGCAGGCTGATCTGTTTCTATGCGGTGCGTGAACTGGGCGTGAGCCTGGCCTCCCTGGCCCGCCGTTTCAATATTTCGGCGGTGGCGATCAGCAAGTCCGGGCGGGGTGCCGAGATCGCCGGGAAAGAGGGATATGAGCTTTACCTAAGCTATAAGTTAATAAGTTTGGTGCTTCCCTTTCGGCCCCGCGAATCCTTCAGCTGTCCATGAGCAGCAAATAAATGCCGGGACAAAGTTCCCTGGGGACTTCATATGCCCCCATATCCACAGCGCTTCCAATGACTCGCGGCTGATATGCCCGGTCATAAGGGATCGGCTCCGTGGTGTTTCCATCTCCGTCCAAATCATGGGAGTCGGCAGGAAGGGCGGATGTGTCGCCAGCATCTGCCGCCGGACTGCCGGTCTGAAGTCTTAAATCGCCGTTGCCGGGATTTGTAAACAGAGGATCGGCGTCGATATTGTTCCCATCGTCTCGGCCCAGGTCACCGTCCCATCCGGTGCCGCTGCCGCCACAGCCCTGGATGTCGCTGTAGCCGATTCGGGGATAGGCAGAATAGTTGTATATCTGATCCCCCCCGTCTTCGGCCGTATTTCCCCATAAAATCGAATTGGTCAACTCTGGCTTGCAGTCGCCGCCATCTTCGCCGTTGCTGGCCACCGCCCCTCCCCATTTCCATGCCGCATTGCCGCTGAAAACTACGTTTGTGAGTACCGGATTGGTTGTGCCGGCATCAACGGCGTAATTATAAATGGCGCCGCCGCTGCTTTCAGACAGGTTGTCGACAAAAACCACGTTCGTCAGGACCGGGCTGCTGTAACCCATATTGCCGCCATCGTTAAACATGGCCCCGCCCCTGGCTCCGGCCCGGTTGCTGCTGAAGGTGACGTTGATCAGCTCGGGATCGCTGGGACCGCTTGTGCCATTGTTATACACCGCTCCGCCCCATGTTTCCGCCCGATTTCCGATGAAAATGACATTTTTGACCACAGGGCTGCATTCTTCCTCGGTCCCCTGGTAAGGGGTGTGATCCGTATTGCAGTAGATGGCGCCGCCTTTTCTGTTATCATCCGAGCCCTCCGCCTGCCCGGCGGTCACGATGAACCCGTCGATAACGGTGTTGTCCGTGATGATCCCGTTGGTGCCTCCGTTTAAATACATTACGTGAAAGGCGTTGCTGCCGGTAATGTCGGCCGGATTTGTTACGACACCATGCGCTTTGGTGGTGTCGTTCTGCTCGATATCCCCGCTAAGCACGGTCAGATTTTCTTCCCAGTCCCGCTGGTCGATAGCGGTTTCGCCTCCGGCAAATCCGCCGTAGAGTTTGACGTTGTCAAATTCCAGATCCTCGGGGTCTTCAGCGGCGTAGCCTCCCAGGCGGAAGTATTCGCCCGGACTGTCGTTTGTATGCTCCTTAAAGGTGCTTTTGCTGTCTTCATCAGGGTAGTATACTCCCTCGGCGACCCAGATTTCATAGTCTATGCCGGCATTGTCGTCCGCGTTCGCTTTGTCGAGTGCATCCTGCAGGCATATATATGCATTCGCCCAGGAAGTGCCGTCATTGGCGCCACTAGCATCCGTGTCCACATACACTGTGACAGGTGTCGATTGGGCATGAATGCCGAAACTAAACAGAAAAACAAAGATTCCCGCAAGAATGCACACGATCCATGCCTGCATGCTCCGGACAGCAATGCTCGTCAAAAAATCGAAAAATCGCATATAAAACGTCTCCTTTCTTTCGGTTTGAAATTAACAGTTTGAAATCAAAAAAATTATCTTAAGCAGGAGTTGACAGTAAAAATATCCGGATATCTGTTATTCTGATTGAAGGGCTGGGGACTACTGGGAACTACCGGAGCTATGGGCTTGCGAGAGAATCTGGGGATGCTACTGCATCTGAAACCCCATCAAAAAAGCTACTTTTTGATTAAAAATAATAGAAATATACTCCAGTGGAGTCAAGGGAAAAACAAAGAGCAAGCATCTCCTGAATGGGCTATTTTTGTGAGTTAGGAACTATAATCGAAATTGGTTTCGTTCGCCAACTTTTGGAGTTCCACTTTCCATAGACGAATGCGATACCCATTGCTACCGCCACTATCAGCTGTGATTAAAAGCTCTTTGGCATCGGAGTAAACTTTGCTCCCCATCGTTAACCACCACTGCCGGATGCTTTCCACAGCAAATGCAGAGGTATCATTATCAATACCAACATTAACCCAGCCAGAATCCTGTCTCAAACCATAACCCCCGTATGGAGAAGCTTTGCCGAGATTGGGATCTTTAAAATCATGAACATTAACTTTCTCCGGCTGTCCCTTGGGGCGATATTCTCGGCCATTGTTCTTGAAGGGACCAACGAGTTCCTTCTTTTTGGTGTCTACTGATATAACAGTTTGATTATTTGCTTGAAATAAGTTTTTGCTTTGATAAATATATTCAAACTGGGCATTACGGTCTGGATGAGAGGCTCCTTCCAATATTTTTTATTTGCTTGCAGACTATAACCCATCTCCTTTAAAAGCTCGCCAACCATACGATGGCTGGTGGCGTGCCCTTTTTCCTTTAATTCATCAGCGAGATTGTGCAGGCTCTTGCATGTCCAACGCAAAAAAGATTCTGGATCACCCCGGGTCAGGGGCTCAATGAGAGATACTAAATCAAATTTTAATGCCGGATTTTTATCAATATTTATTTTGTTACAGTCCCTAAGTTTTTGATTTTCTCAATCTAATATCTAATACCCAAAACCTAAGACCTGAAACTCCTTAGCAGATACCCGTCACTGAATTGTTGCTGAATTTTTACCGACAAATCACCTATTTATCATGGAATCGTCAAATCCGATCCTTAACATCTCCTTTTAAATGAAAATGCGCCAGATCAAGGTATTGCTCTTTGTAAAACATTAGGGGATTAAACACCCATACAATAAGCTATACCGAAACCGACAGGAGATATATTAATGGAAAAATCGGGATTAAAAATCGATTTGCACGTGCATTCGCAGTCATCCAAGCGGCCCTCGCAGTGGGTGCTTCAGAAATTAAACTGCCCGGAGAGTTTTACCAACCCGTTTAAGCTCTATGAAATCGCCAAGGCCCGGGGAATGGATTACGTCACCATTACCGATCATAATACCCTTTCGGGCGCCTTAGAGATTGCCCACTTAAGGGATACGTTCGTTAGCGAGGAGATCACCACCTATTTCCCGGAGGACCACTGCAAGCTTCATGTGCTGGCCCTCAATATCACCGAAGCCCAGCATGAAGATATTAGGCGGCTTCGTAAGAATGTATATGAGCTGGCCGGCTATCTGAACAAGACCGGGATTGTCCACATTCTGGCGCATCCGTTTTATGACATGAATCATAAGCTGACGATTGATTATTTTGAAAAACTTCTGCTGCTGTTTAAAAATTTCGAGTTAAACGGCTCCAGGGATGACTATCAGAACCAGGTACTGGCCGCCATTATTAATGGAATTACCCGGCATGACATTGAATTGCTTGCGGACAAACACAACATACCCCCCTATGGAAAAAATCCGTGGCAGAAAAACCTGACCGGCGGCTCAGATGACCATTCCTCCCTTAATATCGCCCGGATGCATACCTGGGTCCCCGGGGCGGCCACCCTGCCGGAATTTTTTTCAGGACTTGAAACCGGACGCGCCGAGGTTGAAGGATCGGCGGCCACCCCCAAAACCCTGGGGCACAATCTATACGGAATCGCCTATCAGTTCTACAAATCCCAATTCAAACTCGAACGATATGTGCATAAAGACAGGCTGCTTCGATTTGTTGACTGTGCCCTGACCATACCTGATGAAACCGAAAACAAAGGGATATTAACCCGGCTGCAGGATTTTTTGATCTCCCGGCGGCCGTCGATTTCCTTTCTGCATGAACAGAATCCGGGCCTTATTGATATGATCCAGAAAAAAGGGCATTCACTTCTGGCGAAAAGTTCCCGGATGCAGTGGATAACAAAGCACCCCCGGGATATGAAAATGGATAAAGAGGATGACTGGTTCCGGTTCGTCAATGATATCTCCGAATCCCTGATCCATAATGTCGGCGATAATATCATGGAGAATTTTTCCAAGGCCAGGCTCTTTAATATCTTCCAAACCATCGGGGCCGCCGGCTCTGTTTATTCCCTGCTGGCGCCCTATTTTCTGGCCTTTCGCCTGTTTACCAAGGACCGGAAATTTGCGGAAAAATGCCATGCCCAGTGTCTCGGCAAGGCGCCCGGGATTAACCCGGATAACTGCAGAATGGCCGTTTTTACGGATACGCTCCATGAAACCAACGGGGTCGCCCATACCATCCGGATGATGCTGGAAGCGGCGCAGAAAAATAATAAATCTCTCTCCGTACTTACCTGCGGCCCGGAACAGCAGTTGGCGGGGCAGGTTAATTTCGCACCGATCGGCGCTTATGAATTGCCGGAATACCCGCAATTAAAAATGTATTATCCGCCGATTCTGCAGATGATGGATTATTGCTACCAAAATAATTTCACGCATATTCATTGCTCAACACCCGGCCCGGTGGGACTTGCCGGACTGGCCATCGCCAAAATACTTGAGATTCCATTTTACGGAACCTATCACACGGCATTTCCCCAGTATGTATCGGAAATCACCGGGGATGAGGACCTTGCAGAAATGATGTGGAAGCTGATGAGCTGGTTCTATAACCAGATGGACATGGTTTATGTGCCCTCCCGGGAAACCGGAAAGGAACTCATCAAAAAAGGGATTCCGGAATCCAAAATCTGCCTATACCCGCGAGGGATCGACATCCAGCGGTTCCATCCCGCCAAACGAAACGGCTTCTGGAAAAGCAATTACCAATTAACCGACCAGGAGTTAAAGCTTTTATATGTCGGCCGCATATCCAGGGAAAAAAATCTGGAGATTCTGGTACAGGCGTTCAGGCAGATTGAAAAGCAGGCCCCCAATGTCCGGCTGATTCT
The DNA here is from genome assembly GCA_034520365.1 of Desulfobacterales bacterium. Taxonomy (NCBI): domain Bacteria; kingdom Pseudomonadati; phylum Thermodesulfobacteriota; class Desulfobacteria; order Desulfobacterales; species Desulfobacterales bacterium. Next base: position 13,006 of record JAXHNP010000007.1, read on the forward strand.
CGTGGGCGACGGCCCGTATCGAAAAGAGATGCAAAAGGAACTCAAGGGCTCCCGGGCAATGTTTACCGGCGAACTCACCGGGGAAGCCCTGGCCCAGGCCTATGCGTCAAGCGATGTGTTTGTTTTCCCCTCTTCCACGGATACCTTCGGCAACGTGGTTTTGGAGGCCCAGGCATCCGGAATTCCGGTCATCGTGACAGACCAGGGCGGCCCCAGGGAGAATTTAAAAGCGCCGCAATCCGGGCTCATTGTGCCGGCAGGTAATGCCCGGGCGCTCTCTGATGCAATTATCCAGCTCTGCAGCGATCCTCTGCAGCTTGACCGCATGAAGGCGGCTGCCCGCAAATATATGGAAAACCGCTCATTTGACCGCGCATTTTTGCGGACATGGGACCTGTATAAAAAAAATACGCCAACAAAAAACCCCATCGCAAAAAGCAATTCATTTGAACAAATTCTGGATCTGGCTTCCTGATATGGAAAATCTTCTAAAATCTTTTGACAAATTCAACGACTGGTTTTTTCAGCACGTCCACGGCCACCACTTGATCTATAACACCTGCTGGGAGGACCCCTGGATTGATCGCCAGTTATTGAACCTAACGCCTGACAGCCGGGTGGTGATGATTACGAGCGCCGGCTGCAATGCCCTGGACTATCTGCTGGACGCACCGGCAGAGATTTATTCAATTGACGTCAATCCCCGCCAGAATGCCCTGCTGGAATTAAAGCGCACCCTGATTCAGCATGGCAATTATGAAGACTTTTATCGCATGTTCGGAAACGGCGTGCATGAAAATTATCGCACCATATACGAAAATTTGCGGCATCACCTGCCCCGTTATGCCCGTGACTTCTGGTGCCGCAACATCGCTTACTTCAACAAAAAAAAGAAATTCCGAAAATCATTTTATCATCACGGCACATCGGGTTTGCTAGCCTGGTGCCTGAGGGGTTACCTCTATCACATCAAGAAAAAGGCCCGCCCTTACCTTATTGACCTGCTTTCCGCCAAAAATCTTCAGGAGCAGAGAATCGTCTATAAAAAGATAGAAACCCTGCTGTGGGACCGGTTCAACTCATGGCTGCTGCAGCGTCCGGCTTTCATGTCCATGGCGGGGGTCCCCGGGGCTCAGATCCGGCTGATCAAAGAAAACTATCCCGGCGGATTGAGCTGCTATATCAAGGACAAGCTAAGGCACGTATTCACCGAAGTGCCGATGCAGTCAAATTATTTCTGGCGGGTCTATCTCACCGGCAATTATTCTCCCGACTGCTGTCCGAATTATCTGAAAAAAGAAAACTTCAACTGCTTACGGGAAAGCATTCACAAAATAAAAACGTATACCACCACGTTGACCCATTTTTTAGAAACCCATCCGGGCAAATTCACACACTTTATCCTGCTTGATCACCAGGACTGGATGGCCGGGCATTCGCCGGAGGAGTTGATGGCAGAATGGGAATTGATATTAAAAAACAGCCAGCCGAAAACGAAAATTTTATTCCGTTCCGCAGGTATCGATCACAGCTTTCTTCCCCATACGGCCAAATCCGCTTTGCAATTCAGGCCAGAGTTAAGCGAGCCGCTTCACCGGCAGGACCGGGTGGGCACCTATGGCAGCCTCCATTTTGCGGAAGTTATCGGGTAAAGGGCATACAGCAAATGACAGCCGCATTGCAGCGATACTATAAAATACATTCGAAAATCTATGACGCCACGCGCTGGACGTTTCTTTTCGGCAGAAATCAATTGATTCAAACAATCGGCGAATCCTGTGCCCCCGGCAGAATTCTTGAAATCGGCTGCGGCACGGGCAAAAACCTGGCTGCTTTATCCCGCCTGTTCCCCAGCGCACACATCGTCGGCATGGACCTGTCAGCCGAAATGTTATGCGTGGCCCGAAAACATTTGGGTAAACACAATCATCAGATCCGCCTGATCAATACGGCCTATGACCTGCCCCTAGATCCAGATCACCCCTTTGACCTGATTGTCTTTTCGTATACACTCTCTATGATCAACCCGGGCTGGAGCCATGCCATCCGCTGTGCAGCGGCTGATCTCTCTCCAAACGGTCTTATTGCAGCCGTGGACTTCCATGACTCCCCGTTTGAACCTTTTAAAACATGGATGCAGATCAATCATGTGCGAATGGAAAGTCATCTGCTGCCGGAATTAACGCTGAATTTCCATCCTGAAACGATGCACATCCGGGTTGCTTATGGCGGATTGTGGGAGTATTTTATTTATATCGGCAGAAAGCTGCCGTAAAGTACGTGCCCCCCATCTGCTCCCGCCGAAAAAGATAAAAACGCGATTTGTCACACAATTGTAACTTGACAAACCTATAATTCAACCTTCTAATACTTATTATAGGGCGTTTATCTATTTAAAAAGGAGGCGCACGATGTTTAATTTTATTCGAAACGGTAATGTCGGTTACGGCATTGCGATCGGGGTCGGGGCTGCCATTCTGGTCCCCGTTGCCGCAAAAGTGATCGCCAGCGTCGGCAAGCCGCTGCTCAAAGAATCCATCAAGGGCAGTCTTTACCTGGTTGACAAGGGAAAAGTCGTTGCGGCCGAAACGCGCGAAACTTTCGAGGATTTAACCGCAGAGGCCAGATCCGAGCTGAATGAATCCACAAAAGCCGGTGAAGCAGCCAAGAAATCCGCCGCCACGGCCAGTAAAAAAGCCTCGTAATTGATGGCTTCGCAAAAAGTCCAATATCTTTGTTGCGCTGCATCCCTCGGAATTTCACGTACTCCTATGTACGCTGCATTCCTCTGGATTTGCGCGCCGCGATCTTGAACATTTTGCTTTGCCATCTCACAATTGAGTTTTTACGAGACTGTTATAATTCGATTTTCAAAAAAATTTTTGATTTTTGCCGAGCCCCAAAAATCAAACCCGATATTTGTGCCTAAACTTCCTGCTAATGCCCAACTAAACGAGATATCAGACTAACAGGCGATTTTAATGGATCTGCCAACAGGAAAAATCGTTCACTTGACAAGCGGCCGGGCGCGGATTCGGATCGAGCAGAAAAAGAATGATCCGGCATTTTTTAAATCTCTGGAGGAAAACCTGAAAGGGATTGCCGGGGTCAAAGCCATCCACCCCAATCCGTTAACCGGCAGCCTGCTGATTGAAGGGGATTTTTCCGATGCCGGGCAATTGGCCGAGCTTTTAAATACAGACAAGCTCTTTCAGCTGACAATACCCCAAGCAGACGGCACGCCGGTCAGGCAAAAAGTCTACCACTCCTTTACCGTAAGCAACCGCTTTGTCAAAAACCGCAGCCGGGGGGAACTTGACCTGCCGGTTCTGATTTTCCTGATGCTGGTGGGTACGGGTATTTACCAGTTGATGCGCTCGGAAGTCAGGCTTCCGCCCTGGTATACGGTTTTCTGGTATGCTCTTGGGGTTTTCACCAAGTCCTTGATGGACAGCGAAGCCATAGATGATGACGGCGGTGAATAACCCGTAAGCCCACAACCCCCTAAAGCATGTATAGAGCTTACAAATGAAAAATGCCGACCCGCATCCATTGCCCTCGGAATTTTTGGTCCAAACGGTTCACAGCCGGGTGCCCGGCCGGGGACGGTTCCGTATCTATGGGTTAAAAGCCGCTCCCTTTCTGAAACCGCAGATTGAAGAGGCGCTTTCCAGGCAAAAAGAGATTTCCCAAGTATCTGTATCCGTTTCCACCGGCAAAGCACTGGTCTGCTTTGATGAGAACATTCCCCATGAAACCATTGCCGAACGGCTATTTCACATATTACATCCCAATGCCTCCAACATCCCGTTTTCTGCCAATCTCTCACCTGACTCCCCTGCTGCAGGGGAAACAAACCCGATCGACCCGCAGACGTTTGCTGCCATGGAGGATTGGCACCGCCGAAGCATCTCGCGGACCATGGAAATACTTGGCGCCGAAGCCTCAGCCGGATTATCGGAGGATGCGGCAGCCGGTAAGCTGAAGTTATACGGGCGCAATATCCTGCCTCAGCGGCGCGAGCGGACCGGATTTTCCATCTTTGCCGACCAGTTTAAATCCCTGCCGGTTGGCCTGCTGGGGGCGGCGGCCGGCCTCTCCTTAGCCTTGGGTGCGATTGTGGATGCCGCGGTTATCGTGGGCGTCTTAGGCGTTAACTCGGTCATCGGGTTTGCCACGGAACGACAATCTGAAAAAACCATACAGACCCTCCAGAAAATTGTTCCCCCGCCAGTGCGGGTGATCAGAAAGAACAAGGCCGTCAAGATTGCCTCGGAAACCGCTGTGCCCGGCGATATCCTTGTCTTAAAACCCGGTACTTATATTGCCGCCGATGCCCGGATTGTTGAGGCAACATCCCTGACCATTGATGAATCAAGTATTACCGGAGAGAGCCTGCCGGTGGAAAAATTCACCAAAGCGCTAAAGAAAAAAGACCTGCCGATATCCGAGCGGAAAAACATGGCCTTTATGGGCTCTGTTGTCACCGGCGGATGGGGCAAGGCGGTCGTGGTGGCCACAGGACCGAATACTGCCTTCGGCCAGTACCAAGCCCTTCTGCAGGACACCACCCCGCCAAAACCGCCGATTGAAACGAAGCTGGACCGGACCGGCAACCAGTTGGTGATGCTCTGGGGCGGAGTCTGTGCCGGGGTATTCGGTGTGGGGCTCTTAAGGGGGTTTAATATCTTAAACCTCCTCCGGGTATCGGTTTCGCTGGCCGCGGCCGCGGTGCCGGAGGGCCTGCCTGCCGCCGCCACCACGACATTTGCGCTGGGCATGAATAAAATGCGTGAATACGGTATTCTGATCCGGCATCTGCCGGCTGTAGAAACCCTTGGGGCGGTGCAAACGATCTGCCTGGATAAAACCGGCACCATTACCCGGAACCGGATGACCCTGGCTGAGGTCTATACCGGTAAAAAACGGCTGGATCTTGACAATGGTCGGCTTCAGCTGGCAGGCGAAGCAGTGGCATCCGGAAAGATCCCTGAGCTTGATCAGCTCCTGACTGTGGGCTTTCTCTGCAGCCAGGTGAAAATCAACGGCAATAATGAAAATTGTGATCCTGAACTGATCGGCTCCCCCACGGAAAACGCCCTGGTGCATGCGGCGCTCAGGCATCATATGGATGTAAAATCCATCCGCAAGCAGCACAAACTTTTGGAAGTCAACCACCGGTCTGAAAAACACCCGATTATGAGTACCATCCACACGGCCCCGGCGGACAAGTTTCTGCACGCGGTCAAGGGCAGCCCCGCAGACGTGCTGGGGATGTGCGGCTTTCACATGGTTGATGGCGAAATCCGGCCCCTGACAGCCGAGGACCGCAAAAGCATAAAAGCCGAAAACAAGCGGATGGCCGGAAAGGCCTACCGGATCCTCGGGGCAGCCTTTCGAACCGTTGAGAACTTAAAACAGACCCGGTCACCCAATGGATACGTCTGGCTGGGCTTGATCGCTTTGCGGGATCCCCTCCGGCAGAATGTCAAGGCGGCCATACACGCATTCCACCAGGCCGGAATCCAGACCGTCATGATCACCGGAGATCAGCCCTTGACCGCTGAAGCCGTGGCCCGGGAACTTGATTTGAGCAACGGCCGGCCGCTCAAGTTAATGGATGTCGAGGAACTGGCGGGAGTGACGCCGGATGAATTAAAGGAACGGGCCGCGGAAGTCCATGTGTATGCCAGGGTCAGCCCGGCGCACAAGCTCAAAATCGTGCAGGCCATTCAGGCAAGCGGCAAAGTCGTGGCCATGACCGGCGACGGGATCAATGATGCGCCCGCGCTTAAAGCGGCGGATGTGGGCATCGCCATGGGCCGGGACGGCACGGACGTTGCCCGGGATGTGGCGGATGTGGTGCTTGCAAAGGACCATTTGGATACGATCATCCAGTCGGTCCGGCACGGCCGCACCACGTATGCCAATATCAAGAAATCCGTTCATTTCTTTTTGTCCACGAATTTTACCGAGATCATGCTCGTGGCCGCATCCATGGGAGTTGGGCTGGGCTCCCCGCTTACCGCCATGCAGCTTCTCTGGATCAATATCATTTCGGATATTTTCCCGGGCCTTGCCCTGTCCCTTGAGCCGCCGGACACCGATGTGCTTGAGCACCCGCCCCGCCCCTATGATGAGCCTATATTCAACCGGTCTGATTATGGCACCATGATGCGGGAATCCGGCGTGATCACGGGAACCGCCATGGGCGCTTACGGGTATGGGCTGCTGACATACGGATTTGGCGCCCAGGCCTCAGCCCTTGCCTTTCACAGCCTGACCCTGGGCCAGCTCCTGCATGCATTCAGCTGCCGGACGGAGAATCAAACTGTTTTATCCAGTTACCGGCGCCCCGGAAACAACTGGCTGAATCTCGCGGTTTTCGGGTCCATCGGGCTGCACCTGAGTACCATGTTCGTCCCGGGCCTCCGAAACTTTCTGCAGCTGGCCCCCCTCAGGCCGGTCGACACGGCTATTGTTTTCGGCGCCGCCCTGCTCTCATTGACGGGCAATGAGACAATTAAAAGCCTCCTCCACTCCAAAACACCCGCCCAGATTGCCCGCAAACGGCTTCTAAGTAACTTCACGGTTTAAGGATTAATTATATTTGGGGGCTATATCAATACGGATAAAAACGAGAGGCCGGAGCCTTTCAGGGCCGTATCAACCATTACGCTCAAAGCGGCCCGTCCCACATATTTGCCGGCGTTGTTAAAGGACTCATTCAGATGGGTATCCAGCGTGGCCGCCTGTTTCAGATCAACATACTGGCAATCCTCAAAAATCTGAAGAATCCGCTCGGGCGATAAAATCTCCGGATCATACCTCACGGTCAGGCTGCCGGTTAATGCGTTTGCGGAAACCTGCTTGATTCCGGAAGCATCCTTAAAACAATTCCGGGCTTCATCCAATAGCGGCGGATTATCTCTAAACATCGGATTTCTGACCCGAAGCCGGCCGGGAATATGATGAATATAATGCGCCATTCTTTTATTTCTCCTGTTTTTACAGATTTTATCTCTGGCAAACATACATTAATCATCAATTACCGGATAATTGTTACAAATTCGTTAAGGGTATATTATTTTTTGATTTCAAAGAGGCGGTCAAAACCCACAAAAACGCTTTAGGCTTTCAATTTCGTCCGCTGATAAATACCGCCACTGCCCGGCTTGTAAATCCCCGAGATGTAATGTCGCCATGCGAACGCGGTGCAGGTGAACCACCTCGTTATTCAGGGTTTCTACCATACGGCGGATTTGCCGGTTCCTGCCCTCTTGCAGGATAATCCGAAATTCGTGACTGCCCTGCCGGTTAATTACCGCCGGCCGTGTGAGCTTGCCATCCAGTTCTACACCGCCTGCCAGGGCGGCCAGATCAGCGTCTGAAACCGGCTTTTGGGTCTTTACCGCGTATTCTTTCTCATGGTCAAAAGACGGATGGGTCAGATGATAATGCAGCTGTCCATTGTTGGTTAAAAGCAGAAGCCCGGTGGAGTCTTTATCCAGCCGCCCCACCGGATAGATACGATGGGGAATATCGATTAGATCGAGCACGATTTTGCGTTTGGCATGCCGGCAGCTGCTGATGTAGCCTGCAGGTTTATTCAGCATGATGTATATATCAGGCCCCGCGGAAGTGACAGCGCGTCCAGAGACTTCGACAACATCCTTATCCGGATCAATCTTAACCCCCATCTGAGTGATAACGCGGCCATTGACCTTGACTTTGCCCTCCCGGATATAAGCCTCTGCCTTTCGCCTGGAACACACTCCGGCTTCTGACAAAAATTTCTGTAGACGAATCATTTCATTCATGGTGTTCTGCCTCAGTTCAAACGGGCCGCCCGCGTTAACGCCAATTTTCGACATAATTCAATAACTCTGCGGCATTCGCTTGCCATATGCAAGCCTTCTTACACTTCATGACAATTCTATGACAAGCCCCTGAAACCTTAAAAATCATAAAAAGCCAATAGCCTATAAAGTGTTACGAATTAATGGCGAAAATTCATGCGTTTGTCACAAAACAGTCACGATTTCTTAACAGTAACAAAGGAATACCCCAAAGTAGCATGATTTTCGAGCCTTAACGCAGGTTACGAAATAATGACCAGGCGCAACCGAATTTTAACAAAAGATCAGGAGGTATTAACATGAAATTTCAATCAGCATTTAAATGGTTGTCTGTTTGTATTTTGGTTGGCAGCCAGCACAAAAACATCTTCTATTCCTCCATGGCGCTGTGGGACGGGGATGTGCGGCCGGCCGGATTTGCGGCAAGACTTGACCTGGAACCGATTTTTGTCAATGCGGGCTATTTTCAGGTCAGATACGTGGATGCTGACATTGCCGAGAGGAACGCATTGCAGATCGGTATTGAATTTTTTAACTGTGAACTGTGAACTGTGAACTGTGAACTTAGAACTCTGAACTGTGTGCCGGATATCAGGTCCGGTAATCCGCGTTGATTTTGACATAATCAATGGAAAAATCGCAGGTCCACACCGTGGCTGTGCCTGTGCCGTGATTGAGATCGATGGTGATCCGGAATTCCGGCCGCCGGATTGTCTGGGTCGCCTGGGCTTCCGCGGTATCCCCGGCCCATTCCCCGTTTTGCACGATTTTGACCGCGTCAAAATAGATATCTATCGATGCCGGCAGTATGTCCGCGCCTGAGCGGCCGACAGCCGCCATGATACGCCCCCAGTTGGCATCTTCGCCGAACAAGGCGGTTTTGACAAGATTCGAATTGGCCACTGTATCCGCCACTTTTCTGGCATCCAAATCAGAGGTGGCTCCCTTCACCCCAATCTCCACGAACTTGGTCGCCCCCTCCCCGTCCTTGACAATCATTTTGGCCAGGCTTGTGAGTAATTCATTCAAGGCGGCTTGAAACAGTTCCGCCGATTCTGCGTCTTCAATTTCTACCCCGGCGGCGCCCCCGGCCAGCAGCAGAACCGTGTCATTGGTGCTGGTGTCCCCGTCAATGGTGATCCGATTAAACGACTGCTCATTGGCGGTTTTAAGCATTTTCCCGAGGGTTTCCGGGGAGGCTGCGGCATCAGTTACCACAAAGCAGAGCATGGTGGCCATATCCGGCCGGATCATGCCCGCGCCCTTGGCCACGCCGGTTATCGTACAGGTTTTCTCTCCTATCCGGATATCCCGGGTTACGACTTTGGGCACCGTATCCGTGGTCATCATGGCCTGGGCCAGATCCGGCCAGCCATCATAGGATAGACCGGAAATCAGGGCGGGCATGGTGGATTCAATTTTTCCGGTATCAAGCGGCTTTCCGATCACCCCGGTGGAGGCCGCCAGAACGGATTCTTCCGGAATCTGCAAAGCCTCGGCCGCCATTTTGGCCATGGCCCGGGCATCGGCCATGCCCTGGTTTCCGGTACAGCAGTTGGCGTTTCCGGAGTTTATCACCACGGCCCGGCAGCGGCCGGCCTTAATGCGCTCTTGGGTAAGTATCACCGGTGCCGCCTTTACCTGATTGGTTGTAAACACACCGGCCACCGCGGCATCTGTTTCTGAGTAGATCAGCCCGAGATCCGGGGCGCCTGTTTTTTTCAGCCCGGACCCCACTGCGCCCGTCTTGAATCCGTTTACCATTGTCTGCTCCGCTTGCTTGTTGATGTAAATCTGTTTTTACCCTCACCCTGACCCTCTCCCAGAGGGAGAGGGGGACAGCCTCCCCTGATTTTTTCAGAAGTAGAGGGGGACAGCCTCCCCTGATTTTTTCAGAAGTAGAGGGGGACAGCCTCCCCTGATTTTTTCAGAGATAGAGGGGAACGATTGGCATTGTGGTTGAATTAATTCCCGGATTTTGGCACCCTATCCCATAAAACCCTGAACATTTCAGAGTAAGATTAAGAGTAAGACGGAAAACCCTATACCCTATACCTTAAACCCTAAACCCTAAGCACCTAACACCTTGAACTTCAAACTCACCATCGAATACGACGGCACCGGCTACCACGGCTGGCAGCGGCAGAAAAATGCCCGGACCATCCAGGAAACCATCGAATCCGCCATCTCCGTAATGGTAAAGGCCCCGGTCCGGCTGACCGGCTCGGGGCGAACCGATGCCGGGGTGCATGCCCTGGGCCAGACGGCCAATTTTCACTGTGACAAAAACCTTCCGCCGGAGGCGTTTGTGGCAGGCTTAAACAGCCTGCTGCCGGATGATATCGTGATCCGCGGCTGCGAAAAAGTACCCGATAACTTTCACGCCCAGTATGACGCCAAATTAAAAACCTACCGCTACCGGATCCTGAATCGTCCTATTCCGTCTGCCATCTGCCGGCAGTATGCCTGGTTTATTCCCCGGCCGCTGGATGTCACGGCCATGCGAAAGGCCGCCGCCCACCTTGTGGGCACCCATGATTTTTCCTCGTTTGAGGCCAGCGGCAGCCCCAGATCCCATTCGCAGCGAACGGTTTATGACGCCCGGGTATTTACCCAAGCCGGGGATATCTTCTGCTTTGAAATTTTTGCCAACGGATTTTTGCGGTTCATGGTGCGAAATATCGCGGGTACGCTCGCAGATGCGGGCCTTGGCAAAATTACCCCGGAAAAATTCAAAGAAATTTTAACGGCTCAAAACCGCGCCCTGGCAAGTCCCACCGCCCCGGCCCACGGGCTGTTTCTGGTTGAGGTAAGCTATGCAGACACCGTGGCCGTGCCCTTAAGCCGCTGAATCTGCCGGTTATAGAAGGCGATCACATCCCGGCGGTTTAACATGCCCAAAAGCACCCCCAGATCGTCTTCCGCCACCACCGGCAGGCTGTCGATATTCTTGGTGGTAAATTTCTGCAGCACCGTATTCAAATCCTCTGATGCCGTGGTGGAGACCACCTCGGAGGTGGCGATATCCTTCATGACCACCAGGTGCTCGATTTCCGGGGAAAACAGCACGCCCCGCACATCCGTGCTAGAAAAAATGCCCACCATCCGGTTGTTCTCATTCATCACCGGAAAATAATGCTGCTTGGTTTTGGAGAAAAATGTCTTAAACTCTGAAAACGGCATATCCTGGGGGATGCTCTCCACCTTTCGGGCCAGGTGCATGAGATCCTTTACTTTCATCATCTGGAGCACATCCACCATGAATTCCCCGGCATGGGCGGGCGAGGCCACGCGATTCTGCACCTGCTTTTCGTAAATGGTCCAATTCTTGGCCCCCAGATACGTAATGGAGCAGACAAAAAGACTGGGCAGGAGCAGCTGATAGGAGTTGGTCATTTCGCTGACAAAAATGATGGTCGAGATGGGGGCATTGGAGACCGCGGTAAAAAATCCGGCCATGCCCACCACCACAAACGCGCTGGGGTGTGCGACCACGTTGGGCATGAGCTGGTTAAAGATCTGGCCGACAACCCCGCCCATGGCCCCGCCGATAACCACGGACGGCCCGAACACCCCGCCGGAGCCGCCGGAGCCGATGGAAAAGGACGTGGTAAAGATCTTGCCGATGGCAATGGAGAAAAGAATTAAAATCGGCAATTGCCCATTTATAGCCTGCTGGGCAAACCCGTATCCAAAGGCCAGGGCCTGGGGCAGAAAAAAACCGATGATGCCCGTCAAGAGCCCGCCGATGGCCGGCTTGATGTGGTTGGGCAGGGAGATGCGCTTAAAAACTTGCATCGTTCCGTAAAAGGATTTCACATAAATGTAGCTAAGCACCACCAGCACCATGGCAAGCACCGCATAGGGGCCGAGCTCCAGGGGATTTCGAAACATGACATCCGGTGAATCAAACAGCGAGCCCCAGCCGAACACAATGCAGAACAGGCAATACGCCACCACCGAGGAAATCCCCGCCGGAATGATGACCTCGGATTCAAACTCCGGGTCCCGGTAGAGCACTTCCGAGGCGAACAGGGCGCCGGCCAGGGGCGCGCGGAAAATACTGCCGACGCCTGCGCCGATGCCGGCCGCGAGCATGATCCGGCGTTCGCGCTCCGAGAGGTTTAAGCGGGTGGCCAGAAACGAGCCGAATCCGGCGCCGATCTGGGCGATGGGCCCCTCCCGGCCGCCGGAGCCCCCGGTGGTCAGGGTGATGGCCGAGGCGATGGTTTTGATGAGCGGAATCCGGCTCCGCATGTACCCGCCCTTGTTGTGATAGGCCTCAATGGCGGCATCCGTGCCGTGGCCTTCGGCTTCCGGGGCAAATGTATAGACCAGCCAGCCGCTTAAGATGCCGCCGAAGGCGGGCAGAAATAACAGAATCCAGCGATTAAAGGAAGTGCTGGTGGGGTGAAACAGGTGCTGCTCGCCCGCCGGCGCCGGCGGGCGGTAGCCGGCGATCATATCCATGAAAAAATGGCTGCCCGCCTGGCACAGGTAATGAAATACCACGGAGCCCAGCCCCGCGATAATGCCGATCAATACAAAATAAAACATCCATTTGCCGGCCCGGGCGAAATCAAACGGATTGAACCGCTGCCTGAAAGACGCTGCTATTTTCTGGGCTGGCAAAAAGATATTCATGGTAGACGCCGGTTATAGTTCAGGGCAGTCCGCTACCCGGTTAAATCCGCCACCGCCTGGCGCATGTCATCGAAAAGCGTCTGTATATCCGAGACCTCAAGACAGGAGAACGCGATCCGGATGTCGTGCTCCCCTAAAGCGATCACCCCGATCCCGTACTGATCCAGCAGATGCTTGCGCAGCTTTTCCGCGCCCACGGTTTTAAGCCGCACGCACATGAAATACCCGGAGTTAAACGGATAGACGGTCCAGGCATCATCGTATTTGGGATCTTTAAGGACCTGCTTGACTTTATCTGCCCGGGATTTCATCAGCTCAAACTTATGGGCCTTTTCCTCCGGATACGTGCTGCTTTCCATGGACTTTAAAACAATGGACTGGCTCAAGTGAGAGGCATTAGAGATATTTCCCCGCACGCAGCCCGCGGTTTTTCTCTCCAGCGCATCATATACAGTGGCCGGATCACCGTCAAAGCTCGCCCCATAGGTCATAAATCCGACCCGGAGGCCCCAGACGTAATTTTCTTTTGTGGCGCCGTCTAACTTAATGGGCAAAAGCCGGGGGTGGATGCCGCAGAGTCTTACAAAAATCGATTCTTTAAGGGCGGACTCCTCATAAAAAAGCCCGAAATAGGCGTCATCGCAAATTACGATCACATTGGTGCCGGCTTCGGCCACCTCCTTTAAAACGCTTACCATGCGGTCGGCCTCATCCGCCGTGATTGTGTAGCCGGTGGGGTTGTGCGGAAAATTCAAAAGCACGCAGATCTTATCCCGGGTTTCCGCCTGCTTGCGCACGGTTTCGGCAAAAGCCGCCGTATTATAGCCGCCGGCATCTGTGAAAATGGGGTAATTGACGATGGCCGCTTTTTTGCGGACGCTTAAAATCATGTTGTAATTGCCCCACATCATATCCGGCAGGATGATCACATCGCCGGGATCCACCCACACGTCGGCGATCACACTGATGGCGTTGGTAATGCCGTTGGCCACCACCGGCAGGCTGACAGACTTTCCGGCAAGGGACGGGTTTTTTTCAAAAAGCGCGTCCTTCCAGACTTTCCGCAGTTCCGGGAGCCCGAAGGAGGGGGCATAGGTCAGCGCGTTTTCCGGCTCCAGCCCTTCCATCAGGGCCATGACCGAGGGAAGCGCCATGGGGCGCCCGTTTTCCTTGGCAATGCCGATGGTGGCATTCAAGCGGTTTGCCTTTTCCTTGGCCTCAGCACTCTGGCTTAAAATGCCCTTGGGAAAAAAAAGCGCTTTTCCAACGTCTGAGAGCATATCGAATAAATGGGGGTTGGCCTCTTGGATGACAGCATTTAATTGTTCAGCAATCGGATTCATGAAAAATTCCTTCTTCTTTCTGCGATCGAAATTGTAATATCACACCACGGGGTGAACAACTTATCGTATTCCAGTCGTTTATTTAACCTTGACCATTATAACCAAGGAAATATATCTTTTTTTAACATTAATCGCAAGAATAATCCCGGGCAGCTCCTTTATGAAAATCGTCCATAAAGGGATTGAAAATCGTCCGCAAACATAATAATGAAAGCTAAACTCCCCTTCAATAAAAGGAAACAGCAGAGGTACAATAATAAATGTTCGGGTTTATCACATCGACAGGGAGGACGGGCACCGACTTTTTCACGAAACTATTTAATAATCATATTGCCAACGCCTGGAGTCTTCATGAACCCCGACCCGCCTTCAGACGGCGGAGCCATCAGTTAATCGCCCGCAATCCCACATTATATGAAAAGTATTATTTTAAAATTCCGAGAATATATCGTCACGCAAAAAAAAAAGAAGACGTCTATATCGAGACGAACTATCATCTCGCCGCATGCTTTCCTTTAATCCGGAGTGCATTTCCGGACGCCGTCATTATACACATCATAAGGGATGGTAGAAAGGTCGTCACTTCCTGGCTTAACAGATATCGCTATATCATTGATCATCACGTCACCCCTTTTCATATACCCGATCATCCGGACCAGAAAAACTGGGGCGAGTGGAACCCGCTACAAAAATTGAGCTGGTATTGGAAAACCGTCAATGAATATGCACTGCATAAAAGTCCGGATCTTTTTTTAAAATTTGAAGATATTTTTTCCGGAAACAACATGGCTGTCTATAACATTCTAAATAAATTCGATAACATTGAATATTCAAAAAAAGATGTCGACAACTTCCTCCGGCAAAAAGTCAATAAAACCAAAATAAATTTTTTTCCCGACTATGATCAGTGGCCGTCGTATTGGAAAGAACAATTTTGGCAGATTGCCGGAGACACGATGGAAAAATTTGGATATACAGATTAACTTGGGCGCCGAAAATAAGCCGCTCTTTTAAAGCATGACAAATTACGTTCGAGTCCTTACATACATCCTGATATTTATATTGCCGGCAGCGGCCAATCTGTTAGAACACGGCGGCAGTATAATATTTGCGATCCTGGTGTTATTTGGCATCGTTGCCTGGTTAAACCGCAAATCCCGGCCGGTTTTTGATCGAAATGAAAAAATTATTATGGCTGCTTTTGCCGGTTATTTTTTCATGTGTTTAATATTTTTTCTGGCAAACGGATTACTTAGAGAAGGAATGACCCTGGACTGGGAACTGGACCATGAAAGCCGTTTGCTCGGCTTTATTCCGATTTATTATCTCCTTATCCACTGGACCGGCATGAAGAAATGGGTGTTTTGGTACGGTCTTGCTGCCGGAGCCCTCTGCTCGGTTGGTTATGCGCTGATACAGGCCCATATGCTGGCCTCCGGCAATCGGATAACCGGCCCCTACAATCCCATCGCGTTTGGCAATCTGACGCTTGTTTGCGCGTTTATGGCATTATCCGGAATCCGCTATTTCTATCGCCGTCATCCCCTGCTCATTATCATTCCATTATTGGCTGTAATTGGCAGTATTCTTGTGGCGTTCCTATCCGGTACAAGGGGGACACTATTCCTCATTCCCATTTTAACCCTTTTATTCCTAATTCAACTGGGCAGCTTCAAATATACCTGGATATACCGCATTATTGCCATATTGCTAATTTTGATACCATCGGTTGCCTATTTTCAATTATCAAGCGTCTCTGTCGATGACCGGCTTCGCGATAGCCTGCACGATGCCAGACAGTTTTTTTCCGGCGAAAGAGAAAAGCTCCAGGGAGAAGAAGCGTACCGACTCCGCGTATGGACTGAAGGCTGGAAGATATATAAAAAGCATCCATTGTTTGGCGCCGGCAAAGACCAATTCATCCCGGAACTCCGCAAAAATACGGGACTCAAAGCGCCCCATCTGCACAATATGTTCCTTGAGTTCCTTGTCAGTTATGGCATTCTCGGTCCCATCGCATTGATTGCGATCCTTTTTACGCCACTAACCATACTAATCCCGACAATCAGGCAGCATTACAATAATCCCCACATGGTTGATACCGCATTTTCAGGACTGAGTCTGATCAGTGCATTCCTGGTTTTTTCCTTGACCACGTGTATTTTTTACAAAAATATTTTTATTGCTATCTACATTATATTATTGGCGACGCTATTTACAATCATCAAGCACGAAAAGTGCGCATAATGATTAAAAAACACTTGAAAACCGGGACCAGCTCATCAGTGAAACCAATGCGCCTGCTCTGCATCGTCAATTGCAATGATCGGGTTGAAACCGAGCTGTTCATCGGGCTCTGGCAAAAAGGGGTGGCCATTGACGTCATCTGCAATCCCCATGGCCCGAATTTCAAACGGCTTGAGGCCTCCGGCGTGCCGGTTTTGCCGCGGGGGTTTACCGGCCGGATCGACCCGGCGGGCATCCGGTTTATCCGGGATCAGCTGTCGGCCAAGCCCTATGACGCCATCTATGCGTTTAACAACAAAACCCTGTCCAATGCCCTGTTTGCCACACGCCGGATTCCGGTAAAAATCGTCTGCTACCGCGGCACCGTCGGCAACATCAGCTACTTGTCCCCCGGCTGCTGGATCACCTTCCTCCATCCCCGGATCGACCGGATCATCTGCGTCTCCGAAGCGGTCAGGCAATACTTTCTTGAAAAAAAATGCCTGTGGTGGGGCTTCCAGCCCGAACAGCTGATGACTATCCACAAGGGACACAACCCGGAGTGGTATGAACAGCCGCCCCATGACTTAAGTGAATTCGGGATTCCGCCGCATGCCTTTGTGGTGGGCTGTATCGGCCGGAGCCGGCCGCATAAAGGCCTTAAATACTTGATTGAGGCCGCCCGCTGGCTGCCCAGGGAGGCGCCTATCCACTTTTTATTGGTGGGCGATCTGGAAGCGGATAAGAAACTGCACCGCCAAATTGCGGCCAGCCCGTTCAAAGACCGAATCCATTTGACCGGATACCGTTGGGATGCCAGGGCGATTACCGCGGCCTGCCATGTTTACGTGATGCCGGCCACCGCCCGGGAAGGGCTTTCCCGGGCAACGATCGAGGCCATGTCACGGGGCGTGCCGGCCATTGTGACCAACGCCGGCGGAAATTCCGAAATTGTAGAGGACGGCATAAGCGGGCGGGTGGTCCCGGCCCGGGACGGCCGGGCCATTGGCCGGGCGATTGAGATGTTCTACCGGGACCCGGAAAAACGCTCAGCCATGGGGCAAGGCGCAAGGCAACGGATCATCAATGATTTCAACATCCGGCATACCATTGAAAAGACGTATCAGATGCTGGATGCGCTGGTGAAAGACACATCAGATCATTAAAGGCGGAGCCATCGTGCGGATCACCCATATCAATCTGGCCAGAGGGTTTCGGGGCGGCGAGCGGCAGACCGCACTCTTGATCCAGTACCTGTCCAAACAATCCATTCCCCAATACCTGGTCTGCCGAACCGACTCGCCGCTCAGACAATATCTGATGGACACCCCGGGCCTGTCATTTATTCCCGCCAATCACTATGTGCACGGCCATTTCAAGCATCGGCAAGCCGCTGATCTCTGTCATGCCCACGAGGCCAAGGGCGCCTACTGGGCCTATATCCGGCGTATTTTCAAAAAAACGCCCTATGTGATCACCCGCCGGGTCTTAAACCCCTTGTCCCGGAACCCGTTGACACGATCGGTATACCGGCAGGCGCATGCGGTGGTGGCGCTTTCATCTGCGGTGAAAGCACAGATTGAGGCCTATGATCCGGTTCTAGATCAAATCAGGATTATTCCGAGTGCCAAATCGGATCTGCCGTTTGATCCTGGAAATGTCGCTGAATTAAAAAAACAATATCAAGGTAAATTCGTCATTGGCCACATCGGCGCCCTGGTGAACAAGGACAAGGGGCAGCGCTATGTGATTGAGGCGGCCCGGGATTTAATGAATAAAATTCCGGAGCTTTATTTTATTTTCCTGGGCGAGGGAAAAGATAAACCGATTTTCCAGGCGGCGGCTGAGGGACTTAGCAACATTGAATTTGCCGGTTTTAAGGGCAATGTGGGCGACTACCTGGCCGTAATGAACATACTGATGCTGCCGTCATTAAAAGAGGGGCTGGGCTCGATCATCCTGGATGCCATGGACTACCGTGTGCCGGTGATTGCCAGCACGGTGGGCGGCATTCCGGATATGATAACCCATGGCGAAAACGGATGGCTGGTGCCGCCGGCAAACAGCCGGGCCATTGCCGAGGCCATTGAGATTCTGTATGCAGACATGGAAAAACGCCGCGCCATGGCGGAGGCCGGGTTTCAAACCGCCCGCCGGTATTCGGCGGATCATATCGGAGCATCCTACCTGAATCTTTACAAGGAAATCACGGGTTGATGTGTTGATCCGCCACAATGGATTGGTACACCTGTTCCGGAAAAATCCCGTATAAACAGTTGTAATGCCCATAGGGGCATTTTCTTTTAAAGCACGGCGAGCATTCAATCCCCAGGCAATGAATGCGGGCTTTGGTGGAAAGCGGCGGCGTATATGACGGACTGCTGGAACCATAGATCACCTGCAGCGGGAGGTTTATCGCCGCCGCCACGTGCATCAGGCCGGAATCATTGGAAACAACATGGTCAGCGCAGCCCATCAAATCGATGGTATCCTCCAGGCGGGTTTTCCCGCAGAGGTTATGATACCACGGATTTTTGCCGGGATGGATGGCTTTGCCCAGCGACACTTCTTTTCCCGAGCCAAGGGTCCACACCTGGTAGCCGGCATCGATTAGCATCTCCGCCAGCCGCTGAAAAAACGGTATCGGCCATTGCTTGGCCGGCCCATATTCCGCTCCGGGGCAAAAACACACCACAGGTCGAACGGCGGCCAAGTTGAGATCCTTTTTCAGTTGCCGCTGATTTTCCCTGTCCACGGTCAATGCCGGATAAAACTCGACTGCCGGGGGCAAAGGGGCGTGTCTCTCCTGGGCTAAAGCCAGCAGCCGCAAAATCGTCTTATCCAGTTTCGCCCTGTCCAGGCGGCGCCGGTCGTTAAGCAAGCCAAATCGCCACTCCCCTGTGTACCCGGTACGCTTCGGAATCCCGGCAAAAAAGGGAACCAAGGCGGATTTCCAAGTGCGCGGCGTGATAATGGCCCAATCATAGCCTTCCGCCTGGAGGGCGCGGCCGACGGCCAGGCGCTTGAAGAAGCGCAATTGGCCGTGCCCGACCGGCAGGGCAACGGCGTTTCGGATCTCGGCCATCCGGTACAGCAGCGGCAGAGACCACTCCGGCGCGACCACATCGATAACGGCGCCGGGCCAATCCGATCGGCATTTTTTAAACAGACTCTGCGCCATGGTCATGTCCCCGACCCAGGACGGCGCAACCACCAATATCTTCATGATGTCTTTCAATTAACAGGCGCGGGGCTGTTCAATATGAAGTGTACTGTTTTTCTTCCACCAGATCCGAGCCGAATTTCAAGTTGATTTCCCGTTTTACCGCGGCCCGCTCATCGTTGTTAAAATACACGCTTCGGGCAAGTGCGATGAATTCCCTGTCAAAACTTGCCGCCGCTTCTTTATCGCGGATTGCGTCCTCGATTTCCCAAAGCCGGGTATTGATTTCGTAAAGCCTTCCGTATTCCGGGCTTTGTACATCGATTCCCGCCGAATGCATTTCTGAATGCAATATTTCGAATTCCCTGCGGATGTTTTTGAGCTTTTCCGGATCCGAAATCCGTTCGGATTTAATGGCAAGAATGGTCACCTTGTCGACCAGTTCGCCGATGGAGACATCGACTTTCATCGTCTTTTCCTTTCCGCGCACAGCCGGTACCGGGTTCAACAAAGCCATTGATTTTTTTTTCAAAACCATATAGTTTTGCAAATTTAATTGCAAGCACAATATCTTTTCAAGCAATCGGCGGCCCATCCCATAGGACCGTCCCAAGGGTTGAAAAAAGCCCATGCCGAAGTTGAATGTGAAGAAAATATGCCTGCTCACCTTTTTCACCCCCGCGCCCCATGGGTCATGTTCAGGATCAGTAATTCGAGGTCCTCGAGATACTTCCAAATAAACCAAAATATCGCATAAAAAGGATTTTCTTCTATTATTATGATAAATTCTTCCGAAAAAGACCTTCTTCTCATCCACAAAAAAAGAAAAAAAAATTTGATTACTGAAGTGTATCGCTATGACCGGGTCATCGAAAAGCGGTTCCGCAAAACAGCCCTGTTTCCCGACATGCGCCGGGTATGGGCACTCGAGCACAATGCACTTAAAAGACTCGAGGGCTTGCCTGTGCCTACTTCATATGGGTTCGTCAAAAAAACAGGAGGGGGGGGCACAGAAATTATTTACGCCCGTGAATTTATCGACGGCCAATCCGTAAAACAATTTTTCTTTTCGGATATAAAGCCTTTGGCAAAAATCATGGCTCGGATTCACAATCGGGGAGTAATCACCCGGGATCCTACCCCGGAAAACTTCATTAAAACACCAGATGGAAAAATCCTTTTCATTGATTTCGGCCGCTCCGTATTACTGAATCCAAAAAATCCCGCTATGGTTTATTATTTAGGCAAAGAACTGGCCCGAATACACCATCATACTTTTCGAGATGACGACACCCTTTACATGCTTTTTAATAAAACCTATTTTCGCGTTTTGAAAGGCAATGCTGTCCGGCACAGGGCCATCCGGCTTTTCAGCAATTTGCATTACAGACGAATGAGCCGAAAAATTCGGAAATTATAAAACGGGAGGTAAAAAATCTTCCGGAAGCATCCGAAATGAATCCATTGATTTTTAATGGCAGACCATATAGTTTTGAACTCTTGATTTCAAGTGCAATTATGATAAAAGCGGCGAATGAAAACTGGATTTGATGCGCTTTTTAAAATTCTTATCACCTGTAAAATAAACCGCCCAGAAAAGAAACAATGAATCTTTTTTATACCGGATACACAGTACTTGCCAGCTTCGTATTTTTCCTCGCCCTGCCCTTTGCTCTGATATATGCCAGGATCACCGGCAAATACAGCGACCACCTGGAAGAACGCCTGGGGCGGATTCCCGGGAGATGTCTTGAAAAACTTCAGGGACATCCGCGGATATGGATTCATGCCGTATCTCTGGGCGAGGTCAGGGTGGCCGATGCTGTAATTGCTGCCCTGAAAAAAAGGATGCCGGAATGCTCCGTGCTGCTTTCCACCACGACCAAACACGGCAGAGAACTTGCCGAAACCCTTGATCCGGAAAATATACCCGTTGTTTACGCGCCGCTGGATCTCATCTTTTGTCTCCGCCCGGCCTTGTCAAGGATCCGGCCCCGGGCCGTGATATTTATCGAAACCGAGATCTGGCCGGCATGGGTTTTCGAGGCCCGGCGGGCAGGGGCTCGCGTAGCAATGCTAAACGGCAGGATTTCCCCCAGATCTTTTCCATCCTATCGCCGCATGCGTCCCCTTTTAAAACAGGTTTTGGCATGTTTTGACATTTTCAGCATGATACAGCCCGCAGACAGGGAACGGATAATTGCCCTGGGCGCACATCCTAAAAAGGCGGTGGCAAGCGGCAATGCCAAATACGAAAAAATTGCCGCGGCCCTTGACCCGGATGCAGAAGCAAGAATGCGGCAGATCCTGGATCTGCCGGAAAACGCTCAGGTGCTTGTGGCCGGCAGCACCCGGGAAGGCGAAGAGGAAATCATCCTTGATGCCTATGAGAAGATATTGAAAATCTTTCCTGAAGCCATCCTTGTCATCGCGCCCAGGCATATTGAAAGAGCCGGGGCCATAGCAACCCTTATAAACCGAAAAGGGCATTCCTGCGAGTTTCGGACGCGCATCGGAGACAAGGAAAATCTTCGCAGGGCAAAAATCGTGATTGTCGACACCTTTGGAGAACTGTTTGACACCTACAGCACCGCCACGGTGGTTTTCTGCGGTGCAAGCCTTGTGCCGCTCGGGGGGCAGAACCCCTTCGAGCCAGCAGCCTGGGGAAAGCCCGTGCTTTACGGTCCTTCAATGGAAGATTTCACAGATGCAGTGGAAATGCTTGAGGCAGAAGGCGGCGGGGCAGCTGTGTCCGATTCAGAGGCGATGGCAGCAACGATAACACAACTGTTAAAAGATCCGAAACAACTGCAGTCCATGGGGGAGAATGCCAGAAAAGCCGTTTTCAAACACCGGGGCGCTGCTGATATCCATGCATCATATATTGAAAAATTATTAACAGGCAAACAGGGGGAAGTCGAAAATGCAGATTGACCATGAAGCCGTAAAAACAATGGAGCAGGACCTTGACCCTCAAATCAGATCCAGTGTAGAAGAAGCCGCAAAAATGGCGGTCAGGGCCAAAAAGCGGGGCGGCAGGGTGGTTGCGGTTCTGGGCAGCGGCCCCAATATCCACGAAGGCATAACCACCCTGGTGGCTGAACTGATTTACAGGGGATTAATTGACGGGGTTTCAACAAGCTCGGCGGTTATCGCCCATGAAATGGCCGGAACCCTTGAAAAGGTAAAACGGGTGGAGGGCAGTTCCCTGGGCTTTGCCCCGGACAAGCTTCCGCTGGACGGTAAAATGGAGGTCAGCCTTCTGGATGACAGTCAATTTGCGCAGTACCAGCAGGAACTGGTGCTGGATGAAGACTTGTTCCGACGGATGACAGAAGCAGAAGGAAACGAAATCATCAAGGTTGCCGGCAACATGGCCTATCCCACGGGCTTTCGCACCGAGCGACTGGCAAGGGACGTGTTGGCTCTTGCAAAACGATGCGGACGTCCGTTCGAGGAAATCGCCGGTTTGGGCGCAGATCCGTATACCATGATAGGGGCGGGAGCTGCCATGGGCGTTCCCGTGCTTGTCACAATTCCCCAGTTGATAGGCGGCGGAGAGGTCGGGCTTGCCATCGGAGACAGCATCTCGGTTTCAAATCGGTGCAGCCGGCTGGCCCGCATGATGGGGGATGCAGACGTTATTATCGAATCGGCAGTTGCATTGACCCAGGAAATACACGACGGCCCGTTTGAGCTCTATACCGGCCACGGCATCTGGGCTGACTGGCAGGGGGAATGGACTTACAGCCTGAAGGATAAAAACATCATACGGATTGATCTGGATCCGAACCTGGAAATGGCCTGGAAAAAGGAGCGGCAATCAGGAGACGTTTCCACGGCAATTGACCAGGGCCTGCCCAAAACCGTTACCATGAAAACCCCTTTCCGCATGGAGATGTCCGGATTTGCCCGGATACCGGGCAGTCTTCCGGTAATAGGCGATATCGGCACCATCTGGCCGGTAATGATATCTAAAATCGCGGAAGACCTGGGTATAAAACCGGAGATTATGAGCTATAAACAGACCCTGCCGGCAGGGAAAAAATTCAGGGAATGGATCGTGGAAAACGTTTCCCCCCTTGACAAGGAAAAGATGCTCTCCGGCGTATACTGAACCCAAATTGAGCGTTTCAAATTTTTAAAAGCCGCCTCGATCTTCCATTCGGAAAGACATAGCGCTTTTTAATAAGAAGTGTACTGTTTTTCTTCCACCAGGTTCGAGCCAAATTTCAGGTTGATCTGCCGTTCATCGTTTCTGAAATATACGCTTCCGGCCAGCGAGATAAAATCGTCGTCAAACGATTTTTCGACCCCCTTGGCCCGGATTAGGTCCTCGATCTCCCAGAGCTGAATGTTGAGTATTGCATGTTTGCATCAAATTCATTGATTTTGCGCGGCAAAATCCCTAAAAAAGGACCATGCCTTATATTGAAGCCAAACGCATCTGCCTGATCCGGACATCCGCCATCGGGGATACCGTGCATGCCCTGGCCATGATGAACGCCCTGCGGCACGGCTATCCGGATGCCCATATCACATGGGTGCTGCAGACAATCCCCTATGAAATGGTTAAGGAACAGCCGGGGATTGACCGGTTTATCACCTTTGACCGCAAGGGGAACATGGGGCAATGGCGCGCGCTTATCCAGCAGCTGAGGCGGGAAAAATTTGACCTGGTGATCGCCCCGCAGGCAAGCGCCAAGGTGAGCCTCCTGACCTTTTTATGCCGGGCAGAAATCAAACTCGGCTTTGACTGGCACCGCTCCCGGGAGCTTCTCTATCTTGTTACCAACCGGCACATCCTGGCGCGCCCCATGCAGCATGTGCAGGATCAATTTTTTGAATTTATCGAATACCTGAGCATAAAAGATTATCCGCTTAAATGGAATTTCCGCTTTACCGAGGCGGAGCGCGCCTGGCAGAACCAGTTTTTTGCCGACACCCAAAGACCGGTTATCGGCTTTGTGATTGCCTCGGCCCACCCGGAGAAGGACTGGCCGCCGGCGTTTTACGCCAAGGTGATGGATGAACTGGATCAGCGCCTGGATCTAAAGCCCATGATAATCGGCGGCCCCAGTGAAAAAGAGAGGCGGATTGCCGACGAAATTCTATCTTTGTGCCAATGCCGGCCCATTGTCGCACTTGAAAAACCCATCCGGCATACCATGCTCCAGCTGGACGGCTGCCGAATGGTCATATCCCCGGATACCGGCCCTTTGCATATTGCCGTGGCCCTTGATACGCCAACCATTGGCCTTTACGGCCATTCCAACCCAAAACGGTGCGGTCCCTATAAATTCCGGGATCTCTTGATTGACCAATACAATGAAGACGAGGCTTACGACGCCCCGATTACCCGGCGGACCAAACCCGGCCGGATGCATACCATTTACCCGGAAGCGGTGATTGAAAAAATCGAATACGGCCTTAAGGCTTATCCCGCTGATCCGCTGCATGGTGAAAACCGGTTATGACAGTATTTCAGAAACACCGGGCATACCGGTTCGGCTCTGCGGAAGGCTTGACCGAAGCCCAGATGGAGAGGCTGATAAGTTGTTTCAGCATGGATCGGCAGCCCGCCCAAGGGACCCTGGGCGGCCGCACCCGTATTCTTTCAGAAGAACTGCCGGGTATCGGCCGGGTGGTGATTAAGCCGTATCACCGGGGCGGAATACTCCGGCATTTCAACCGGCGGACCTATATAAACACGGGCATGCCGCGCAGCCAGGCGGAATTTATGCGGCTTGATTACGTGCGGCAAATCGGGGTCAACGCCCCGGAACCGGTCGCCTTTGCCACCAGGGGAAGGCTTTTCTACCATGCCTGGCTTGTTACCAAAGAACTGCCGGCCGCCCGCAGCCTTGCCGATGCCGCCCTAAACCCGGCAAATCTGCCCGGCGATGCCGTTTCCCGGACCGCGGCGCATATCAACCGCCTGATCCGCCACCGCATCCTTCACGTGGATCTGCATCCCGGAAATGTCCTGCTGGATGCCGAAAACCGGGTTTACATTATTGATTTTGACAAAGCCCGGATCACCAGGCAATCGACTGAACAACTGGCACTACGTTATTGCCGAAGGTGGCAGCGGGCGGTGGCCAAGTACGGGCTGCCCGAAGAATTGAATGAATCGTTTCAGAGAGGGGTAGGGTGTAGGGTGTAGGCTTCCGCCTTGTCATTTCGGGGAGCGTCAGCGACGAGAAATCTTAAAATTCATGGAATAAAAAGATTTCTCGCTGACGCTCGATAATGACAATTACGCCCATAGGGGGGCGAAATTACTTTTTCATCCGTTTTGAGGCTTTGATCGGATTGATTTTCTGGGCTTTTTCCGAGCTTTCCATTGCCACGTGGGTGGCCAGATTGCAGTTGCCGTTTTTCCACTTGATGGTTGGGTCCGGCGCCACGGTGCAGAACCAGCCGCCTTCATACGCCTTGCTGCGGCTGCATCCGCTGCAGGACTCAAGGATTTCATAGCAGGAACCGCCGTTGAATGAGCAGCCGTTGGCTGTCATGAATGGACATTCTTCACCTTTTCTTACTGTTGTGCATTTCATTGGTTTTCCCCCTTCATATGCTTAATAATAAACGACGACGCCGGAAAGCATAACCTGCCGGCGCCGTCAAAAAGTTTTAAACCTGTCAACCACCGTATCAACTAAAATTTAAAAGATGAAAAATAATCCAAGGACATCTCAGTGTCAATCTTTTTTTGTATATTTTTACCTAAATTTTACATTCCAGCCAAAACAGGCCTTGTACCAAACCCAAAACCCGTGTAGAAAAACAGGCAGCAAAGAAATTTTAAAGGAAATCGCCTTTTTTATAGGCCGTTTCCAAAGCCAAAGGCACTGAGTCTTTTAAACATAGAACCGTGAACATAGAACCGTGAACTGTGAACCGTGAACCTTGAACCGTGAACCTTGAACCGTAAACTCAAAGAGATATAAATGATTCTGCAGCAGGCCAAAAACGTTCTAAAATTAGAGGCTGACGGCATTCTCAAGCTGGCCGAGCGCATTGATGAAAACTTTACCCGGCTCGTGGACATGATTTATCAATCCCGCGGCCGGGTGCTTATCGCGGGCATCGGCAAATCCGGAATCATCGGCAGAAAAATCGTGGCCACCTTAAACAGCACCGGCACCCGGGCCATTTTTCTGCATCCGGTGGAAGCCATGCACGGGGATTTAGGCATGGTATCCGGCGATGACATCTTCATTGCCCTGTCCAACAGCGGGGAGACCGACGAGTTAAACATCCTGCTGCCCAGCATAAAAAGCGCGGGCTGCCCGATTGTCGCGTTTACCGGAAATCCCCATTCCACCCTGGCCCAGGAAAGTGACCTGGTGATCGATGTGGGCGTGGAGGCCGAGGCCTGTCCCCTTAACATGGCGCCGACCGTCAGCACCACCGCCCAGCTCGCCATGGGCGATGCCCTGGCCGTGGTGCTGATCGACAAGCGAAAATTTACCGCCCAGGATTTTCACAAATTCCACCCCGGCGGTTCGCTGGGCAAACGGCTTTCCTTTAATGCCCAGGAAGTCATGCTGACAGGCGATGCGGTTCCCCGGGTATATGAAGGCACGGATATCCATGAGGCGCTCACGGTGCTGGATCACAAGCGCCTGGGGTTGGTGATTATTTTAAACGATCAGGATGAGTTAAGCGGCATCATCACGGACGGCGATGTCCGCCGCATGGTGGTCAATCGGACGGAAATCCCCAATCATCCGGTGGAGGATTTGATGATTAAAGACCCCAAGCGGGTAACCCAGACCACGCCGCTCTATGATGCCCTCTATATCATGGAAGCCCACCAAATTACGGTTCTGCCGGTTGTTGACAGGGACAACCGGGTGGCCGGCATCCTCCATCTGCACGATATCCTGGGCAAAGGCGCCATTAAATTCAACGGCGGGGCATAGGCAAAGGTCGGCACGGTGGCCGACCCTACGATTTTTTGCCCATGCGTAGCGTAGAAGGGCAGGCCACTGTGCCTGCCTGAAAATAAGTTGGCCGTTCTGTTTGCAATAGGCCCATTAAATATTTAAGTTTAACAAGTATCCCGATAAATTCGGGACATAAATTCAAAAATCATATTGAGGCAAACTTATGTCTAAATTCAGCGATGCCAATACAGAAATTCAAAGCCTGGGCGAAGCCAAGATAAACTCGCCGATTCTAAGCGAGATGGACGGCACGAGTCCCAAGATCTTTAAAGACGACAATGACCGCATCCTCCTTGATGTCAATGCCGCGGACATCAACAAAATGATCCAGGAAGGCCATGCCCCGCCCTCTTTTGAACTGGCCGGCCCGCGGAAAAAAATCTTTTTTGATCCGAGCAAGCTCAAATGCGCGCTGGTTACCTGCGGAGGCTTATGCCCGGGGCTTAACAACGTGATCCGCGCGGTGGTGCTTGAGCTCCATTACCGCTATCACGTCCGCCATATCTACGGCATCAGATACGGCCTCCAGGGTTTTATCCCGGACTATATGCACGATCTCGTGGAACTGAATCCGGATAAGGTGGTCCACATCCATGAAATGGGCGGCTCGATTCTTGGCTCATCCCGGGGGCCGCAGGATATCGAGGCGGTCGTGGACTGCCTGGAACGCCTAAACATCGGCATTCTCTTTATGATCGGCGGAGACGGGACCCTGAAGGCGGCCACCCGCATTGTCGAGGAAATTGATCGCCGGGGGGCAAAAATCGGGGTGGTCGGCATCCCCAAAACCATTGATAACGACATTCACATGGTTTCAAAGTCTTTCGGATTTGATACGGCCGTGGATATCGCCACGGAAGCCATCAAGGGCGCCCATAAAGAGGCCGAGGGCTATCCCAACGGCATCGGATTGATCAAGCTGATGGGCCGGCACTCCGGCTTTATTGCGGCCACCGCCGCGCTTGCCCAGCAGGATGTCAATTTTGCCCTGATCCCGGAGATTAAATTTGAGCTTGAGGGGGAAAAGGGGCTCTTGACCAAGCTTGAAAAGCGTCTTAAAGCAAGGAAGCATGGGGTTATCCTGGTGGCTGAAGGCGCCGGGCAGAACTTCTTTGAGCAGGCTGAAAAAAAGTACGACCCCTCGGGAAACGTCAAGCTCTATGACATCGGGGTCTACCTAAAGGAGCGGATTCAGGCGTATTTTAAAGACCGGAACATGGAGATATCGCTTAAGTATATTGACCCGAGCTACATGGTCCGCAGCCTGCCGGCCAATGCCAATGACCATGTGTATTGCAGCTTCCTGGGCCGGGATGCGGTGCATGCCGGCATGGCCGGAAAAACCAACATGATTATCGGGTTCTGGAACAATTTTTTCGTAAACGTGCCCATGCCGCTGACCGCCGGTGAGCGCAAAAACGTGGACCCGCACGGCAAAATCTGGCAGACCGTCCTGGAATCCACCGGACAGGGGGCGTTGGTGAATGATTAAAAACTAATCTCAACAAACCGCCGCCCGCTCACTTTCAACAGATACAATTCCTTAATCACCTCACCCGTGTCATCAAACCGGGTTTTGCCGGTAATGCCGTCGTAGGGCGGCATTGCCGGGAGCTGCTCCCGGATATAGGTCCTGCCGAAATACGGGGAGCGATCCAGCAGATCGATCAGCATCATGGCCGTATCAAAACCGATGGCCTCAAAAAAATCAGGTTCTTCCCCATAAACCCTTCTAAATTCATCGACAAAACGCCTTACCGCATCTGAGCGGCTTTCCGCATAAAAACCGGACGGACAGATGGCGCCCTGAACATACCGGCGCGCCATCTCTATGAACTGATCCGAATGCCACAGGTTGGTACCCAGTAAATAAACCTCATTAATATCGTAATATGCCAGCTGCGGGATGATCAGGCCCGCCTTTTCCGGGGAATCCGGGATGAATACGGCCTTAAAATCCACAATGGGTTCAGGCTCTTCCTCCGGGTCTAAAATACGATCACCCAATAAGCCGCGAATATACGGGGCGAGGCCCGCTTCATTGCGGCTTTCTGCATCAGGCCCGCTGTCCTCCCAGCCGATTCCCCACAATGCCTCAAACGGTGACGGCTGCCATTCGAGCGGTCCGATCCGGGTTTTTGCTTCAATGTCTGCGGGCACGTCATAGTAAAGGCCCGCCAATTTTTTAATCGAATCGGAAAAGTCCGTATGCGCCGGGTTGTAATCCTCGAGCCCGACCACCGACGCCTTTCTGGCCAGGAGCTCATCCCAGAACAGGTTCATGAATGTCTCGCCATAATTCTCATCCGGATAAAGCACCGCAAAGCGATCAATGTCCAGGGTTTCGGCTGCGTACCTGGCAAGCGTGCGCACCTGCATTTGAGGGGTGATAAAATTTCTGAAAACAAACTCCCCGATCTCCGGGACGCCTGAGGACTGGGTGAGCGTAATAATGGGGATGCCGTGTTCCTGGGCGGCCTTTGCAGCCGCCTCACTTGTGGCAATCGGCCCGATAATTGCGGTTACCCGCTTTTCGTTTAATTCCTCAACCGCTTTTATGGCCTGCTCCGGATCCGAGGCGGTGTCTGCCACAATCAAATGAATCGGCCGGCTCGACGCGTTTTGCCCGGAAATGGAAAGCGCCATTTCCAGGCCATGAAGCGCCTGCTTGCCATAAGCCGCGTATCTGCCGGTAAGCGGGAGAAGGCAGCCGATATTTATCTGATCGGCCGCGCCTGAGGCTTTGATCTCCTCCAGCCGCTCTTTTGCGGCCTCTGCCAGTTCATGATCCGGGTAGCGATCCAGAAAATCGGCCCATGTGGCCATGGCATCCCCCAGATTTCCTACATCCGCATAATTTTTTGCCATATGATACGTGAGATAACCGCTGGGCGGGCGGCCATCCAGGCGGGCCAACTCCGGCTTTAATGTCTCCGTGGACAGCCGGCTGATCGCGGCTTTGAGCCGGGGCAAAACTTCTTTTTCCGCCTTTTTCTTTTTGGCCCGGTCAAAGGCTTTCAAAAACGCAAAGTAGGCCTCCCTGGGCAAATCCAGGGCCATATACGCATCCCCGACACTCAAACCGGCCCGGACATATGCTTCCCGGGAAAGCTCATACGAAAAAACCGCGGCCGACCGGCGGATAACCGCCTCAAAATCCCCGGCATCGTATAAAACCGAAAGCATTTCTACGCCGGCCTGCCCCGCATAATCTGACTGGGGGTGCTTATTCATTACCTCTTTGAAATGCGAGACCGCCTGGGCATACTTTTCCTGCCGGCCTTTGATAATCCCCATCTGAACAAGGGCCTTTGGCATCATTTCCCCGTCCGGATACTGAGAGATGTACTGCTGGTAGAAGGAAAACGCCGCATCCAAGCGCTCTTCTTTAAAACTGGACTCGGCTTTGCGCAAAAGCTCCGCCCCGGGCTTTTCCTTCTCAAACACCCCCGGCACAACCCCTTTGGGCACACAAGCGGTGCAGGCAAGCAGCCCGCTTAAGGCCAATACAAGGAATAATCGCTTCATTTCTGAAATATGCTCATTTTATGGATGCCTCAGGCCAGCCCCCACGCCCGCCTGAGTTGATATTATCGCCAAATATGCCTCAAATATGCCATTGATACGAATCTTTAAAACAGGGGGCCCGGGATGTCAAGAAATGTAGCTATCCGTTATGGAAGCCTAAAGGCTTCCGCTACATTGTGTGCGCCATCAACTTAAATGCTCGGCATTTCTCCGATAACGGCACCATCCAGTAGGGGCCACCTTAGGTTGCCCTTATGGGAATGTAAAAGGATTGCGATTGCAATTTACCCCTGAACACCTTATTTTAATGGTAACAGGAGAAAGATTATGAGCAAAGAATTTTATGTGGTCATAGAAAAAGACGAAGACGGCTTCTATGTCGGTGAGGTTCCGGGATTGAAAGGCTGTTACTCTCAAGGCAAAAGCATTGAAGAGCTGATGAAAAACATGCGGGAAGTAATCGAACTCTGCATTGAAGATGAGCCGTTTGCCCAGGGTGAGTTTGTCGGCGTTCAAAAAGTGAGCATTGAACATGACCCTGCCAATGCTCAAGGCTAGCGAGATAATCAGAGCTCTGGAGAAGCGAGGCTTTACCGCCGTGCGGCAGAAAAAAAAGTCGAATTGACTCTGGATTAGCTTTTATCTGATTCATAAAAAAACAGAAGCAACCCGCCACTCAATGTCATTAACTTAAGCGCTTTTAATCCCTTCATAACATCTACACTTGGCTGTCGGTGATATCGAAAGCTTTATTGCCACAGAAAATTCAAAGGCACAAATTTTGATCTGGACGATTTGAAAGGATTCGGCTGATTGATGCGCAAGTCGTATCAGCGAATGCTCAATTCTTTTTTAAAAAAAGATAGGGGCATCAAACGATGTAAGGGATTTTTTAATCA
This sequence comes from Desulfobacterales bacterium, assembly GCA_034520365.1. Lineage (NCBI taxonomy): Bacteria > Pseudomonadati > Thermodesulfobacteriota > Desulfobacteria > Desulfobacterales > Desulfobacterales bacterium. Next base: position 44,623 of record JAXHNP010000007.1, read on the forward strand.
ACTGGCTGACCAAGATTCACTCAGGTGCTACCCGAAATTAATATACTGTCCCCGGAAAAATCTCCCCCGAATTCCATGTATGGTGTCCCGGGAATTTGAATGCAGACGAAGTTGTTGGCTTGATTTGCCGGGATGATCATGTTTATAATTAAAATATAAAATCTGCATAGGGAGGAAAAAAACCATGGCCAAACAAAAGTCGTCTTGCGTTGAGGAACTTTATCGGGAAATCGACACCACTCCAGAGGAATATTTACCAGCTCTTCTGGAAATTGTGAAAGGATTTCGCTTGGGAATTTTGAAACCGGCTGATGAAAGTTTCAAGCAAGGAATGCGTGATGTGATGGAAAACAATACCAGGCCCGTATCTGAACTTTGGAAAGGTATAGATGCCTGAGATCTCGTTTACCTTTGAATTTAAAAGAAATCTCAGAGCCTTGGCAAAAAAATATCGGTCAATACGATCTGATATTCAGCCGATTATAGATCAGCTGCAAAACGGAAACCTGCCGGGTGACCAGATTCCCGGTGTCAATTTAGCTGTTTTCAAGGTAAGGATACAAAATTCCGATATCCAGAAAGGGAAGCGTTCAGGCTACCGGTGTATTTATTACTTAAAAACCAGGGAAAAAATCTTTTTAGTCACGATATATTCCAAATCAGATCAGTCTGATATTTCCGCCAAAAAAATAAAGGAAATTCTCCAGGAAATGGGGTATTAATTAAGGGTTCATGTGGCGGATTATGGTCATCGAAATACATGGTTATAATGATTCCTAAAAATCCTCGGGCCCTCCAAACAATTCCCGAAATCAATCTTGACTTTTAAAATATCCATGTTGTTTTTAAACCATGTTTAAACTATGGCTAAAGTTAGCTGAACACAAAAGCTGTCTGAAGGATTTATTCAGCGTCTCGAAAAACTGGCCATTATTGATGAAATCCAGCGTCACCCGCCCCTGACGGTAGCGGTCAAGTATGCTGCTGACAAAGACTGGCGAAACCTGAAACAGTTTACAGACCGCCTGGAACGTCCGGTTAAACGCTTTCTTTTTTATTCCGGGCACACTACCGCAAAGAAAACGATATCCGCCTGATACCCATAAGCGCTCTTTACAGGGGAATCTGAAACATGAGTCAAGCTGCTTGACCCTGGCTCAAGGAACCGGTATAAAATTATAGAATACTCACTTAAACAAAAAGGGCCAAGCCAATGAAGATTCGAAATATCCTTATTACCCTGACAGCACTCATTGCCTGCCTGTGGTTCACATTGCCGGCGCAGGCGGAATTTTACCAGTATACGGATGACAAGGGAGTTGTGCACTATACAGACGATTACAGCACAATTCCGGAGCCGTATCAATCACAGGTTGACGCTCATCCGGAAACCCCGAAAGACAGCCCTGCTCAGGCAGGAGGCACGGAAGAGAAAAGCATCGGGCAAACCGCCCCGGCTGAGGATCAAACAGCGGAGAGGGTGCCGGGGGAAACGGCATCAGGGCAAACCGAAGCCGCGGAAGAGAAAGAGTCCTCATCGGCCGCCGGTGACCAGCTCACCCGGCAGCGCGAAGAGCTGGTCGAAAAAAAGGAACAGCTTGATCAGCAATATGAGGCACTTTTAGAAAAAAAGCAAGCGATCGAATCATCCCGCGAAGAAATGAGCGATGACGAGGAAATCAAGGCCTACAATCAAAAAGTTCAGACGTTAAACGAAAAAATCAACCAGTACCACGAAAAAGAAAGCGCCCTGAAATCAAAAATTGAGGAATACAACCAGCGGATCAGAGAATAACAACAGATTATTTTTAATCATCCTTGAGAAGCAATGGTATCCAGGGCATAAATTTTGGTTTGGCTCCGGGCAGGGTATATTGTCCCGTTTCTGTTGTGGTTTGGCCGCAGAGAACCGTTACCCCTTGATCAGCCGGCTTATCCCAGCCGGTGACGGCCTTGAATTCTATTGTATAATCGCCCGCCGGCAAATCCCATTCCGTTTCGTCGCTGCTTAGCCATATCTCTGTGCCGGCACGGCGCCACCGGGCCCCGTCAGCACAGGCCTCAGCAGGTTCGATGGCCACCTGCAGAGTGCCCATAGAATCCCGATAATCCGCGACCGCATCCATTGTCTCGCAAAGAAGCCGTGCATTGTCGCCGTCAGCCGCATCACCGGCAGGCGTGCCCTCATAGGTCACCAGGGGCGTTGAAAACAGGGGCGCACTCTGGTAATCTGGATATCCGTTCCCATCTTTATCACTATATGCCATAATAGTGTGGTACCCCGCGCTCTTGGTGCCCGGAAAATACCACCCTGCCGAATAAGAAGCAAGCGCCTTGTTAGGTCCTGGATAACTTTTCTGATCCTTTGCATGATCTGCGCCCAGATTGTGACCTATCTCATGGTCCAGTGTCGTGCTGATGGCCACGGACTGAATGGCACTGGCGGTAAATGCGTAGCCCGGACTACCGCCGGGGTATGAAAGCAGCCAGCCAACGCCGACCCATCCGTAAGGGGTTCCCGTATCCACGAGCAGAGCCACCACATCGGCGCCGTAGTCATCCCTCAGGGTATGTACCTCTGCAAAAGCCCCATCTCCGTATGTTATTGCATTCAAATCAGTATCAAGATTATAGTCAGTTCCGTTTTCGGTTTCTACATTCTCATGCGTATAATCCACGGCCACCGAGTGAACCAGCCGGAACGAAATGTCCACCTCACTGTTCTGGAGGCTCAAATTCAGGCGGTTGACGGTATCCTGCGAAAATGCCGTCAACCCCCCGTTTTGCGCAACCCATGAGGTGGCGGTGGTATCATAGACCAGCATAATGTCGATGGTTGTCGATGGGGCGGCAGGCGCGGCTGCAAATAATATGAACAGGAGAACGGCCAATGAACATCCCATGCTGCGCAGCCGGTAAAATCTATTTTCAGGTATTTCCATTCCAGGTCCTTTTCGAGCGGTTTGCTTCTTCATCCGGAGCTGATTGTTTTCCGCACCATTTGTCCGGTTAATTTTCCGGGGGAATCCTGGGCGGAAGGTGTTTCATGGGCGGCATCTTCTTCATGTCAATTTCTTGAACCTTTCCTTCGCCGGTTTCCGTATCCCCGACAACCCGGTACACCCTGGCCGCATCAAGGTCCTGAAGTGTAATAATGAAGCTTTCCGGTGTGACGGTTAGGGAAAATGTGGCCAGATCCCTGCCGGCCAAATGCCCATTCAGGGAAATAATATTGTGCTTCGGTCTTGCATCGGAGTCCACCTTAACCTGAAATTTCTGGCCACTGAAAAAAGACAACTCCAGGGACCGCCCGCGGAAGGATTGGGACGGCACCCCTCTTTTTCCGGCAGGCTTTGACCGCGGAAGGAATTTTTCTGCGGAAAAGGATACTGCCCCTTGTCTGTTTAAATACGCCTCGGCAGGCCGGCCTCCGTTATCATTAACCGTATTGTTTGATTGAATGGCTGAAGGCCGCAATACGTCAATGCTGTCAATTTCTGCGAAAACGCTGGCAGAAACCAACAAACCGCAGGTAAAAAATATAAGAAAAGCGCTTCGTTTTAAATTTTGCATCACTGACAGTCTCGTATAAAGTCAATTTTGGGATGGCAAAGCAAAAAGTCAAAATCGCGGCGCGCAAATCCCGAGGAATGCAGCGTACTTAATCGTACGTGAAATTCCGAGGGATGCAGCGCAACAAAGATATTGGACTTTTTGCGAAGCCATCACTTTTTCAAAAAGCGGAATTCAAGATATCACCCACCCAGAAGAAGATTTAATATCGCGCCTATGGGAGGACCGCCAAAATAACTGGGCTGGGTTTCTGCATAAGCCAGTTCTTCAGACCGGGCAGCGAAGCCTGAAATGCCGTTTTGGGTGACAGTTCGTATTTCCAGGTAAAACGCTGTACCCAGAGCGACCCCCTCCGGAACATCCAGCCAGACTTCTTCGGCCCGACCGACAGAAATCCATGGACCGCTGGCCCAACTGAGGGTATCGGCGGATCGCCAGATTTGACGAACCTCATAGCAGAGAAGATCCGATGAATCCATTTCTGTCGATGTTTCCCAGGAAATGTACGAAGAACCCTTGTCCCATTTTCCCGGTAATGTTTCTACCAAGGCCGGGGCTTCCGGCATGGAAGCAGCGCTCCATTCCAGGAAGGATTCATTGCCAAACTTATCGAGAAGCCGGAAGGAAATCGTCCCCGTGGGTGGAGTACCAGGCAATACAGCCTGCCAGGTTTGCTCGTCTTTTGCCTGGAATTCAGTGGAGGGTTCGCCATTGATCTGGGCCAGGAACGACGCGGTATCCACCCCGGCCGTGTCATGCGCTATAAGTTCGAATCGGGTGGTGTAATGCGCCGGATCAGCTTCGCAGCCCAGGCGGAGGATGGGCCCTTCCCCGTCGATTTGCCCCAGATCCACATTCTGCCAGGTCCTGTCCACAGTCCCGTCAATTTCGACCCAGTCGCCTGTAGAAGCCAGGATCAGAGGCGTATCTGTAGCGGTCGTATCAGCGTAGACGGGTAAATCTCCAAGGTTGCTGGCCACCCGGGTGGAACCATCATAGTAGAAATCAACAAAAGCCAGCTTGTTCGCGTCAGGGGTTGTGTCGTTTAGCTTCAAAACATTTTTTTGAACATTCTGTTTTATGGACTGGGGCGAGGTAATGATGCAATCATACGCTTCTCCTGCGGCGGTTTTAACCCCATATTTAAGAGAAAAGGCAGCGATTCCCGAACCTGGAACAATCATGGACGCACCCGTTTGCACCGCTACCCGTCCGGCCGTTCTTGCCCATTCTTCCGGCGTATTGGGCAGGTTGCCGTATGCCTCACACAATTCTCTGGAGACGCTGGCCAAAGGCGTCGTTCCCTGGATCACGCTTTGGTTGACGAACCCTGTCTTGCCGATCTCGATGATATCCGCAAGACAGGCGTTGGTGTAGACGTCCTGGATTACTTCAACAGTCGAGCCGTTGATAAAGCGCAGTCCAATCTGGGAAATCGTGCCCCATCCGGTGGCGAGGGAAAGTTTCGTTCCGGGCCTTAAAATATCCCCTTTTTGGACTGTACCGCTTCCGCCGATAACCCGTACTGTACCCTCCACCCGTATGACTTCGCAGTAGGCGCCGCTCAATCCCCTTTTGCGGACTGTTTCTTTAAACTCTATGTACAGTTCTCCTCCCGCTGTTACCTCGTTGCTCTTGGTGGTCGATTCTTGCGAAACCTGGTCTGATGTCACATTTGAACTTAAGAAAATTTCAGGATCAGCAAACGCAGCCACCCCGAATATGCCCTCTGCGTCCGTAGTTGCGGTAGTGGGCTCAAAAATGGCATTCACTCCGCTGATTGTCACCGGAATGTCAGCAGCAGGTTGCTCGTTCATGGTGTATTCGGAGTAGGCACTCAAGGGAGCGCCTTCATCACAGTCTTCACCAAAGCTGGTCTCTATGATCTGAAACCAATGGTCAATGGGACCGGCAGGGCGGTCCAAAATATCAAGCATTTCCAGCTCCTTAAAGACCCGATCAATATAGAATTTAACAGGTATTTCAGGCGGAAGGGTGAGCTTGTAGAGCAATCTTCTGTAGCCTGTACTGTAATTGATGGCGGCGGCAAACTCCGCCCAATACCCTGCCCCGCCTTCCATGGCCCCTGTGGAGACATTCAGATGGACGTTCTCCCACGGAATACCAGGGCCTTCTATTCGGATTGGCGTTTCCCCGGTGTAGTATGAAATGTCTTCTTCGGGAATGGATTCTAAGCGAAACTGAAGATGAAGTGTCACGTCACCCGAGGCGGTATTATAGGTGCCCGGTGCCAAGATTATTTCCATATCGGATATGGGGTCCTGAGAAATGGGCAGCTTCATTTTTACCCCCATATCTCCCCGATGAATGACTTCGTCAACAGTATCAAGAACAAGCATGGAACTGGATTGAGGACACCCGACCTCCAGCACCATTGCTGAAGCTAATGACGGCAAACCCAGGCAGGCGATGAGAAGGAATCCGACGATCAAAAAGGACGAAACGGGGCCTCGAATACATTTGGGGAGGGAATACATGTTTACTGTTACCTCTGGCGCAAATAGTTACAATGTATTTCTTTTATTGAAAACGCATTTCCCAAATACGTTGTAAAACGGTTCTTTTGAGATAGCAAAATATATACGATAAATCAAATGGCATTTTGGCAATAGTGACAAAGTGGGATTTAGGGGGATCTTCATCGTGACACAATACAAATCCCCCCAATCCCCCCTTTTTCAAAGTGGGGATGCGGCATAGCTCACGGTTTACAGTTTAAAAACTTAGTGCCTTAGTGCCTTAGTGCCTTTAAAGTTATTTTTAGCTCGGTCCCGGGCGGCAGCCCGGGGGGAATACTTCTAAGTAACTTGACGGGTTTTAGGTATTAGGTATTAGGTATTAGGTATTAGGTATTAGGCGAATGAAATCAAGAACTTATGGTCGGCACGGTGGCCGACCCTACGATGAATCGGGTTTTTCCCCATTCGTAGGGCGGGCCACCGTGCCCGCCTGAAAAATAGATAGAACAAATTTACCGTGCCTCAGTGCCTTTAAAGTTATTTTTAGCTCGGTCCCGGGCGCACGGCCCGGGAGGGAATACTTCCAAAGATAATATGGAATGGCGGTTACTGAGAGGTTATTTAGGGTCTGAACGAAACTATAAATTTAAATATTTAACACACTAAAGTTAGTGACATTGACGACAGATTGACGTTAAACTCAGATTAAAACAAAAATACTCCTGTACTGTTGGGCATTAGATGACCTGAGAAGCCACGCCAGAGCTGTCCGCGGAGGGCCATCAGATTCCCTGCCCCAGCGACCGACAATGAAGACGGTACGATTACGGACCACAATACCGGCCTTGTATGGCAGAAATGCAGCCATGGGCAAACATGGGATGAAGCAACAAACGAATGCAGCGGAACGCCAGCCGCTTATAACTGGCAGGAGGCCCTGGCTGCCGCTGAGGGTCTAAGACGGGCAAATCATACCGACTGGCGGCTGCCCGACATTAATGAACTCCAGACCCTGATTGATGACGCAACATCCAATCCGGCAATTTTTGACATTTTAGCCGATGATACCATCTCCGGTTATTACTGGTCGTCGACAACCTATCCCGGCGGTCTTGTTTCCTTATTCATCCAGCAGGAACAAAAAAATCCCTGGTAATGCCGCGGTGCCGGGATTGCCAAAAATACAGTCTATGCCGTCGGTGGTCTGCTCGCTCACTACGTCCACAGGGTCGGCAGCAGCCATGGATTCCTTACGGTTGTACCATGCTGACGTACTGTCTGCGTAATTGTAGAATCTCACAAAATAAACAGCCGGTTGCAAATATTTGCTTGGATTCCGGTTGTACCGACCGCAATTGTATGCATTCAAATAGTAATTGCAGGTGTAAGAGCCGGATTCATCATACACATAGACATTTCCGCTCACCGGCCAAACCTGTTTGCCATCCTTGTAATAGGTACTCCTGCCGGTGATGGCCCCGCCCGGCTGAGATTCAATCGTGTGGTTATATTCGGTAATTTGACCGACTGTAACGGATATGGGGGAGACGCTGGCTGAGTCATAGTAATAATATTGGGAATAGGGGGTGACCTGAAAATTATAGCTGCCCGCGGGCAATCCCTGAATCACATATACGCCGCAATTAATGCTTACGGAGCGTTGATAGCCTGTTGAATTCTCCTCAATTGCCACATTCCCGGAAACAAGGGCTGCGCCCGCCGGCGTCTTGACCCACCCCTGGATCGTCCCCCCAAAATCCAGTGTTGCGTTGATGTTTTGTACATCGCTGTCCGTTATGGTGATAGTATTTGCCGTATCCTTATCAGCCTTGTTATTGTACCATTCACTAATGCAGTTTGGCTGCCGGGAATTATAGGCTTCAAAATAAACTTTATAACTTCCTGCACTCACACCGGTAAATTGATAGGCGCCGGTTCCATAATCTGAACTGTCATACTTGACAAAATTTCCGGTTGTCGTGTCGAGAAGCCGAACAGGGCAGTAACTAACCGGCACATCATTGGCGTCATAAACATAGCCGCTGATGGTAAAACCATCGCCCCCGCCTATTTCAGTGGTGAACTGAATGTCTATGCCCGAAGCGTCCGTCCCCGGGGTTACAGAAACCTCGTCGGCCTCGCCTAAGGACTGCTTGTTAATATAATATATAGGCTCATAGATGCCGGCCCTATCACTGGCTCTTAACCGATAATTGCCGCTTGCCAGCCCCTGGGCAGCATAGTGGCCGTTGCTGTCTGGATAAGCGTTTAGGACATAACTGCCGTCTGAATCATAAACCGAGACGTAGCAATTGGCATACCCATTGCCGGCCAGATCCCGAACCGTCCCGGAAATACTGCCGCCCATATCCAGCGTGGCATTAATGCCGGTGCGGTGCTGCCCTTGAGACACGCTCAACTCGCTTGCACCGCAATAATGGGAATCATTGTTATACCACTCCTCCATATAGTTCTGATAATTCGAGAACCTCACTTTGTAAGAACCCGGCGCAAGCCGGGTGATGGTATAGTCTCCCGAGGCATCCGTCCGGGCAGATTCTCGCCTGTCATAATTGTAATAATCATCGGCATCATAGGCATATACCCAAAGGCTTTCAATACCAGCGCCGGATGAAGCGCTTACCTTTCCGGAGATGCTGCCGGCTTCCGCAAGGGCCGCATTGATACCTGAAGTGGTGGCGCCCGCTGTCACGCTGATGGCGTTGCTTTCACAGAAATTGGTTTTATTGTCATACCATTCAACTGAATAAGTACCGGCATAATCATAAAACCGCAATTTATAGGTACCTTCTCTGAGCCAGCCTATGGAATAGGTGCCGTCGGTGCCGGTATAAACCGACATGATCATTTCCTGGTACTTGTTATAACAATAGACCCTGATGCCGCTAAGTGGTATGCCAGAGGCATCGCTCACCAAACCGGTGATCAACCCGCCGAGTTCCAGCTGCGCGTCGATCCCGGAAGTGGTATTGCCGCCGGTTACCCCCACGGGATCGGCGAATTTCATCACTGGCTTGTCATTGTAAAATTCTGAGGCGTGGCTCGGAGAATAGGACTGAAAATAAATTTTATACGTGTCAGGGGCAAGATTTCCGAGGTTATAGTAGCCTAAGGCCTCGTCCGTGAAAGTAGAGCCAACCGATCGACCATTTGAATCGTAAGCCCTTACCTCAGCATTGAACAATTCTGTCCCGCTTGGTCCGGAAACATAACCGGATATGGCCCCATGCTCCATTATTCCTTCAGTTTCGGAACTCAAGGCAGGCGGCTGCAGCTTTGATTCCAGAACCACGGGCATCAAGGGAATAACCGATTGCGTCTCTTGCGTTTCCGGACACAGGTTGGCGGCCTGAATGATTTCACCGCGATACCGGATCTGGTTTTCCACATTCTGGATAAACCTGGCGGCTATTCCCGAATCTGAAACAACACCGTCCATAGAACCGGTATCGCCCGGACCAAACAGGAAATCCGCAAACACGGCTTCGGAAAGAAACCTGCCCGGTTTGGATTCAAGGCCAATGCCGAACAGTATATAATCCTCTGTCATGTCTGCAATGGTAACATCATCGGCAAGCAACTCGTTTGCGACCATGGACACCGGATATCCATCCGCTATGGAGGCCAGATACCAGTCGATAATTTTTGAGTGATCATTATCAGGAGGGGGGCAATTTCCCCAGGTGGAAGATAGGGCGCCAAGAGCGGTGAAACATAAGAAAAATAGTCCTGTCCGGATGATTTTTAATCAGCGAAAAATCCCGATGGCTGTTTTCTTTCAACTGGACGGGGCAAAATCCTCACCCCGTGCAGACAAAAACAAATTAATCCCTGAGAATCGGCAATCTTTTTAAAGTGATATGAGGGTCGCAATGGTGGTAATGGTGGTAATGACAGTAATAAACTAAATATAGAGTATCTTTCTGATATGTCAATATTTATATGCCATAAAGGCCTGTCCGGAAATGTTCAACAGCGATGTCCTTGAATGATTAAAATCACAGATCAAGGTGGCCTGGATTGGCTATAACAGATAGTACGCGCTTGCCTCTGACGCGGGCTTGCCTCTGACGTATGTATCAACGGCTATTATGATGGACGCGCCATTGGTGCGAGGGAAAATGTGGCCAGACTCTTGCCCGCCAAATGCCCATTCAGGGAAATAATGGTGTACTTCGGTCTTGCGTCGGAGTCCACTCTAACCTGAAATTTCTGACAGCTGAAAAAAGACAGCCCCAAAGCCCGCCCGCGGAAGGATCGGGACGGCACCGCTCTTTTTCCGGAGCCTTTGACGCAGAAGGAATTCGTCTGTGAAAAAGGATACTTTTCCTTGTCTGGTTGCATACTCCGCGGCAGACTCGTCTCCGTTATCATTGCTGAAAAACCCGGAGCGAGCTGACCCATCAAAAATAATTGTCGCTTGACACAATATATTGTAATTTGCCTGCGCATTGGAATTCCCGCACTCTGTTTGAGAGTGCTGAGCGGTCCTAAAATTCGCATAGCTGAAGTTTATAGCCGGAATGTGCACTTTTGAAGTCCGCACTATTTTCCTGAAATTCCTGGAAATTATTTGACTTTGAGTTTTGGCCACGGCATTGTAAAAACATAATAAAACCAAATCAATCGTGAGATTGGGACGGAAAGTCACGGGTCTTTTCGGTACTGGTTTTTCCCTTGATTCTGTTCAAAGACAGCCGGGCTGCCAAAATGTAGTGGTCCGGCTTTTTTTTGTGTCAGGGGGCTTGCTCAAATTGATTTCAGGCCCTGCAAACGGTTATTGAACAAGGCCATAATGCGGAAAATGGTAAAAGAAACTATAGGGATACACCAAAAGACATGGAGGGGAATCCAATGAGAAAGAAAGCCATAATCTTAATTTTTTGGATGGGGGTATGCATTTCGTTTGCTGGCCAGGTTTTAGGGGCAACAGAAGAGCCGAGCAAAACGCTTTTCGGCGCTGGCGCAGGAACAAATTTAGAGGGGGATCGGAGCGCCACGTTTATAGGCGCTTATGCCGGCTTCAACAACACCACCGGCAACTACAACACCTTTCTCGGGTACGATGCCGGCTTCTACAACACCGAAGGCTACCGAAACACCTTTCTCGGGAACAATGCCGGCTTCTACAACACCACCGGCTACTCCAACATCTTTCTCGGGGACTCTGCCGGCCTCTTCAACACCGAAGGCTACCAAAACACCTTTCTCGGGAACTATGCCGGCTTCTACAACACCACCGGCTACTCCAACATCTTTCTCGGGTACTCTGCCGGCTACAACAACACCACCGGCTACCAAAACACCTTTCTCGGGTACTATGCCGGCCGCTCCAACACCACCGGCAACTACAACACCTTTCTCGGGTACGATGCCGGCTACAACAACACCACCGGCTACAGCAACACCTTTCTCGGGTACTATGCCGGCCGCTTCAACACCGAAGGCTACCACAACACCTTTCTCGGGAACTATGCGGGCCACAACAACGCTGAAGGCGCCAGAAACATCTTTCTCGGGTACTTTGCCGGCTATAACAACACCACCGGCTACCAAAACACCTTTCTCGGGTACTATGCCGGCCGCTTTAACACCACCGGCTACTACAACACCTTTCTCGGGAACTTTGCCGGCCTCTACAACACCGAAGGCTCTTCCAATATTTTTATTGGCAATCGTGCAGGTTATAACGAGACCGGCTCAAACAAGCTGTATATCGACAACACGGAAACTGCCACCCCCCTGATTTACGGTGAATTCGACAATGACCTGGTCAAGATCCATGGCACCCTGGAAATGGCGGAAGCTGTAACCCCATCCGACGTCCGGATGAAAAAGAACATCCAGCCCCTCAGCGCCTCTTTAGATAAAGTCTCGATACTTGAAGGGGTGTCTTTTGAATGGAAAACAGAAGAGTATTCAGAGCGAGGCTTATCCGATGACAAACAGATCGGACTGATCGCCCAAGACGTGGAAAAGGTTCTGCCTGAACTGGTGAAAACCGGATCAGAGGGCTACAAGTCGGTATCCTATGCCAAGCTAACAGCGGTGTTAGTGGAGGCGGTCAAGGAATTGAATAGCGAGCATATCAAGACCATTGAGGAACTTAAGAGTGAGAACGAAGCGCTTAAATCCAAGCTGGAAGGGCAGATGCAAGAGCAGCAAGCCCAGCTAAAAAAGCAACAGGCAATGCTTGAAGAGATTTTAAAAAACAGGGATTATTCATCATTGTCCAGCAACAGCAGCATCTGTATGGCGGCAGGCGGCGCCCAGTAGATAGCCGTAAGGGTGCTGTCCAGAAAATCCGGCACGCCATCACCATTGGCATCGTGAAATCCTTCCTGCATATCCGAGACGCCATCGTTATCGGTATCACCGGAGCCCTTTACTCTGTGCTCAACGCCGCACCCTGTCACAAAGGATATCGTGCTGGTGCTGCTTTTTTGAAAGGTGCTGTTGTTTTCCCAGGTGCCGCACAAGGTGATCTCACCTGATCCGTCAATGAATACGGCACCTTTATCAAGCGTAAAATGGCGGCAATAATCAATCAAGCCTTGTCCCAGGTTCAGGTTCCCGCCATCTTCAACCGTGAGATCAGTGCAGTTCATTTTAATTGTCTGGCCGTTTAGCTTAATTGTTCCGCCGGAGCCGATAATAATACCGCTTGCCGATACAGGGAGCGCATAGAGAAAGAAAAACAGGAGCGTAATTGATAAAACGAGCTTTTTCATATCTTGCCTCCTGGTTATGGGGTTGGCTTTCAAAGATTGGGTATATTTATATTTGTATCATAACGCCCTGCCAAGTCCAGATTTTTTAATATTACGATTCCGAGATACCTTGCCGATATATTCATCAGCGGAGCCAGCCTGATAAATCAACATTGTAAAAAGGCCCTGTCTGCTATCCAGTTAAAAGGGGAAGCGCAAGATGTGGTGGTGGCCTTAGGAGGGTCAGGGTCCCGGATTACTGTCTTTTCTGTTTGACAGTCCGGAGCGGCGTATAGTCCAGTATAACTGAAGTTTTATAGCCGCATGGTGAAAGATCGTTGAATGACGATTGAAAAAAACATTCTCCACTGATCCGGCTTTCACACATACTATTTTGAAAAAAATCCAGAGCACCATATCTTGTGGCAGCGCAATGCTCTCCGGAAGTGCCGAAAAGCTATTGTATGCTTCAATGGAGTGCTGGGTTTTGAAGATGAACACTGTTGCCTAATGTTGATTTTTATTCACAATTCAAGACCCGGTACCGATGTATTTACTTCGCTTTACGGCGCCTTGGTGACGGCATTGGATTGGAGGGTGACCTGTTCTGTGACGGAAAGAAGTCGACCGGTGACGCTGGCGTCGGTCAATACATTGACCTCTGGCCATGCGAAGATATTGCCGAAAAAGCTCGTCCCCGTCCCGAGGATTGTGGTTCCAGCCGTTCTCCAATAAACATTCTTGGCTTGCGCTCCATTGATAAGGACAATGTCGCCCCCTGGGGCGTCGGTGGTCAGATTGCCGTCGGTGGTGAAAATAAAGACGGAATCAGGGACGCCCTGAGCATCGAGAGTGAGATCGCCGGTCGTGATGGTGACGTTGGATGCTGTTTTATAAACGCCACGGGTCATGGTCAGATTGCCGAGTTCACTGGGGCAGACCTGGGTTGCGGCGTTCGGATTGGGGTCAGCCGCCAGGAAATTATATGCGTTCCCCAGGTCGGTTCTCGACTGATCGAGAAAGGCGATGGTCGAGGCATACCCTGCAGGGATCAGGGCGGGATCTGTATCATCGTGCGCATAGGACAAACCATTGGTCAGTTCATCAAATTCGCCTGGGCTGGCCCCGGGGGTGAATCCCGCGTAATAAGAACGCGCCTGGTCGAAAATACCCAAATCTCCATTGACGATGGCAGAACCGCTCGTGGTGGTGATGGCCTGGGAGGCGAGGATGACGAAACGATCAACTTCACCCAGGGTTGGCGCCAGCGGATTGTTGGGCACTACATTAGGACTTCCTATCACATAAAAGTCATCCCCAAGAACGATAGTAGTCGCAGTGCTTACACTAAATGATGTTAAAATAATGGCAATAACAAGACTTATTCTCAGAAGTATTCTATTCATTTTTTCGTTTCCCCTCTTCCTTTAATTTTAATACTACGTCCAGATTGGTTAAAAAGTGTTTGTTATGTCGAATACATTAAATTTCTGTTCATTTGATCAGCCCATTCGCCTGGTCTTTATGAGATGCAAGCACTGGGGTGGATCGCAGCTTTACGATCCAACGTACAATAACAAATCCGAGGAGGCACACCAGCAGCTGTTCCCAATCCGCACCCGCGAAAGCTTAAATCCGGCCAGGGCAATGCCCATCCGCAGTATCATGCTGATGAAGGACCAAAATGAGGGATTTAAGGAGGAAGAATAAGGCATTGCTTTTCATGATTCAACCATCTCAGAAATCGTCTTATATGTCAAGTTTTAACAGGCGCTTCATTTTGTGGTAGGTGCGAGGGTCGATTTTGAATGGTCGGCAGATTATGTTGGATGAATCGATGATGTCCGAAAAATTGTGAAAATCTATGCCGTTTTCACCGATTTTGAATGCACCGATCCTGCATGCCTCAATTTCTATTATTGCATCCAGGCATCGGAAAACGGGAGTTGAAAACAGGAATCATCATACGTCAACTCCGGAATATGCTCAGATTTTTTTGACCGGCGGATCATGGTTACGGATATCCCAGAGGTCCAGATGCACCAGAATTTTCCGGATGGTGTCCGACTCCTCGATAAAGGCGATGGTCTTCATAGTTCCCTGACACTTCGGGCACTTTAGCGGGTCCACATGATACACCTTCTGAATCAGCCGGAAATAGCTTTTCCGAATGTCGCAGGATGTCAGAACCGGTTCCATCAATGTTGGCAACGCATCATCCGCCCCGGATTTCTTTCTCATGCCCCGGGATTTGTTTGAATAGTAACCATAGTACTGGCACATCTGCTCCCCCCGGTTTGGAATATGGGTGGTCAGTTGCGCCAGCCAGTCCAGCGCGTCAAAGGTTTTGGATGAGTCGTCATTCTTGGACTGATAAATCACCCTAGTCGTCCCGGATTTTGTATCACGGCGCCAACGGGACGACCGGTGCCGCCAAAATCGGTAAAAACTACGCGGATTTCCGGAATTTAGCGGGCACCCTCGATTCCACTGCTACGATCTATCTAACCCCAAAAAACTGCCAACCCATTGCACAATAGTGACTAAAACGACAGTATTCCAAATTTTTTAAGGATGGAGAATATCGATAACATCATGCCCTTTTACAACTCGGTAATCGGCACAATATATAGTGGAAGGGATTACGCCATGGACTTTGATTTAATTTAAATCAAGAATTCATAGCATTGCGCGCATTTTAGGGGTGTTGAAATTCTCAACATGCTTGCCATAATGTTGATCAATAATTTCAATAGGTGAGTGAAGAATGTAAAAAGGACCTGTCAGCTATCCTGTAAAGATGGGGCATACAATATGTGGTAGTGACCTGTGGCGGACCAAGGGCCGGCATTACTGTCTTTTCTGCTTGATAGTGCTCAGCAGGTAGGGGAAGTGTTCATATACCTATTAGCCGTAATGCCAAAAAAATCAGGTTTTCAAAAGAAGAGCCCCGGTTGGGAGCCAGGGCTATATCTTTATTTAGATTAAGAAAACCAATTATTATTTCGGATAGACATAATACGCTATGCCTTCATACTTATATGCAGGCAAATTTTCTATTATATTGTTTTTCTCAGCCTCACTCACTGTATAGAAATGAAAACCTATCGATTTTTTAAAAAATCGATATAAAGGTATCGTGCCATCGGCTCTTTCGGGAAAAGCATAATACGCAATCCCCTCATATTTGAACCTTTCCATCTCTTTCACATTATTCTTTTCATTTTCCGATACCGTATAAAAATGCACTCCTGTTGTCTTTTTGAAAAACCGATAAACGGGTTTCGATATTTCTGACTTATGCCTTGGCACTTTAAATGCCGGGCCCTCATATTTAAAATGTGGTAGCGTTTTAACATGATCTCTTTCTGTTTCACTGGCAGTATAAAAATGCACTCCCTTTAAGGGTTTATAGAAGCGATAGACCGTTCTCTTCGGAAAACAACCACAGTCAATATCATTGCAGTCAATATCGCCGTCACAGTCATTGTCTATTCCATCGTAACAGAGTTCAATGGCTGCTGGATTGACATAGGGATCATTGTCATTGCAGTCTCCCTGACTAACGGTATATCCATCTCCATCATTGTCAGGGCTATCTTCCAAATAAAGAGATTGAATTTCTTGATTTGAAAGGGAGCGATTGTATACTCTCACATCATCTACTTTTCCATCGGTAAAAATCCAACGGAGTGATGGCACATTTGTCTTGTAATTCCCAATAGCTCCATTTGCACTTGAATAACTCAAGCCCGAACCCGTCCCGCTATCAATCATAAATCCAGCCATCTCGGTTCCGTTTACAAATATTTGCATATTCTTATGCGCATTAAATTTTGCAACGATATGGTACCAACGATTGATTCTAATAACTGAATCAAAGGTCTGATAGTTTTGACGATTGGAAGGCGCGGAATATCCCTCCGTATAGCCAATTCCAATTTCTCCGGTTTTATGAATCCCAATAGATAAGCCATAGCGATAACTGCCGCTGTCGTTCTGATCATTTCTGAAAACTGAAGCATTATCATTTATTTGGTCCAATTTTACCCAAAGGCTAATCGTCGCAGGAAATTGAGGTTTTACATTATTGCCAATGTCAATGTAGTCATCAATACCATCTAAATTATAAGCACTGTTTGGATTTCCATGCCTATCAGTTGCTAAAGTAGCACCATTTAAGGTCCCATGATTACCGTTCCCGCTTGCATCATTGGCATTGCCATTAAATGGCCAATAGGCAACAAGCCCAGAAGTGGGAAGATTTGAACAGCCCTCGTCGATTACACCATTACAATTATTGTCTTTCCCGTCGCAAAGCTCAATGGCTCCTGGATTTATATACCGATCATTATCATTGCAATCACCTTCGCTTTCAGTGTAGCCATCGCCGTCATCGTCAAAATCGTTTTCATTATAAAGGGTTCGGATTTCTTGGTTTGAAAGCGAGCGATTATATACTCTCACATCATCTACTTTTCCATCGGTAAAAATCCAACGGAGTGATGGCACATTTGTCTTGTAATTCCCAATAGCTCCATTTGCACTTGAATAACTCAAGCCCGAACCCGTCCCGCTATCAATCATAAATCCAGCCATCTCGGTTCCGTTTACAAATATTTGCATATTCTTATGCGCATTAAATTTTGCAACGATATGGTACCAACGATTGATTCTAATAACTGAATCAAAGGTCTGATAGTTTTGACGATTGGAAGGCGCGGAATATCCCTCCGTATAGCCAATTCCAATTTCTCCGGTTTTATGAATCCCAATAGATAAGCCATAGCGATAACTGCCGCTGTCGTTCTGATCATTTCTGAAAACTGAAGCATTATCATTTATTTGGTCCAATTTTACCCAAAGGCTAATCGTCGCAGGAAATTGAGGTTTTACATTATTGCCAATGTCAATGTAGTCATCAATACCATCTAAATTATAAGCACTGTTTGGATTTCCATGCCTATCAGTTGCTAAAGTAGCACCATTTAAGGTCCCATGATTACCGTTCCCGCTTGCATCATTGGCATTGCCATTAAATGGCCAATAGGCAACTAAACCATTATTTAAGTCAGCATGTGCCAGTCCAACAGATAAAAACAAAAATAAAAAGATAAATACAAATGGTTTGAGACTCCTCATCCTTTTGCCCTCCCATACCTTCCTTGAATGCTAAGTTAAAGTTTAAACAAAACTAACGCTTCCGGGATATGATTATAAAAAGACTTTTTTGGGTAAGATTGATACTATGAGTAGAATAAATGACAGGAGTTTGCATCATCTTTGACTCAAATGTATTTGAGAAAAGTTCAAATAACATGTAGTTGCCATTGAAAAACGGATTGATAAAATGAAAAACAATTAAAGCAAAAATTTTAGAATAAATAAAGAAAAAAATCGGAAAGATAAAAATTTAAATATTTGACTGAACAAAAAACCTTATCCTGCCCTCAGAATTTGAAGTTCATGGTAAGCACTTTAAAAAGGCCCTGTCAGTTATCCAATTAAAAGGAGAAGCACAAGATGTGGTGGTGGTTTTAGGAGGGCCAGGGTCCCGGATTACTGTCTTTTCTGTTTGACTGTCCGGAGCGGCGTAGATGCTTGCATAAATATCGTTTTTGCACGGTAAATTTGTTCTATCTATTTTTCAGGCGGGCACGGTGGCCCGCCCTACGCGACAATGCCGACATTTTGATAGGGTCGGCCACCGTGCCGACCTTACATGCGAACAACCCCATGGTTATTGTGTTGTTCGCCAGAACAAATTCACCGTGATCGTTTTTGACCGAAGGTTCACTTTTGATATAAAAAGGCAGGATGGTGAGAGCCCTGCCTTAAACGAGATTTACTATATATTAATCTGATAAAAGCAACATTAGAGCTGGCAAGGCTTTTGTATTAATATCAGTTTTCAACTCCCATCCACTTGCTCCGCCATTCATCTCATGTTTTACGATCCAACTCCCAGGTGCATAATATTCCTGTTCAAAAACGGTTCCGCCTAATTTGGAAACATTTAATTTAACAACACCTGAAAATGGGCCGCTACCAGTTCCCAACGAAGGAACCGTGAGGTCGGTTCCAAGCACTTCTTTAGAGTCCACATCATGTTCGAAAGGATAAAAAACTTGTCCTGCAACTGGGTCGGCTGGCATGGTCAAATAAGCCCCGGCGGCCCCATGCGTTACAGCGACTTCATACATGCCATTGTACCCTTTAAGGCTCCAAATGCATTGATCTGTGTCTTCAGCCAACCACGTATAATACCACTCCGTGTCTACATCTGGATCCGGATCATTGCCAAAACCGCGGACCATGACTTTTACGCATTCGACTCCGTCCACAATTTCCTTGCCAACTGTTTCTATGTAACGCTCATAACCCGCCAGTGTCCCAAATCCTTCATATTCCAGTTTTCCACCTATTGTATCGGCACCGGAAGGCATCAATGGATTGGTAAATGTTGCTGAATTAGCGTCAAATGTATGATCCTTAATATTGGGGTCCCGCTCCCCGGCGTCCACGGCACCATTAAAATTGACATCCTCCTGACCGTCGGTCAGACCATCATAATCGGAGTCCGGATTTAGTGGATCAGTGGTCGTGGAACCAGCATCCCCATCTGGTTGAAACACGCCGGAATCCGTATCCGCATGTCCTGTGGTAATGCCCTGTTCGGTGCCATCCTGGATTCCGTCACCATCTGTGTCGAGATCGCAGGGATCCGTTTCCCCAGCATCAACCACGCCATTGTGATTAACATCTTCATCGCCATCAATGATGCCGTCATTATCCGTGTCCGCGTCATTTGGATCGGTGCAGACTTGCTGTTCCAGCTCATCGGGGAGTCCGTCACTGTCTGTATCAGAACTGGAACCCGCAGCAGGAAAAATTATCAACTTACCGCTATAACCGTCGGCCACATAGGTATATTGATCCTTTACATGCGTTGCCATAGCATAACCTGGCGTGTCATAATTCTTGAAAAGCACCATTTCATTCGGGTTGCTTACATCAACAATCTGCAAGCCATATTCTCTGGCGGCCACATATGCAAAGTTGCCTTCCATAAAAACAGAAGCCGCACCATTCACTTCCAGATATGAAATTCCGGTAGGACTACCTGGAATGGAGACATCAAAGTTCCGCAAATATCCGCGAGTGCTGACTGGCCCTCTCTCAACAACATAGGCATGGTCGCCGTCCACATAGACGCTTTCAACAAAATTACTTGTGGTATATCCTCCAACATATGAGAGATTAGCAGGATTACTTACATTAAAAACTTTAAGGTCTTGAGTATAACTTGCTACATACGCGTAATTACCTGTTACATAGACATCGAGGGCCCGATTGTAAATAGAATAGTCGTCAACCAATTTTAGAGATGAAGGATCTTTGACATCAACAACCTTTAATCCGTCAGTGCCACAAGCGATGAAGGCATATCCATCCATTATATAAACATCAAGTGCCGTTAGTGGTTCCATCTTTCCAACCGAAATTGGAGTTGTCGGATCTGAAATATCCAATATTTGTAATCCATTTTGAGCATCTGCAATATAAGCGTAATCCCCGTCGATAAAGATCCCAACCGCATCCCCCGGCGTCTCATAGGTCCCCGCTAAAATAGGATTGGACGGATTTATAACATTAATAATTTTTAATCCTTCCCTGTTCACCAAGTAAGCATAGCCATCGCTTGAATAGACATCTACTGCGTCTCCTGATGTGTCGTAAACACCTGTCAAAGCAGGTGTTGACGGATTACTGATATCAATAGCTTTCAACCCACCGAAACCATCCGCTAAAAATGCATAGCCTGTGCTTAATCCAACTGACCTTACAGAATCTGCCGTATCATAGGTTCCTGTCAAAGAGGGATTGGCCGGATCACTAACATTTATAATTTGCAATCCAGACTCGCCTGACGCGATATATAAATAGTTAGCGGCGCTTGTTAATCGACTGGCATTGTCAGAGACTTCATATGTTTCCACTAAATCAGGGGTTGCAGGATCACTGATATCAAAAATTTTTACTTTTCGATGGATACCGTCGGAGAGCAGCAAATAGGCATATCCGCAAGAGACATGCACTTTTAAAGGTACTTCGGCTAATTCAAATGCCCCGACCTCTACTGGACTGTTCGGATCTTTGATATCGAGCACTCGCAAAATTTGATTTTGGTCGTCCGTTAAGTAAGCGTAATCACCCTCCACACAAACTCCCCTTATTCCATTTGCCGAGACATCAAACTGATACACTAACAGCGGTTGTGTCGGGTCTTGTACTGAAATAATATAAAGGCCTTTATAGTCATGCGCAAGATAAGCATATCCGCCGGAAGCTGCCACATCACTAATAAAATTAACTGTTTGAAGGTAGCCTTCCAAAGAAGGACTTTCTGGATTACTGATATTGATAACATTTAGGTCTCCTGAAAGGGAGGTAACAAATGCATATTTGCCATCAACGTAAACGTTGTCTGCATATTCAGAAGTGTCACAATTTCCGATTTTTTTTGGGTTTGACGGTTCTCTGATATCAATTATGTCGAGTCCTGCTCCTGCGGCAGCGCAATAGGCATAACCACTTTCAACAAAAACATCCTCATAAACACCGGTTCCCCATTCGCCTATTTTTGTAATCGTCATTCCTTCGGCAGCAACTCGAGAATTTATTAAAAAAACCGCAGCCAATATTGTTAAAATTCCCATCGTCAAACAAAAAATCTTATTGTACGTGTATTTCATTTTTCAACCCTCTCCTCCTGGAAAAATGTGTTATTGACTTCCCGTCTACAATCACGACTGAGTTTTTTCTTCTATAAAATGTAATGCGGTGCCTGTAAATTAAAAAATAAAGCTGAAACAGAAAGATATGATGATAGATCTTAATTTCATTAGCTTCAGGGGCTGAGTGCTGGGTAGAGATGATTTTAAAGTTTGTTTTTCTCACAAACCCTGAAAATAAAAAAGGCAGGGCCTTCGCCTGAAGTCGCTTCCGTCCAAATTTGAAACAAAAACCCCTTCTCAAACTGTCTCCTCGACGGGAATTTTATCCTTTTTCTGGATTCTATTCGGGTTGGTACCCATCCAGAAATCATGAAGTGGGAATGTATAGCTCAGACAGCCCCTTACCTCCTTCCTGTTGCCGCCCACACATTCGAGGCATTGTTCACGAATAATTTTGCCCGAAGGCCGCCCCCCCTTCCCGGCAGTCTTAAAACCAGCACTGGCCCGTTTCGGGATTCCCCTGATCGCCCAGCATTTTGTGGCCGCCACAGTCGCGGACCTGATCTGCTGAACCCGCACATTGAACACAAAAACTTCGCACTGCTTTTTTCTGAGTCAATTCCCTGCTACTGTTTTAATCGGGTTGCTCGTTGGATCCCTTATTTTGTGAGATGTATTCCGTAACTGCATATGCACGTGACTAAGGTAAACACTACATATTGTGATTACAGAATAGCTTTCGTTGCACACCTTCCCGCCGGAATTAGCGACATATCCAGTTATATACAGGGCAGACAAAACCACTCGTCCGCGGGTAATTTTCCATGCCCTTACACTTCATATAGTGGGTGCCTTAGACAAGTGCATACCCAGATTCCGTAATTATACACCCGGTCGGCCAGACCACGCTCGGCCAGCCGATTAAACGATTTGACCACAGCCGCGGTGGCGGCGTGGTAGCGCTTGATGCCGATCTCCGCAAGGCAGAAGACGCCCGGGAGGAGGCGGTCGGATGTCGGGAAGCCGTATATTTCATGGAGCGCCTGGCGATTGGAAAGCTGGCCCCTGTTCGCCAGCGCTAGGCGCAGGGTTTGCTGTTGGAGTGGTGATAGTTTCATGATTGCAGCTCCTTAAACGTGTTTATTTTTTTATAGGAAAGACAATCACAAAGCTTATGAATATTGAATAGCCGTATGTTCACTTTTGATGAGAAAAGGCAGAACCGTGAAGGCTCTGCCTTCTTGAATTAAATTTCAGCACACCTCAATCCGACAGAAGCAGCGGAATCCAGGGCATGGCTCTTCTGGGATTTGGATCTGTTTCGCCTTCATCAACACGACCGTTATAATTGGTATCTTCCTCCCCATCGGTGAGACCGTCGCCGTCTGTGTCCGGATTTAATGGATCTGTTGTGGTTGGGGGATCGAGGTCGGGTTGAAAAATATTGGTATCGGTATCTGCACCTATATCATCTAATGTATAGCCAAGTTCGGTTCCATCCTGAATGCCGTCGCCGTCTGTGTCGGCATTACATGGATCGGTTTCGCCAGGATCTACAATGCCATTATGATTTTTATCTTCATCTCCATCGCTTATTCCGTCCTCATCAGAATCCGCATCATCTACATCTGTGCAATAGATATTTTCGAGTGTATCAGGGAGGCCGTCGCCGTCGGTATCTTCTGGGGTATAATGCAGTATTGTTCCGCAAGCACCAACAGCAAACACATCGCTGTCCGAGCTACCCCAGACACCTTCTAAATAAGCCGTTCTGTCAGGTTTCTCAGTCCACGAACTGCCATCATAATGTAGAATCGTACAAATGCCGACAGCGTATACGTCAGATCCTGAACTCCCCCAAATATCTCTAAGTGACACCTGATAAGGATGATACATGGAATTCCAGCTGCTGCCATCATAGTGCAGTATCCTAGAAGTGTTACTCACTACAAAGACATCACTGCCAGAGGTGCCCCAAACGCCCACAAGATAATTTGTGATTCCACTAATCATGGCACTCCAATTGCTGCCGTCATAATGAATGATTGTGCCTCCTTCACCAACAGCAAATACGTCAGTACTGGAGCTTCCCCACACTCCATAAAGGTAATTGGTCGTTCCACTGCTCATGGCACTCCAGTTGCTGCCATCGTAATGCAGGATCGTGCCATTGTCGCCAACAGCAAAGACATTATTGGCAGAGATGCCCCAGACGCTTTGAAGCCGTTCCGTTGTACCACTAATCATGGGGCTCCAGCTGCTGCCGTCATAATGCAGAATTGTACCATCGGCACCAACGGCATAAATATCATTTCCTGAAATGCACCAAACGCCGTTTAGCGTTTCTGTGGTTCCACTATTCATAAAACTACAGTTATTACCATCATAATGTTGGATATTGCCACGCCTGCCGACAGCAAAGACATCCGCTTCGGAACTGCCCCCGACGTCATTAAAGTATACTGTCGCTCCATTGTTCATTTGACTCCAGTTACTTCCATCATAATTCAGGATGGTGCCGCACGCACCAACAGCAAAGACATTACTGCCCGAGCTTCCCCAGATCCCAAAAAGTTCACCTGAAGCCGCAGTATCTGAAGAGCTCCAGCTATTACCGTCATAGTGATATAGCCATCCATAGCTGGCAACCGCAAAAACATCACTGCCAGAGGTTCCCCACACATCATTCAGAGAAAAGCTATCATTCCCATCATTTGTCATTTCACTCCAGTTGCTGCCATCATAATGGAGTATTGTGCTTTCACGACCAACAGCAAAGACATCATTGCCCGAACTGCCCCAGACTTCGGAGAGCCAAACTGTTGTGCCGCTACTCATTTCGCTCCAATTGCTGCCGTCATAATGGAGGATTGTGCCGCCTTCACCGACAGCAAATACGTCACTACCCGAGCTGCCCCAAACGCCGTAAAGATCAGCTGAAGTTCCGCTAACCATTTCCATCCAATTGCTGCCATCGAAATGCTTGATCGCACCATTGTCACCAACCGCAAACACATCATTGGCAGCACTTCCCCAGACGCCAAAATAAGAGATGCCTGAACTTTCACTTACCATTTCACTCCAACTACTGCCGTCATAATGCAAGATCGTGCGATTTTTATTCCAAATCGTGCCTTTATTACCAACCGCAAAGACATTATCGGCCGAACTGCCCCAGACGGCCCTGAGATAATGGGTGGCCCCAGTATCCATTGCACTCCAGCTGCTGCCGTCATAATGGAGGATTGTACCACAACAACCAGCAGCGAAAACATTATTCGCTGAGGTGCCCCATACATCATTAAGACGATTACCTTGAGGCAGCGGATTTTGCCATTCCCAACCAGCAAACGCAAAATTGGACATAGATAGAAACCCAGCTAACAGAACCGATAAAAAAACCGACACTTTTAACCGCTTCAATTTCATAACCCTCCCTCCTCCATAAAAAAGAAAAATGCCGCTAAATAAGAATAGGATTAAATGGCTTGCGAACTTTGGAAAAATATTGTTGGAAACATTTAAAGCCAGGGGACAAAGACAACATCAACAAAATCTTATTGGTTTGTAAATTGAGAAAAGATTGAGCCCAATTGCATTTAAAGTGAATTCTGAGCATATCTTTCAAAAGGAACCAGCCAGACATATTGATGGTTGCGGCAAACTCCACCCAATACTCTTCTCCGCCTTCCATAGAACCGGCCCCTGATACAGGCCGGTCCATATTTTCGTTTGGAATACCCGGACCGCTTATACGGATTGGTTTTTCCTCGTCCGTGAAATGCGAGAAGTACTCCTCGGATACGGATTCCAGACGGAACTGGAGGTGAAGTGTCACGTCACCCGAGGCGGTCCGAGGCTTGTTTATTCATCCAGCAGAAGCATCAGTACCCCCGGAAGAAGAGCGGATTCATTCATAAAAAAGACGCCGGAAGAACTGGTACCCAGAAACAAGGTTCCGCCTTTTCGTGGGGAAAATTCAAGCGCACTGCCTCTGGCGTTTCCCTCCCAGGCGCCCGCCTGCTGCCATGATGCGCCGTCATTAAACGTTTTGAAAACACCCACAGAATCCATCAGCAGATAATAAGTGCCAGAGGTTTGCGGATGGGCAATGATTCGATCAACAGCGTCATAGGTCGGTGAATAAATGGAGCCATAGGGGATGCCCTCGTTCACAGGATCCCATGAAGATCCATCATTATTAGAAAAAAACACTCCTGCGCCGCTGTCCATCCAGGCACTGCCGCTGCCGAACATAATATGTCCAGCTTTGTGGGGGTCTGCGGCAAGGGCGGAGGCCGCACCGGGTTCACCCTCCACAGGATTCCAGGTCGCGCCGTAATCATCACTGTAAGCATAGCCGTTTATGCGCTCAAATCCGGCGATCAGCCCTGCAAAAATTCTTCCCCCTTTTTCCTGTCCAAAGGCCTTAATATTACGGAACGTATCCGGATCCGCCACCCGGCTAAATGAAAGGCCGTTGTCTGAACTTCGCCATATGGCATCCCCTAGTGTGCCCGCCAGGATTATACCGGGCGCTCCAGAAACAAACAAAATGCTGTCAACCGTGGCCTCGGGGCCTTGGTCGATTTTTGTCCAGTTTTGTCCGCTGTTGACCGTATAATACAGAAACGACGCTTCTCCGCCCGTGGTTTCGGTCCCTGCAATCAGGTGATTGGAATCAAAAGGATCGACTGCCAGTGTTCGAATCGAAATACCGCGGTTCTCATCCACGTCAAATCCCTGATTGATTTCCTCCCAGGTCTTGCCGTCATCCAGGGTCCGCCATACTCCGTGTCCATAAAGACCAGCATAAAGCGTTTCAGGTTGAGCCAAAGCAACGCCGATGCTTCGAACATATCCGTAGCTGCTCATGCCCTCAGAAGAGTAAGTCCAGGTTGCCCCGTTGTCAGCACTTCGCCAGACACCCCGGCTTTGGCTGCCCAAAAGCAGTTGGTTGCCTCCCAGATCAAGGAGCGAATATCTGTCAGGCGCTGTGCGCATCCACAAAAGGGACCATGACTGCTGCTGCATATCAAATTCATAAACCCCTCGAGGTTCAAATACAATCGGGTTGCCCTTTAACCAGGAAGGATAGAGCGGTTTGTCAGGCGATGTTCGGCCGGCACCCCCCTGCCAGTTTTCTCCCCGGTCGGTGCTGTAATAAAAACTCTCCAATGCATTACAAATCAATCACATTTCAGTCCAGCAGCAACATGTAGATGCCGGGATGAATGCCTTTGTTTTCCTCTGAAAGGGGCAGCGCATTGCCATAGACAATGCCCCCGCTCCCGCCGATGGCCACTTTTCCCTCGCTATCCGAGCCGATACCGCCCAGAGATGAAGACATTCCGGTGCGCAGCAGGGAAGCTGCCCCGGCCTCTATTTTATAGATAGTACCCTTGTCTGCCCCAATATATGATTGCTCGCCATCGTTTCCGGTATTATGAATGGCCACAAATGTTTCTCCGCCGGACCAGGCGATCCCGACAAATTTATTTTCCGCCTTTTCAGAGAGATTGGTCACTGCCTGCCAGGTGCTGCCGTCATTTTTACATACCACGGTCCGGTCCCGGCCGGCTGCGCAAACCCATCCGCCGCCTGCCGCCACGCACGTGAGATCCTTGGTCGTGTGTGAGTTTTCAGCACTCCAAGAGCCGCCTGAATAGGATACAATGGCGCCTGCCTTTCCGACTGCATATACCTTTCCGTCATCTGCCAGTGCAACAGCCTTGAAATTTTTGCCCCCACCCGTATACGTGTCGCCCCCGATGATGCCGGGATATCCGAGATAAGATTCCATGTCGTCATCCCATATCCGATCGGAAATGACATAAACATCAGTACCGGACACAGCCACATCCAGAAAGTCGACAAGGCTGCCACCGGATGTCACATTTGTCCAGGCAGAGCCGTTATAGCGTTTGGCAAAATATTGAGGACCACCCAGTTGATGTCCGGCCAAAAAGATATCGTTTTCCCCAAAAACCTTAAAGCAGGTGATCCTTAGCTGCATATCCACCCCGGATCAATTGCAGAGAGCTTTGAACCGTTCCAGGCATAAATTTTATCACCGGTATCCATTTCGCCGGGACAAAGCCAGATTCGCTGGGCGCGCTGGGCAAATTGCCAGTTTTTTCCGGAGGCGATATCAACTGTCAGCGGGGTTCGCTCAGCCCCGTCAAATCCGGATATTTTTCCATAATCCATGCCGATATAATATCCGCCGATACCATCGCTTACGATAATATTCTGGGAATTGTCAGAACCGGAATCAAACAAACGCGTGTAAGTCGATCCGTTCCAGTGATCAAGTTCTCCTCCTGCGCCTGCAAAATACATATTGGTTTCGGATGAACCGGAAATACTGTATTTGGATGCATCATAAAAAATACTGCCGCTATAAACTGTCTCCCAGGCACCGTCTGACTTTCTATTCAATACCTGGCTGGCATTTCCCGTAACAAATACATTGTCGGCATCCGGCCCCCACACGTCATAGAGAAGATCATTAGAGCTAAAATCGCATCCACCATCTTCTTCTTCCCGCTCCAGGCTCCAGTCGCCATTATCATAATGCAGAATGTGCCCGCATTCGCCCGCTGCATAAAAATCCGTGGCAGAAAATCCATAGACGGCATGAAATCCATAATCAGAATAGACGCCGGTATCCACGTATTCCCATGCCCCGCCAACCGTCCGGGCAATTGCGGTAGTGGATCTAGTCACCGCCCAGATTGTCCCGCCGCCGTCACACCAGACATCGCTGAACACAAAATACTGGTCCCAGGTATCTGCGGGCGGGGTTTGAGCTGTCCATTCAGAGCCATCATAATGCAGGATCACTGAACGGCCTGCCGCCTGAACTTCTGAGTAATAATTGCCGCCAACCGCCCAGATATCATTTATGGATGTCCCGTGAATCCCATACAGGGCGTGATCAGTGGGAGTGGGCATTATCGTGAAATCCGAGCCATCAAAAAAGATAATGGTCCCGCCGTCTCCTGCGAAATAAAAATTGTCCCCGTCAGGGCTCCATGCATCATTGATAGTATTGCCAACAGGCAATGGGTTTAAAAACATCATGTGATCCGCATTTTGACCACAAACCGGCTGAATAAATCCAAAAGCAGCCATCATCAGAACAGACACCGCCAGAACCCGAATACGTCGAAAAAACAAAATCATGCGCATATCTCCCATACTTTGCTAAATTTTCTGATCACAGCTTCCATGCATGCGGGGCACCCCTCCCGTTTATCATCAAACCACCTGACGATGATATAACAATTTGATATATATATAATTTTTAATTTTTCTTTGTTTACTGTAAAGTGCGGCTCCAAACAGGTTAGCCAGCATTGCAGTTGCACTGCCAGAAGAGAAAGATAGAAAGCCCCTGGAATCTGCGATCCTGTTGCAAGAAACCGATTTTTCAAAAAATCATAGAATCAAATGACTGAAAAATCAACTTGAAAATAATTAGGGCCTGAACGAAGCTACAAAAATTATTTAACCTGCGGCTGGCCTTGCCCAATGCAACCAACCTTTCCCGGACACCGGTCAAACTAAGTGCTACAATAATTCCCAGGAATCCAGGGATTGCGGACGGCAATATTCTCGAGAGGGTTCCCTGCGATGTTTGCGGGGTTTGGCGGGGTTTCTGTCACTCTCTATAAGTTAATAGGCGCTTTATATTTTGTGGGGTTATTCAAACCCCGCGAAATCCTGCAAACCCCGCACCGCTTCAAGGCGCCGGCCACAGCCATTTTTTGGAGGTCACAGGGAGGGGACGGTAGCTGCCCCAGAAACCGCTTAACAATAGCCACAACCATCATATGGGTGGCACAGTTAGCGCTAATTTTCAGTTACTATAACTATACACGACCAAAACAATTCAGCTAATCCTTATCTTCCAGCAGTAGTGTATTGGTTGCTGGTAGAGCAGCCGTAGCATGCGCATCGATATCAATAAAGCTCCCGGTCAAAGTAATCGTGCCAGCAGAGAAATGCTCGCCGTATTCGAGCGAATTAACATTGAAATCATTGCCTACCGCATGAAAAGTGCCGTTTAGCGTATCTTTATTAATCTCCATATGGATAACATCAGTATCTCGATTGCCACTTCCATCCGAATGTTTCTGGGTTCCCGACATTGACAGGTAAAGCGTATCTCCAATCAAGACACCACCCCCGGCAAATATGACATCTCCATCGTCGGCCAGAGGTATGTATGCTTGCATTGTATAATATGCTCCACCCATGTGGGTAATGGACCCATTCATTGTCGCACTTTCGGAAGTATCACCTTCATCATTTTTAGTAATAGAGATAGTCCAAGTGGTCTCTCCCAAATATTGGGCTGCAGTTGAAATGGATACGACAGTGAACATCAGAAATACAGACAACAGTAAGCCAAAGATAAGTTTTTTTGTCTTCATGAGTCTTTCCTTTCATCATTTTTTTGAGGGGGTTATACTTATAGTTTCTCAGTGTTGACCATTAGTTACTGGAGGAATTCAGTTTATCCAAAGCACTTTTATAATTCAAGAAACAAAATACACCGGAAAACAATAGCATAAGTGATACCTGAATTCTTCAGGTAAACCAACAGAGGTTCCGTTTGTTGGCAACTGAAGTTTTATCGAAAGCAAATTTCAATCGATGTATTCAGAATGGTCTGTTCAGTCGACACTCTGATGCATCTAAGATTGGTGCCAATTGACCGAAACTGATGAAAGAGATTGTTGACCGACATGCTTCTGCCAGTTTTCTCCATGAGGTCACGTTCGAAAGGTCACGGTTGATTTGTTTTGAAAGGCAGGCCGAAAAGTTGGAATGAACTTAACCATGGTACCTAACCCAAACCATAAGGCCACCCCTTTTCATTTTCTGCCTCCTCCGGGATGCCCCCTACCGCCATGTTTCCGGATTGAAGTCAGCCCATGTTAATTAACTCATTGCCTCTGGCCATTTTAACCTTTCAGTTCCGTTTTCAATCAGCTTATTAATATCAGATTCACGCCAGCAGGTGGTACGAGGGCCGAGCTTGATGGGCTGGGGGTAACGACCCTCCTTAACTCCTTTATACCATGAGCTTCTTGAAATGGGAATTATTGCCAGGACTTCTTTGCCCCTCAATAATCTGTCTGTCATTGCAAAAGCTCCTTTTGTTTAACGGTTTCATTTTTGGGTGGCACAGGTGGCGCTAATTATAACTTTTTATAACTCTATACACCCTACCCCCATCTCCCCCAGTTACAAGAAAAAAACGGTTTATATCCATGTCAGAACTATGTGCCACCTGCGCCACCCAGGCGAATCTTGTGACAGGGATTAAGGGGGTGGCGGTTATTTATGCGTGGGGGGTTGGACACCTGTCCGACACCGGGGGGTGCATCAAATCCCGCCTGATATAGGAATCTTCGAGTCAGGAGGGTGTATATTCTCAATATAGAGCTGACCTTAATATATGGGGGTCGGCCTTAAATCTGAAAAATCAAATCTGAAAAATCAGGATTTTGTTTGAGAGTGCTGAGCGGCGCAGGTGCCAATATAACTGAAGGTTCAATGCAGCGTACTGGCTTAAGTGCGATCAGATTATATTAGTGCGCTTATTCCTTTTCTTTCCATAATATCCAATAGTTTTTTGGATGCACCCGCTGGTTTTTTGCTGCCCTGTTCCCATTTTTGAACGGTTGAAGGGCTAATATTAAAAAGACTGGCAAGCGCCGCTTGGCTTAACCGGAATTTTTTCCGTATGGAAATAATTCTTTCAGGGGTATATTCCTGTACTTCAGGTACATGCGTATTCCGGCGAAGTCGGCCACTCATTCCGGGCGATTTCGGCCGCCTGTTCCGGACGAAGTCGGCCACCTGTTCCGATTGATTCCGGCCACTCGTTCCGGATGATGTCGGCCACTTTTTCGGAGCAAAGCGACGCTGTCTTTTCCTTCACAAATTACTCGCTTTAAGTCAACTTTCTTTTTTTCTTCCGCATAGAGTCTCCTTTCAGATTGATTTTGTATGCATTGTGAACCAGGCGGTCGAGGATGGCATCGGCCAGGGTCGGATCATCGATGACCTCGTGCCAATGCGATACCGGCAGCTGGCTGGTGATTACTGTTGAGTGGATCTCACAGCGATCCTCTATGATTTCAAGAAAATCCCGCTGCTGCTCCTTGGTAAGGTTTGATAAGCCCCAGTCATCGAGGATTAATAAGTGCGTTTTGGCAAAGCCGGCCAAAAGTTTGCCGTAACGGCCGTCGCCTTTGGCCAGACTCAGCTCGGAGAACAATTTCGGCACCCGCAGATACAACGCACTGTATCCTTCCAGACAGGCCTTGTGGGCAAGTGCGCAGGCCAAATACGATTTTCCGATCCCGGTCGGCCCGGTGATAAATACATTGTGACGGGCTTTTAACCATTCGCAGGCGGCAAGCGATAATATGAACTGCTTATCCAGCCCCCGGGGATAGGTATAATCTATGTCCTCCATACTGGTCTGATGCCGCAGCTTGGCTTTTTTCAGCCGGGTCTTTAGCTGTCTATCCTGCCTTTCTGTATGTTCTCGATCCACAAGCAGACCCAAGCGTTCTTCAAAGGAGAACTTTTCGATATCAGCCGTCTGCAGTTGCTCTTCAAATGCCTTTCGCATGCCGTAGAACTTCATTGCCTGTAATTTGTCCATAATCGGATGGGTCAACATGATATATTTTCCTTTTTTATCTTTTCAAAGTTTAATGAATAGGCTATATTGATATCCGCCTTTGCCGGAGGATAGGGCAACGCTGGGGAGCGACCCGAGCGCCGGCCAGGGTGACCGAAGTATGAGGGCCGTACCCTGCGTGCGGCCCATCTCTCATACTTTGGTCCATAATGCGTTAACCCCCGGGGTTTGGGGGCAGCGCCCCCAATTAAGATCAGATCCATACCTTTTACTCGTAATATTTCCCGCCCCTGATGTTGGCGTGGTCAATCGGCTTCCCCGAAGACTCTTCCTCGGCCAGGGGCTTGCGATCCAGCCCGTTCTTCAGGATGGACTCCACGCTTTTATAGCTTTTGCCGCCGATTTGATTGGCCCGACAGGCAGCGGCTTCAAGCCGCTCCTCCCCATAGCTTTTGCCCAGCCGAAGAATGCCCAGACAGCTGCGAAAGCCCTGCTGAGGATGGATACGAACAGCCATCACTTTTTCGATCAACTCAGCCGTATGGGGGCCGATTTTACCAGCCCAGCGCACCAGGCGCTCAGGCGTCCATTCCGCATATTGCTGGTGCTTTTTGGGCATATGTTCCTTGAGCGTGGTATGCCGGCCCATCCGGTCGCTTGAGGCATGACTGGCCACCCTTTTGCCCTTATAAAAGCATTCCACGGTATTGGCGGTTATCCTGACGTCGAGCTGCTTTTTCATAAGCTGGTAAGGCACACTGTAATAATGGCCGTCGACTTCCACATGATAATCAACATGCACCCGGGCTTTTTTCCATTGGGCAAACTGATACCGTGCCATGGGCAGCGGTTTTAAAGCCGGCTTGTCCATGGACTCAAACACGCTTTTTCGGGTTCCCGGCAATTTCTGGAAGGACTTGTTGTTTAGCTCAACCAAAAGCTCATCGATCGCCCGGTTTAACTCGGTGACACTGAAGAACGTCCGGTTGCGAAGCCTAGCCAAAATCCAGCGTTCCACAATCTGGACGCTGACCTCAGCCTTGGCTTTATCCTTGGGTGCCCGGACCCGGGCCGGGATAACAGCGGTGTCATAATGATTGGCCATATCCAGATACGTGGGGTTTAGATCCGGCTCATATCGACAGGCCTTGTTCACACCGCTTTTGAGATTATCGGGGATGACCAGCTCCGGCACACCGCCTAAAAATTCAAATACCCGGACATGGGAATCAATCCAGTCCGACAGGTTTTGACTCAAGCTTGCTTCGGCGTAGGTGTAATTGGAAGCGCCCATACAGGCGATAAAGATCTGGGCCTCGGAGGTGGTGCCGCTTCCGGAATCGGTAATCGGCACGGTCATGCCGCTGTAGTCGACAAAGAGCTTTTCTCCTGCCCGGTGGTCCTGGCGCATGACCGGGTCCAGTTTATCGCGCCATTGGCGATAGAGATGACAGAACTGGCTGTATTGATAGCCTTGGGGGTTTTGGGCTTTATATTCATGCCATAACAGCATGAGGGTCACGCCCTTGCGTTTGAGCTCCTGGTGGACATAGGAGAAATTTAAAGGCGGCCGGTGATCCTTGGACGTGCAGGGCACCTGGTCAAACAGGATCTTTTCTAATTGCGCATCATCCATATCCTCCGGAAGCGGCCAGCCAAGGCCCGCAGCCTTGACCCGCTGGATATAATCGCCTACCGTGCTACGGGCGATGGAAGTACTGTTGGCAATCTTTCGGTTACTGAGTTTGCATTCGAACTTGAGACGTAAAACTTCTTTGATTTTTCGCATGGTGATTCGCTCCGCTGGCATTT
Organism: Desulfobacterales bacterium; assembly: GCA_034520365.1. NCBI lineage: Bacteria > Pseudomonadati > Thermodesulfobacteriota > Desulfobacteria > Desulfobacterales > Desulfobacterales bacterium. Next base: position 78,626 of record JAXHNP010000007.1, read on the forward strand.
GCACCTCCTTTGAATGATTAAAAGAGGCACAACTTACCGCTAATAATTTTTGTTCACCAGCGAAGCTTTGCTCAAAAAATTACTTGTGATGGGTGGCCGAAATGGATCGGAATCACCGGCCGACTTCCGTCGGAATCGGTGGCCGAAATCAATCGGAATCACTGGCCGGAATCATCCGGAATTGGTGGCCGAGATGAATCGGAATTGGTGGCCGAAATCATCCGGAATATGCAGGTACACAAAGATTTTCGATATTTTTCATTGTAATATCATCTACTAAACCACTTTTATGTAGGTCTTTTACAGTATTTGTAATTGATTTTGCGATGGATTTTCTCATGATTTCACCTCAATTAAGTCTTTATTGTCTATGGCTATTGTTATCTCTTCAGGTGTTAGCCTCAGCAAAATTTTTGATAATTCTTTGAAAGCAATAAGTTCCTTTTTTGATAAATTTGATTTTTCATTTTTAGCAAAACCATGAATAAAAATTGCCCGATCGCCTTTTTTATAACAAATAATGGTTCGTCCGCCACTGCTTTTGCCTTGACCCGCAAAACGGATTCTTTTTTTATAAAGGTAACCGCCAAGATTTGCTTCGAAGTTCCCGGCAATAACCTCTGTCAATGCATTGGCAAGTTCTTGCTTCGGAATTTTCTGTTTGGCTGCCCATCTTGAAAAATGTTTTGTCATTAGTTTTTTCATTAATCTTAATATAGCACTTAGTGATATATTTTCAACCAAATATTTTTCCCACCAGAATATGGCTATGGCATTTTAATATGAAGAGGTTGCCAAACATTCAGTATTATAGAAAGTTTTAGTGGTGGGAATAACGATAACATTCTTGACCAATATTGCCTGCTTATCAGTAAGGAATGTAAAAAGAATCCGTCAGCTATCCTGTAAAAATGGGGCATACAATATGTGATAGTAACCTGCGGCGGACCAAAGGCCGGCATTACTGTCTTTTCTGTTTGACAGTCTTCACCTTGCTGTTTTCAACAATTTGTAGAGATTGATACTTGTCGGTTTTTTTTCACTCTGGCGAACATGGAAGCCTTTCTTATAAACACTCACATTATCGAACATAGGATATTGATTTATCGTTATAGTATTTTTATTTATTTGGCACTACCTTTTGGGGGCACAGAAAATTTCAATTCATAGAAATACAGGCACTTATGCGTCGCAGAGGGCTAAAATCGGATGTCAACTGTTAAAGATCAGCCCCATTTTTCAACGCACGGCTAATTTGTTCTAACCGCAAAACCCATAACCACGGTCCTGTTAACGGACAATTAGTCGGCACGGTGGCCGACTCTACGACGCATGTGGCCGTAGGGCAGGCCACCGTGCCTGCCTAAGAAAAGACAGAACAAATTTGCCCATTTTTTCAACGCTTCTTACTTGATTTTGCAATGCAATTTCTGTAAACTTCCTTTTGACGGGTTTCTTTTTTTTGTATGCTGCAATAAAATTATAGGTGTATCAATTCAGCAATGATGCAGGGGGAAAGCATCATCGCGCATCCTGACCTTCTAAGTAACTTCACGGGTATTAGGTTTTGGGTATTAGGTATTAGGTTAATGGAATCAAGAATTTATGGTCGCACGGTGGCCGACCATACTACGATGAATCGGGTTTTTCCCCATTCGTAGGGCGGGCCACCGTGCCCGCCTGAAAAATAGATAGAACAAATTTACCGTGTTTCAGTGCCTTTAAAGTTATTTATAGGCTCGGTCCCGGGCGCACGGCCCGGGGGGAATACTTCCAAAGGCAAAACACCCCGGGCAAATTCATAAACGGGTAAGTGCCGGTTTTTCCCAGTGGAACAGTAGAAAGGCGGAAACGATAAAAAGGGGAGCAGCATGAAAACGAGACACGATAGCAATGCACGGTGGCCGGGCTCGCATCGCCGGTGGGGCTCACTGGCGGGTATAACCGCCCTGATTTTTTTACTACTCACCCTGCTTCCGGGCATGGCCCTGGCGGCTGGAGGGGAGTTTGCCGACGACGATGGCACGGCCGCAACCGCCGGTGAACCCATCCCCTGGTCGGAGCTCGGCGAGCACGCCGCCGGCCTCTCCGGGCATGGCGATGCGCTGGAGGTCACCGCCACGCCGGAGGGCGCAAGCCTGCGCACTGACTACCAGCAACTGCGCGGGGAGGTGACGGCGCGGGGCCTGCGGCTCCAGTCCGGCGCCGAGGGCGCGGACTTTGCCGTGCGTGCCGCGTCGCTCGGGCGAATGACCGCTGCCACCGTTGCGTTCGCATCCGAAGGGGCCGTGGAGGTTGACGGGGATCGGGTGCGCTGGCTGCGCCCGGGGGTGACAGAGGAGTACTTCGTGAGCGTGGACGGCGTGCGTCAGGACTTCGTGCTCCATCAGCGGCCGGCCGGCGATGGCGAACTGGTGCTGGAGCTGGCGCTGGAAGGCGTGCGCGCCGAGCCCGCCGGCGCCGGGGCGCGGCTGAAAATCGAAGGCAGTGGCCGCACGCTGGCCTACCAACGCCTCGAGGTGTCAGATGCCCATGGTCGCGCACTGCCGGCGAGCATGGTCGTAACCGACAGCGGCGGCCTCGCCATCACGGTGGCGGATGCCGGCGCAGCCTGGCCGATCCGCATCGATCCCACCTTCAGCAACGAGAACTGGCGCGGTTTCCCGCACGGCGGCGGGGTGGATGCTGTTGTCTTCGCCCTGGCGCCGGACGGCAATGGCGGAGTCTATGTTGGGGGGGGCTTCGAAGAAGCCAACGGTAAGCCCGGGTTCACGCGCATCGCCCACTGGGACGGCAACGACTGGTCAGCGCTCGGCGGGGGCCTGGATCGCAACGTCCTGGCCCTGCTGGCGGACGGCAACGGCGGGGTCTATGCCGGGGGGAGCTTCGACACCGCCGGCGGCGAGACGGTGAACTCCATCGCCCACTGGGACCCGAATACCGCCACCTGGTCAGCGCTCGGCGACGGCGTGGGCGGCGGCGGAATCTCTGCCCTGCTGGCGGACGGCAACGGCGGGCTCTACGCCGGGGGGCGGTTCGACACCGCCGGCGGCGTGTCCGCCAACAACATTGCCCACTGGGACGGCAGCACCTGGTCGGCGCTCGGCGACGGCACCGGCACAGGCACGTTTCCAGATGTCAACGCCCTGGCATTGGACGGCAGCGGCGGGGTCTATGCCGGGGGCACCTTCACCACCACCTACGGCGCGCCCGCCAGCTACATCGCCCACTGGGACGGCACCACCTGGTCACCGCTCGGCGACGAATGGGATCATGGCTCCCAGCATGTTAGAGCCCTGCTGGCGGACGGCAGCGGCGGGGTCTACGTCGGGGGCACCTTCAGCATCGCCAACGGCGCGCCCGCCGACTACATCGCCCACTGGGACGGCAGCACCTGGTCGGCGCTCGGCGACGGCGTGGACTGGCGCGTCTATGCCCTGGCCCCGGACGGCAGCGGCGGACTCTACGCCGGGGGGCGCTACGGCACCAACTATATCGCCCACTGGGACCCGGATACCGCCACCTGGTCGGTGCTCGGCGACGGCGTCAATGACACAGTCGAGGCCCTGCTGGCGGACGGCAGCGGCGGGGTCTACGCCGGGGGGTACTTCGATACCGCCGGCGGCGCGCCCGCCAACGCCATCGCCCACTGGGACGGCAGCGCCTGGTCAATCTTCGGCGGCGGCGTGGGCAGCTCCGTCTTCGACCTGGCGCCGGACGGCAACGGCGGGATCTACGCCGGGGGGTGGTTCACCACCGCCGGCGGCGCGCCCGCCAACCACATCGCCCACCGGGACGGCAGTGCCTGGTCAGCGCTCGGCGAGGGCGTGCTGATAGACAGCTCCAGAGGCCCCGTCCACGCCCTGCTGGTGGACGGCAATGGCGGGGTCTACGCCGGGGGGTACTTCGATACTGCCGACGGCGAGACTGCCCACAACATCGCCCACTGGGACCCGAATACCGCCACCTGGTCAGCGCTCGGCAGCGGCGTCAATGGCATGGTCCGGGCTCTGGCATCGGACGGCAACGGCGGGCTCTATGCCGGGGGGTGGTTCACCGCCGCCGGCGGCGCGTCCGCCAGCTACATCGCCCACTGGGACCCGGATACCGCCACCTGGTCGCCCCTCGGAAGCGGCTTGGATGATGACGTCGAGGCCCTGCTGGCGGACGGCAACGGCGGGGTCTACGCCGGGGGAGACTTCACCGCCGCCGGCGGCGCGTCCGCCAACCGCATCGCCCACTGGGACCCGAATACCGCCACCTGGTCGGCGCTCGGCGACGACCAGGGCAACGGCGTACAAGACACAAACAGTACAGATGCGTACGTCAAAGCCCTGGCGCTAGACGGCAATGGCGGGCTCTACGCCGGGGGTAAATTCAACACCGCCGGCAGCGTGTCCGCAATCGACGTCGCCCACTGGAACGGCAGCGCCTGGTCCGCCCTGGGCAGCGGGACCGACGACGTAAATACTGGAGAGGTCGAAGCCCTGGCGCCGGACGGCAATGGCGGGGTCTACGCCGGGGGAGAATTCACCACCGCCGGCGGCGAGCCAGCCAACCGCATCGCCCACTGGGACGGCACCACCTGGTCACCCCTCGGCGACGGCGTCAATGACAAGGTCTACGCCCTGGCGCGGGACGCCAACGGCGTGATCCACGCCGGGGGTACCTTCGACACCGCCGGTGGGCAACCGGCGGAGCGCGTGGCGCTCATCCGGCCCGAGTATGCGCTGAGCTATGCCGCCGGCGAAAACGGCACCGTCACCGGCGCCCTGGACCAGACCGTCCTCGCCGGCGGGGACGGCACCGAGGTGACCGCCGTGCCCAATGCCGACTACGCCTTCACCGGCTGGAGCGACGGTGTCGCCACGGCCAGCCGGACCGAGACCGGCGTGGCAGCCGATCTCAGCGTCACCGCCAGCTTCGCCTGGGCCTACACTGTCACCCCTTTGGCCGGAGCCGGCGGCAGCATCGACCCGGACACCCCGCAGACCGTGGGCGAAGGCAGCACCACGAGCTACACTGTCACCCCGGATGACGGCTACAGCATTGACTCGGTGACCGGCTGCGGCGGAACGCTTAACGGCACCACCTACACCACCGGCCCGGTCAGCGCAGACTGCACGGTGGAGGCGACATTTGCGCTCAAAACCGGCGATCTGCAGCTCAACATAAATCCGGCCGAGGGCCAATGGCGGCTGGAAGGAGAAGATACGTGGTATACTTCCGGACATACCCTCTCCGAGCTGCCGCATGGAGAATACAATGTCATCTTCAGTAGAGTGCCAGGTTGGAACACCAGAGGCGATGAGAGCTATCTTGTCCATGCAGAGGCGCTCAACGCCTATACAGTGGAATACACCGAAAACAGCACCGAATACCAGGTTTCGGCCACTACGGCCGATGCGAACGGCACTGTGGAAGGGTCATCCACTTATGTTCACAACGCCCGGGCAACCCTTAGCGCCCGTCCAGAACCGGGCTACGCCTTCAGCCACTGGACGGAAAACGGACAGAAAATAGAAGGCGCCGGTGCCATCTATGAATTTTACGTCACCGCCGATCGCAGCGTGGCCGCCCATTTCCGAAAAATCAATGCCCTTCCAGGCTTGCTGCTGCTGCTGGACTAAGCGTTCGCAACTTCGCCACAAAGGCACGGACCAGTTTGCTTTCGACCGGCACAGACGGTCACCTGGTTCGTGCCGGGGCTTTTGCAAAGCGTTATACACCCCCGTCTTTGCGCTGAACTTTGGTCATGGGCCGGAAAATCAAGGATTTGTTTCGGGATTGCTCCATTTGCAAACAGCGCCTTGCATGCATTGGCAACGGATAGTCGGCGGCACCCTCATGAGCAAATCATGTTCCATGGTATCAAAGAAAGCCTTGAGATCCATATCCAACCACCCACGGCCGCGGCCGGCAGCGTTTCCTGGCTTTGGATAAAACCTGATGCGCAGACTTGCCGGGGCAATATCCGCAGGAATCCGGGTGAAATATCCGGTCCTGGATATCGTTCCGCATAACCGGCTGGCACACTGGAGCGCAGCGGAATTGCCAGTCCGAGATGAGGCGGTCGTTAGCTGTTTTTTGACTTTAAATCTCCTTCAATATAACGATGAATAATGCCGGAAATAAGCGTTTGGTATGGTACACCCATTTGAAGTGCTTTTTTTTGGATGCCTTTATAGTCGTGATCATACAAGCGAATAGTTACACGCTTGTCTTTTTTAAAGGTGCTTTCAGCAGCAGTCTTTACAGCCTCAATTTCTTTTTTGGAAGGCTTTGATAATTTGATTTGACCAGAGTCATAGGCTTCCAATATATCATTTTCTTCTTTATCGTAATTCATGATAGCCCTTCCTTTTCTCCCAAATATTCATTGGTTGCCTTTCTGCTTGGGATGATTGTTTTGAGAAATATGTAGTTATTTTGGAGAACATGGGGAACAATATAAATATAGTTGTCAATGATAACAAAATATAGCTTTTGGCCAGGATATTTATCTTGATTTGGATGATCTGATGTTCCCCAAATATCCCCTTGCCCCAAATGAAAAATTATTTGCTCAAATGAGATGTCGCGATTTTTTTTCAACCATTCATTTTTGTCAGAATTCCATTCGAATTTCATTGACAGATTGTACATCCAATACATGTACATGTCAAGGAGAATGTCTTTTCAACAGCTAAGCGGAACGGCTTTTTTGCGTCCGCTGAAGCGCCATGTTCAAGCAAATATGCAAGATAACCACCAAAATGAGTCTGATTATCATTAATACCCTGGACTACCTTTTTCGACATCGGCCGGGTTTTTTGTATCATGGCCCCGGCCATCTGGATGATTCTTTGCAAGGCATCGATAAATTTGAGATTTTCTAGCTCATTATTGCAAATCCGGAACAAGTCGCCAAAGGACCTGTGGTCGACCTGCGGCGGACCAAAGGCCGGCATTACTGCCTTTTCTGTTTGACTGTTTTCACCATATCAACCGGAACAAATGGTGAGTAAAGATAGCCGAGCTGCACTTTTGAAGCCCGCACTATTTTATAGAAATTCCGGGAAATTATTTGACTTTGAGTTTTGGCCACGGCATTGTAAAAATATGATAAAGCCAAACCAATGGTGAGATTGGGACGGAAAGTCACGGGTCTTTTCGGTACTGGTTTTTTCCCTCGATTCTGTTCAAAGACAGCCGGGCTGCCAAAATCTAGTGGTCCGGCTTTTTTTGTTGCAGGGGGCTTGCTCAAATTGATTTCAGGCCCTGCAAACGGTTATTGAACAAGGCCATAATGCGGAAAATGGTAAAAGAAACTATAGGGATACACCAAAAGACAGGGAGGGAAATCCGATGAGAAAGACAGCAGTGATATTAATTCTATGGATGGGGATATGCGTTTCGTTTACCGGCCAGGTTTTAGGGTGGGAAGAAGGGCCGAGCAACACACTTTTCGGCGATGGCGCAGGAACAAATTTAGATTCGAGTCAGGCCGCCACGTTTATAGGTTTTAGAGCCGGCTACGCCAACACCACTGGCTACGCCAACACCTTTCTCGGGTACGCCGCCGGCTCCTACAACACCAGCGGCTACTACAACATCTTTCTCGGGTACTTCGCCGGCGGTTCCAACACCGCAGGCTACCACAACACCTTTCTCGGGAACTATGCCGGCTACTCCAACACCACCGGCTACTACAACACCTTTCTCGGGTACAATGCCGGCTACGCCAACACCACCGGCACCCGCAACACCTTTCTCGGGAATTATGCCGGCTACAAAAACACTGAAGGCGCTTCCAATGTTTTTATTGGCTACAGGGCAGGTTACAACGAAACCGGCTCAAACAAGCTGTATATCGACAATATGGGAACTGCTACCCCTCTGATTTACGGTGAATTCGACAATGACCTGGTCAAAATCCACGGCACCCTGGAAATGGCAGAATCCCTTTCGATAATATCAGATGTGCGCATGAAAAAGGATATACAGCCCCTTGAATCTTGTCTTAATAAAGTCTCAATGCTTGCAGGGGTGTCATTTGATTGGAAAACAGAGGAGTATTCCGGTATGGGCTTTTCCAATAAAAGGCAAATCGGGCTGATCGCCCAGGAGGTGGAAAAAGTGGTTCCTGAACTGGTAAAAACCGGAGCAGACGGCTATAAGTCGTTATCCTATGCTAAGCTGACAGCGGTGCTGGTTGAGGCCGTCAAGGAACTCAAGAATGAGAATAATGAATTCAAAAGTCAGAATAATGCAGCTATCGAGCAGCTCAAGGATGAGAACAAGGCGCTCAAAGCGCAAATGAAAAAACAACAGGCAATGCTTGAAGCGATTTTAAAAAACAGGGATTATTCATCATTGTCCAGCAACAGCAGCATCTGTATGGCAGAAGGCGGCGCCCAATAGACAGCCGTAAGGGTGCTGTCCAGAAAATCCGGCACGCCATCACTGTTGGCATCGTGAAATCCTTCCTGCATATCCGAGACGCCATCGCCATCTGTGTCACCGGCGCCCCTGACATAATGCTGGACATCGCATCCCTGAACAAAGGATATTGTGCTGGTGCTGCTTTTTTGAAAGGCACTGTTGTTTTCCCATGTGCCGCACAAGGTCATCTCACCTGATCCGTCAATGAATGCGGCACCTTTTTCAAGCGTAAAATGGCGGCAATAATCAATCAGGCCTTGCCCCAGGTTGAGGTTCCCGCCGTCTTCAACCGTGAGGTCGGTGCAGTTCATTTTAATTGTCTGGCCGTTTAGCTTAATTGTTCCGCCGGAGCCGATGATGATGCCGCTTGCCGATACAGGGAGCGCATAGAGAAAGAAAAACAGGAGCGTAATTGATAAAACGAGCTTTTTCATATCTTGCCTCCTGGTTATGGGGTTGGCTTTCAAAGATTGGGTATATGTCTTTATTTGTATCATAACGCCCTGCCAAGTCCAGACTTTTTTAATATTACGATTCCGGACAACTTGCCAATACATTCATCAGCGGAGCCAGCCTCATAAATCAACATTGTAAAAAGGCTCCAGCAGCTATCCTGTTAAAATGCGGCATACAATATGTGGTGTTTTTTTCAGATAAGAAAATGCTTTTCCTATGGAAAGGCCCCGGCTTGTCAACTTTGGCCCTGATTGCCGGGACTTTTCTTTTTTTATGGATGGGGCTGGCTGGTCGGTGGGGTGTGTTATTCTGGTTTTATAGGATTGACAATTGCTGGGGTTCCGGCTCTGACGATTAAAGGAACATGATATATGAAGGGCTGATTTAGAAGATTGTGGATATTGATTGATGTGGCTGCTATTAACCTACTCTAAATTGTAACCTCAAAAACATTTTTTTCTGAGAATAACTATATTTCAATATGTGCTTGATGCTTATTTTCTCAAAATTCCTTTTCCAGTCTTCCCATGCCGCGGCATCCCAACTGTCGGTGATAAAGACAGCAAAATTGGTTTTACGAACGCATAACCCCTGCATGCTGAACAATTCTTTCCATAGCTGACCGGCAATTCAGGTGCCCCATCCCTTGGCTTTGAAAATGCCTGCCTTATTGAGCAGGCTGCCAATTTTGCATTCAGAAAAGAAATCAGCAAGAATGCCAAGACGTTCAGTATTTACTGTTTGATTTTGTTTCGCAGCAAAGCTATGGTCATTCATGATGGGTTTCTTTTCTTTGTCTTTGTGTTGTTTGGTTGCAATCAAAGTGTCAAAGAAAGCGAGGTTCGTCAAAAATAATAATTTCAATGCTTTATTCCTTTAGCTCCTTTAACTAATGCCCCAGAAAGTTGAGTGCCTTAACTTAAAAGCAGGAGACGTAAAATGAAAACAAATGCTATTATTTTCATTGGCTTATTTGTACTTCTGGTCCATCCCTTTGAATGTATTTATGCTTCTGACCTTTTTGTTGACAGCGGGCAGACCCTTCAGGATTCGGGATCATCCGGGTATAGCGCCCACGTTGTCCTTTCTGATCTCAATGGAGACGGGGATCTGGATGCCTACGTGACCAAAAGTGACGGATGGCGCGACAAGATTTGGCTGAACAACGGCCGAGGGGTTTTTTCACTGGCATCTTCTGCGCCTTTAAATGTTTATGCGCGGCAGGCTGCTTTAGAAGACCTGGATGGTGATGGGGATCCGGATTTGTTCAGTATAAACTATAACGGCGCAAATTCAGTGTATCTGAACGACGGGCAGGGCCAGTTCTCAGACAGCGAACAAAGTCTCGGATCGTCACATAGCTATGGTGTGGCTCTTGGCGATCTGGATGGTGACGGGGATTTTGATGCCTTTGTATCCAATGACACCGCCAATATGGTATGGCTAAATGACGGTCTTGCCAACTTTTCTGACACAGGCCAGACACTGGGGTCATATGACAGCAGACGGTCAAGCCTGGGGGACCTGGACGGCGACGGCGATCTCGATGCCTTTTGTGTCAATTGGGGCTTCAACCTGGTCTGGATAAACGACGGATCCGGGGTTTTCGAAGACAGCGGTCAAAGCTATGGAAGCAGTAAAAGCGAATGTGTCGCCCTGGGAGATGTCGATGGAGACGGGGATCTGGATGCATATGTTGCCAACATAGACAGTGCCGACAAAGTCTGGCTGAATAACGGGGCCGCCGTTTTTACGAGTGGTGAGAATCTGGGGCTCGGAGGGAGCAGAGACGTGGCCCTTGGTGATGTGGACGGCGACGGCAATGTAGATGCCTTTGTCGCCAAAAGCGATACAGATAGCGGTGTAAATATTGTCTATTTAAACAATGACGCAGGCAGCGTTCTTCTGTTGGGTGACTCCAATACCCGGAGCGTCGCCTTAGGTGATGTGGATGGAGACGGCGACCTGGACGCATTTACCACCAACCGTGTTGAAGCGGATAAGGTCTGGCTGAACACATCAATTAAAAAGGGATTTATGCCGGCTGTTCTCTTGATTCTCGATGAGTAAAACGGATTTGCAAATATGATAAAAGGGAATCCAAGGGATATTGAAACCCCCAAAGCCCACTTTAAAAAATAGGATTTTGCTTTTGAGGCTCAATTGTAAATCAAAAATCCCACTTTTGTGTAAAGTCTTTATTGCCCCTTTATCTTGTATGCGGCCAAAGGGAAGCTGGTCAGGTATGGATTTTTTCCCCTGTGGCAGCCGTGCTTAACTTGTCTTTTCTTTTCATGGTAGCGTAGAGTTATCCTGGCGCCAATAATCGACAGAACAAGGTCGTTTAGCTTCACTTTGATCGGTGATCCTTTTTAGCTCCATATCGTCAGGGGAGCAGGTCGTTGGGTGCAGCATACTTGCCAAATATCCTGCCTAAAGACTTACAACCTCGAGTAAGGATTGTAAAAAGAACCCGTCAACTATCCTGTAATAATGGGGCATACAATATGTGGTAGTGACCTGTGGCGGACCAAAGGCCGGCATTACTGTTTTTTCTGTTTGACTGTCTTCACCATATCAACCGGAACAAATGGTGAGTAAAGATAGCCGAGCTGCACTTTTGAAGCCCGCACTATTTTTCAGAAATTCCGGGAAATTATTTGACTTTAAGTTCCCACCCATGCATTATAAAAACATGATAAAGCCAAACCAGTCCTGAGGTTGGGACGGGAAGTCACGGGTCTTTTCGGTAGCGCTTTTTTTGATTCGGTTTTTAGATAGCCGGACTGCCATTTATCAGGAGCGGTCCGGCTTTTTTTGTTTTGGAGGGCTCAATGTTGAGGCTTAGGAAAAAATCAATATTACTATGCGAGGAGAAAAAATATGATCCGCTCTTTGCCCTTTCATGCCAAAAGATGCTGCCTGCTCCCGCTAATAATCTGCCTTCAGGTTTTTCTGACAGCTCAGACATTTGCAGATATAATCTATATCGACAAATCCAGCCCAGGGAGGGTGTAATGAAAAAGACGGCCATGATTCTGACAGCTATAATAATATGCCTGTCGTGGCCTGATTTTATCCGGGCTTATCAGTCTTTCCCGGATACCGGTCAGAGCAAATGCTACAACAACACAGAAGAAATCACCTGCCCCGACTCAGGCCCTTTTTACGGCCAGGATGCCCATTACCAGCCCAGAGTGCCCCAGTCCTATACAAAGCTTGGTTACGGCGGGGAGGTGTTGGCCGACAACGCAGTCCACGTTGACGATGGCGGCCCGTGGATTATGACCCGAGACAATGTAACCGGGCTTATCTGGGAGGTGAAAACAGAAGAAAGCGGTCTTAGAAACAATAATAACACTTACACCTGGTATGACCCGGATCCTGAAATAAACAAAGGTGATGCGGGCGAACAAAACGGAGGCCAATGCAGCGGCAGCGATTGTGATACATACAGTTATATCCAGGCTCTTAATCAACAATCTTTCGGAGGGTGTTCAGACTGGCGGATGCCCGGGCGGCAAGAGCTTTCCTCACTTGCAAACAGGGATGATTATGCACCGTCTATTGATACGCAATGGTTTCCGCATACCCGGGCTTCAAATTACTGGACGGGTGATACATTTGCCATGAACAATGTAGGCGCGTGGCGCGTTGATTTCTTTCATGCTCTTGTGGGAGGTGCTGACAAGCGAGGTGCTGACAAGCCAGTCGTTTATCATGCCAGAGCGGTCCGCGGAGGGCCCTCAGAGTTTTTGCCTCATCTGACAGACAATCAAGACGGCACGGTTACAGACCACAACACAGGACTTGTGTGGCAGAAATGCAGCCATGGGCAAACATGGGATGAAGCAACAAACGAATGCAGCGGAACGCCAACCGCTTATAACTGGCAGGACGCCCTGGCTGCTGCTGAAAGCCTCAGGTGGGCAAATCATACCGACTGGCGGCTGCCCGACATTAATGAACTGCAGACCCTGATTGATGACACAACATCCAATCCGGCAATTTTGGACATTTTAGCCGATGATACCATCTCCGGTTATTACTGGTCGTCGACAACCTATCCCGGCAGCATGGACCGCGCCTGGAGCGTTTATTTCCTTAACGGATTTATTGCCCCCCGTATTAAAACCAACGAAAACAATTATTATGTCCGGGCTGTACGCGGCGGAGACACCTTCATTTATTCGGAAGCTAAAGCCCTGCCCGGACTTTTCATGCTGTTATTCGATTAGAATGGTGTGTCTTCCAGCAGCAGTAACAATACCCCGGGCATTATTTGCTGCTCAGGCCTAAATGCAACGGAAACGCTTTTATTACTGTCCATCGTGACAGTATTCGTTTGGGCAGTGGAGCTGTCGTCATCGGTGCCGCTCCAGGCGGCCACCTGATAGCCGGCATCCGGATCAGCCGTCAGATCCACCACTATCCCGGCATCATAAACATGAGAACCCTCTGCCGGCGATATTGTGCCGCTGCCTGATTTCGTTACGGTCAACGTGTACTGCGTCACTGGAATGGTCTCAAATGACACGCTCACGCTCTTATCACCCGTCATCGTCACCGTATTGCTCCCGGCAGTGGAGCTGTCGTCATCGGTGCCGCTCCAGGAAGCCACCTGGTAGCCGGCATCCGGATCAGCCGTCAGATCCACCACTGTCCCGGCATCATAAACATGAGAACCCTCTGCCGGCGATATTGTGCCGCTGCCTGATTTCGTTACGGTCAACGTGTACTGCGTCACTGGAATGGTCTCAAATGACACGCTCACGCTCTTATCACCCGTCATCGTCACCGTATTGCTCCCGGCAGTGGAGCTGTCGTCATCGGTGCCGCTCCAGGAAGCCACCTGGTAGCCGGCATCCGGATCAGCCGTCAGATCCACCACTATCCCGGCATCATAAACATGAGAACCCTCTGCCGGCGAGATTGTGCCGCTGCCTGATTTCGTTACGGTCAACGTGTACTGCGTCACTGGAATGGTCTCAAATGACACGCTCACGCTCTTATCACCCGTCATCGTCACCGTATTGCTCCCGGCAGTGGAGCTGTCGTCATCGGTGCCGCTCCAGGAAGCCACCTGGTAGCCGGCATCCGGATCAGCCGTCAGGGAAACAACTGTGCCTTCGAAATAATCACCGCTTGTGGGAGATACAGTGCCTGAACCGCTGATAACACTTGCCGTCAATGTGTAAATTGGCGTGGTAACCAGATATTCATAGGCGCCCAGATCATAACCCATGCCCTGGGGACGGGATGTGCCATCAAGGTCATCGGACGGGGCTGTCAAATTAAATGTGGCATCAGATGCAATGCCTTCATCTATCACCGGCGAGGACGGGCTGAGATGGTAATCGCTGTCTCCGCCGGCAAGGGGATCATTATCCGGGCCATCGTAATCGACAAAATCGGGGCTGACCCCCATGTTCCCGGTCTTATAGGGGGCACCGGCATTGTGCCAGCTTTCGTCAAGCATCGAAAAATCATTGTAAAGCAATCTCAAGTTGTTGAAACTTGATCCGGTCAGACCCCCATAATAAACAAAATAAATATCGGAATATCCGCCCCCATCCAGCACATTGCCCATAAAAATGCAATTCATGACATAGGCGTAGCTATTCCGATAGGCCAAATAGAGACCTGCGCCATAAGTGGCGGCCGTATTGCCGGCGATTGTGCAGTTGAAAATATCCGAATTGCTGGCTTCGTCACTGTAGATCCCCCCGCCGTAAACCGCATGATTGTTAGCAATCACACAATTGATAATATCAGGCCGGGAGTAGTTGGTACTGCCGTTTTGCCCGCTGTAAATCCCCCCGCCCCGGTTCGAAGCCTCATTCAGGGTAATGGTGCACGCAAAAATACGGGCTTCATTTCTTTCATTATTGTGGATGCCGCCGCCATGCCCGGCGGTTGAATTGCCGCGAATAATGCAGTTCTCAATCAGCGGTGAAAAACCCCCGTCGTTGTAAATACCCCCGCCGCCGCCGTCTGTGCTGCGATCCGCAGTGTTTCCTGCAATCAAACAGTTGCTGACCGTGGTGCTGCTACTGGAAATGGTGTAAATGCCGCCGCCGCTTTGGCCGGCTGAGTTGTTCAGAATGGAGCAGTCGTTTAAATATGTGGTTCGGCCGCAGTAAATGCCACCCCCATACTCTGCGCTGCAGTTCTGGATGATGCTGTTTGCAATGGTCGCGCCGCTTGCCGAAGCAAGTATTCCTCCGCCATTGACGGCAATTCCGTTGGTAAAGGTGAATCCGTCCACTTTCGCAGCGCCAGTAATGTATAGGCACTGAAAGGTGCTCTGCCCGTTGATGATAGTGGGGTTGGCCAGCCAGTTGCGGCTGTTTCGCTGGATCTCGGTGCCGGCAAACCCCCCGTAAATAAAAAGCACTTTATCGACATTAACCGGGGAAGTTAAATCATAATTACCCCCTCTAACCCAGATTTCGTTGTTTTCAGCTGCCGCGCCAATGGCCGCCTGAAGGCTGGCCTTGGCGGCTGCCCAGGTTGTGCCGTCATTCAAATCATCCCCGTCGATTCCATCCACATACAGGTCCGCATAATAATCCTGGCTCGGATCAAATTCATCAGCCCCGATATCGACGATGACCGATCCGTTTGAATCGCCGTCCAGCTGACGCGGATCTCCGTCAATATCTATAGGCAGCAGCCCGACAGAAGATGTTCCCTGGTCAATACACGGGGAACCGGGGGCGATGTGGTAGTTGCCGTTGTCCGGATCAATGATAAGCGGGTCTGTATAAACCTGAGCGGAGCCGACATAACTAGAGCAGCAATTATTGCTGCCATCAGGCCAGTCAGTTGACGAAAATCGTACCTCCAAATCAGATCCCGTCGTGTTGGTGTTCCCCCAGAGAATAGAATTGTAGATCCTGTGCTTAATGTCCGTATCGCCCAATATGTATACAGCGCCGCCCGTATAGGCGGTGTTGCGGGTAAAGGTACAGTTAATAAGAAGCATCGAGCCGCTTCCCGCATTAATGGCGCCGCCGTAGTCCAAAGCTGTATTCTGGGCAAAAACACAGTTGTTAAATACAGGCTTGGCGTAACTCAACCAAACTGCCCCGCCGCCGTAATAGCCTTCACTTCCCCCGGTTCCGGTTGACGCGTTGTGGGTAAACTTACAGTTCAAAATATTCGGCTCACTCCCGCTTTCCGAAATTACCATGGCTCCGGCCCTGGAATCGCTGCCGTTGGTAAAGGTAAAACCGTCTAATGTCGCCGATGCAGACACGTTCATGATCCGAATGGCATCGCCGCCATCGACAATGGTTTCATTTGACACGAAATTGCGCTGAGAAGCCTCGGTTTCAAAACCTTCGAAGCCACCCAGCAGGATAACAGCCTTTGTAACCCATATGGTCGATGCTGGAGAATACGTTCCCGCCTGAACCCAAATGTCATCGCCGGCTGTTGCAGCGCTGACTGCCTCGGCAATACCAGTAAAGGCCTCGCTCCAGCTGGTTCCGTCGCCGGATACGGCAAGATCTGAACGTACAAACCAGGTTGCTGCAAAAGCGCTCGAACCAAATGATAAAATAAAAACGAATATAAGCGTAAAAGCAGCGATCTTTATTAATGCACCATACGTTAAATACTCTATTTTTTTCTGACAAACAGGTCCAAGCAACATTGATATCTCCTTTTTCAGAATGGGATAAGGAATTGCGCTAACAAAGACTTCTCTCTACCACTCGAAATGACAGCATCAAGGCGTTTTACGCCAGTTTTTCAATTTTTACTGAGTTAAATTAGTAGAGACTGCGGCTCTTGGGCTGACATCCGCATATACTTCTGGTGCGTCCGTTTTTGCCTAAAAGGTAAGACCTGAAATACGGTTGGGCATGCTGCTTGCCATAAAAAAAGCCGGACTAGCACCCCTGCAGTCCGGCTATCTATTAGACCAAAATTAAAAATCGGCATCGAAAAGACCCGTGACTTTCCGTCCCAATCTCACAATTGGTTTGGCTCTTTTAGACCATGTGTTAACAGAACACAAAAGTCAAAAGATTTTTTAACCTCACAGCGAAAAAGAGACTGATATCTATGCTGTATTGCCGGCGATTATAACATCTGGGCGGGAATAACGGTTATGGCCTGAGACGGGCACAGGTTAGCCTGGTACATTCAAAAAATCTTGATTTTTCTGAAAATAGTTTTGTTTTTTATTGCAAAAAATAAATCCCTATTTTAAAGTTTAACACACCCATTATTTTGCATCTTGACCATATCGAAATTTTTATTCTTGATTCCATCCTTATATGAAGGAGGGAGGGAGGGCATGATGAAAACAAATTTCCGATGGCTTAATTTGGTTTTAATTGTCTGTATGATCATGGGTTTGAGTGCCCTTCATCCCTGCAACGCCAAAGCAGCAGATCTCACCGTAGGCAGCTTCTGTACTTATTCCACAATCAGCGCCGCCATTGATGCAGCGAGTGCCGGGGACAGACTACTGATCGAAGGCGGGGTGACATTTGCCGAAAATCTCATCATCAACAAAAATCTGACCCTGCAAGGCGGGCACGCCGCCTGCGGCAGTGCTTCGTCAGACCCAACGACCATCAATGGCGGCGGCAGCGACAAGGTAGTAACCATTGAAGCTAAATCCACTGTTACGTTGGTCAATCTCTATATCACCAATGGTAATGGTATAGGTGGCGGGGTTTGTGCCTTAACTAGCAGCCAAGTCACTTTGGACAATGTTCGCATCTTCGGCAACACCGGTACCTATGGCGCGGGGCTGTATGTCAGCTCCACCGCCGAGGTGACCCTCACAAACGGCAGCAATATTGACAATAATACCGCCACCATTGCCGGCGGCGGCGCGCGCGTGTGGGGAATCTTGACCAGTCAGGACACGAAATCGGATATCAATGATAATTCAGCGCCCCACGGCGGCGGTGTTTCGGTGAAGGGGGGAGAGCTGCACCTTATTGATGCGGATATGAGCGGCAACCAGGCCACTGCCGCGGATGGCAGGGGTGGCGCTATCTTATTGGAAGAAGGCGCGATCGCCACGATGACGGGGAGGGTCTGGATTTACAATGGGAACCAGGCCTACGACGGGGCCGGCATTTATGCTGACGATTCCGAGATATTCCTGGGAAAAGTTACCATCGGAGGGAATACGGCGTCAAATGGGGGCGGCGGCATTTACCTAACCAACAATAGTTCGCTGTCCGCGTCCAACGCCACAGTCGGCAATGATACTTTGCCCTATGGCAACGAAGCCGCCATGGGCGCAGGTATTTACGCCTCCGGCAGCACCGTTGACTTTGGCGGCAATATCTTCAACAATATCGCGACAATTCAAGGGGCCGGCATTTATGCAGAAGACAGCACAATCAATCTGACCGACGTCAACGTGGGCGGAACCGATGCAAGCCAGGCCAATCAACTGGGACCGGGTGGACACACGGGAGCGGGTCTATACTTTGCAAACGCTACCCAAGCGACGCTCAACAACACCGTGGTTTCCGGCAACGCCTTTCAGACCACCGGCTTTGCCTATGGCGGCGGCGCGTATGTATCAAGCGGCAGCCTGTTGACGCTGACCAACAGCACTATTGAAAACCATCTGGCGCCTTCAGAAACCGACGGCCGGGGCGCTGGCATATACATCAATGACAGTACGGTCACGGTTGACAATAGCCAGGTCGTATCGAACACCGCCGGTCAATCCGGCGGCGGCGTGCGTCTGTGGCAAACCAGCACACTAAACGTCCTAAACGATTCCGTCATTGCCGACAACCACGCGCTAAACGGCCATGGCGGGGCGATTGCGGCAGGCGATACACCAACCATCAACATCTCTGATGCCACCCTGCTCGACAACAGCGCCGCCACTCACGGCGGGGCGATCTATCTGGACGCGGGCACTTTAAATGTCGCATACACCCGCCTGCACGGCAACAGTGCTGCGCGCGGCGGGGCCATCTTTCAAACTGGGACTTCGGCATCGGAGGTTTCCAACAGCCTGATTTACAGCAACACTGCCACTACCGGATTTGGCGCAGGTATCCGCACCGAGGGTGGCGAGTTCACCCTGACCCATGTCACGCTGGCCGACAACTTCAACGGGGCGGGATATTCACAGTCTAATACCGAAGGGCATGCTGCAAACAGCATCGCCTGGGGCAATGATGAGGGTGGCTTCTGGATCACCAGCGGTAATCTCACCGGAACATGCAACATCGACCAGAGCGGAAATGTCGGATCAGCCAGTAATCCCCGTTTCGTGGATGCCGCCAGCGGCGATTTCCATCTGCTCGGCGATTCTCCGGCCATCGATACCTGCAGCACCGGCCTCTCGCCTGATCTGGATAATATTTCCCGTCCTTTTGGTGACGGCTACGACATGGGCGCATATGAGTTCTATGTGGAGCATGCCGTGGAAGCAGTCACCAATCCCGAAGGGGCCGGCACAGTATCCGGCACGGGCACTTATATTTCAGGCTCGACCGTTTCCGTGACTGCATCAGCCGAGCCCGGATATGTTTTCAGTCATTGGGCGGTTGATAACATGGTCGCCGCCTGCAGCGCTTCGTATTCTTTTCCAGCAACCGACGATGTTACCCTTCAGGCTAACTTCAGCCAGGAGCAGAGCCAATACGACATCACTTGCTCTGCAAGCCCCGTGAACTATGGATCCGTGACAGGAGCAGGCTCTTACAGCCATGGCGCGGATGCAACCGTCAGCGCCTCCCCGGATTCCGGATATGCCTTTGTCCACTGGATCGAAACCTGGGATGGATTTGAGGGAAGCTGTGTTGTTTCCACGGAAGAAGTGTATACCTTCACAGCAGAAAGAGACAGAAACCTTACGGCAATCATCAGGCCGAAAGCTCTGCCTGGAGTCATGATGCTGCTCCTGGATTAAGGTTAGCCGGAGTAAATTTGTTTTATTTTTGAGGCCGGCGCGGTGGCCTGCCCTTCTAAAAAGGCAACACCGCGCTTTTTTTTCGTCAGCCACCGCGCCGACTGCCCCTCCGATAAGTAGGGGCGGCCACTGCGCCGACCGGCCGTGCTTACAGCAGAATTCAGCCTTATTAAACAAAACCCTTTATCAATTGAACAGGATGATCTGTGAACGCATAAAACATGGCTGCTCGAAAAAAATATTTGAAAAAAATCAAAAAATTATTCTTGACATTGAGTTTTTTCGGGCTACCCTTAGAAGTACAAGAGTATAAATCTACTATTTTCTTTCTTGCTATTACTCTAAATTTGCAGCTTCTTCGGCGTTTTTTCCGGTATCAGCCAAAGAGGATCTCCCCGCCTCAAACAGCCGAATAATGCTTCGCCCCTTGGATTAAATTAAAATTTTCAAAAAGGAGAAGCAGAATGAGATCAGTTACAATATTATTTATTGCCATTTGCGTCATCATTTCTTCTTCGGCATTGGCTGCTGACAATACAGCCCCCGCACTTGACCCTTCAATTATAAAAGAAACCGAAGCGAAGGCCAAACCCAGCCCCCAGGATAAAAACCAGTTCGAAAAACGCGGCATTTTAAAAGATGGGGAATTCATCGAAGATCCAGAACCCAAAAATTACGCACCACGCGAATTGCTGGTAAAATATAAAACCCTTGTTAACGATGAAACCACGACTGAAGAAAAATATCGAAGGAATTATGGGATTGTTCCAATAAAAAAATTTCGTTCCATAGGGGTACAGCACGTAAAACTCCCGGAGGATCTCCCTGTTGAAGCAGCTCTTAAAATTTATGAACAGGATCCGGCCGTGGAATACGCCGAACCCAATTACATCCGCAAGATTGATGCTACGACACCCGATGATTTGGATAACCGACTCTGGGGTTTGCACAATACCGGACAAAATGTGAACGGGACTGGAGGTACTGCGGATGCGGATATTGATGCCCCTGAAGCCTGGGACCTATGCACAGGATCCAACGACGTTGTTGTTGCCGTGATTGACACAGGCGTGGATTATAACCACCCCGACCTGGCTGAGAATACATGGACAAATCCTTCTGAATCAGAAAACGGCATAGATGATGACGGCAACGGCTATGTGGATGATGTGATGGGATGGGATTGGGTTGATGATGACAATAACCCGATGGACTACAATAATCACGGCACGCATTGCGCCGGCACCATTGCGGCCAAAGGAAATAACAGCGAAGGGATAACCGGTGTATGCTGGACGGCAAACATAATGCCGCTCAGAAGTCACAGCACATTGGGTGCCGGATCTGACGCCGATATTATTTCAGCCATCCAATACGCTTGTTCAAACAATGCGGACATAATCAATATAAGTTCAGGGGGCGAAAGTTATTCCCAAAGTTATAAAGATGCCATATGTGAAAGCTCGGCGCTTGTTGTCTGTTCCGCTGGAAATTCTGGAAAAGATAATGATAGTGCGCCTCATTACCCGTCCAATTATGAATGCCCAAACATTATCTCAGTAGCAGCCACTGACCAGAATGACGAACTCGCCTCATTCTCAAATTTCGGAGCCACTACAGTGGACGTGGCCGCGCCCGGGGTCAACATCTACAGCGGGCACCCGGCAAGACAAACAATATGGAGCGATAATTTCGATGACGGCACTCTCGCTCCCTGGGTAACCGGGGGCTCAAGCGGCGGCCCGTTTGGCCTTACATCTTATGTTTATACAACCCCCAGCTTCTCCTTGACAGACAGCCCCGGTTCAACACTTGATGATTGGGCGTACTACGGAAATAATGACGACCATTATGTCCAGGTTCTTGCAAACAGTAACTTCACTTCCTATGAAGGCACAAAACTGCAATATCACTTTGTTGGCATATCCGAACCGGGATATGATTTTTTCCGTGTCCGTGTCGGTTCAGGTTCATATGCTATAGCGCATGGATTTTCTGGCTACTTCACAGAGGGCTGGCATTTAGGCGTTATAGATATGAAAAGGCTTGAAGCCGAGGGAGACGACAATCTATATGTCCAATGTGAGTTTGAAAGCGATTATTCCGGTTATAGCGATGGCTTTTATGTCGACACATTTAATATGACAGCGTGGTCACCTAATCCGGCTGATTCCGGGTATAGATTTGCTAACGGAACTTCCATGGCCGCCCCGCATGTTTCCGGACTTGCCGCACTTGCCAAGGCATACAACATGGCCATGCCCGACACCCAACCCTTAACCAACAGACAGATCAAATCCGCAATAACCAGAGGTGTCGACCGCATTGCATCATTGAGCGATAAGTTAAAAAGCGGTGGGAGAATTAATGCATATAACACGCTTAAACTGATTGAGCAGGGGCCTGCCATGCCCGCAATTAACCTGCTGCTGCTTGAAGACTAAATCAATGCGTTTAAAGATTCCATCTACCCTCTTCTCCCCCTGGGAGAAGACCGGGTTCCATCTTACCCCCTTCTCCCCTGGGAGAAGGTCGGGTTCCATCTTGCCCCCCTTCTCCCCCTGGGAGAAGGTCGGGATGAGGGTAAAAATGGTTTAAGTGAATGGCATTAAGATCAAATCAACTCCTTATTAAAAAAAATTTCTTGTTGCGGAGTTTTCAGCTTGACATGGCCTCACGATTAAAGGATTATAATAGTAAATAAAAATTCACACACCAAGATTTTCCATCATGCAAAAATTTTTCATCATAACCCTTGCGATATTGCTTTTTGTGCCGGGATTGAGTCCGGCAACGCCAGATGAAAAGCTGCGGGAGATTAATAATTCAAACCAAAACAATTTCATATGTATAGACAAAAAAGAACAAACATTTGGCCAAGTGCTTGAAGATATTGGCCAGCAAACCAATTTAAACATAAAAACCAGGGGGAACGAACCCGCTGTGACCAAGGATATATCCTTTTCAGAAATTTCTTTGAAAGAGGCTTTAAGCAAAATCCTCAAACTTTACGATGTTCGCAACCATGCAGCCATATACAATTCTGAAAAGGCAACGCTTACACTTTACCTTTTTGAATCGTATTACCATATAGCGGGTTTACCTTCTCAGAGTGAAACCCAATCAGATTTGACATTCATAGAACCCTTAACCCAGGAACAAATTGATCAGCTTATCCCGGAAAAAGAACACGAACCTTTAACTCAGGAACAAATTGATCAGCTTATCCCGGAAAAAGAACACGAACCTTTAACTCAGGAACAAATTGATCAACTTATTCCGGAAAAAGAACACAAACCTTTAACCCCGGAACAAACGGCTCAACTTATTCCGGAAAAAGAACATAAACCTTTAACTCAGGAACAAATTAATCAACTTATTCCGGCGGAAATCCCCCCGGAAAGGTGATATGGTGCAACATAAACTGACCAATATCCAAAACAATTAAATTTAAGGAGGCTCTCATGAAATCTAACTTTTTTAAACTATTAGCTTGCAGTTTTATCGTAACAGCTTTATTTCTTTTTGTTCCTGTCAGCTCATCTTTTGCTGCAGGATATGCTGATGGCACCTGCACTATTGACAAAGTTGGGGCAGCAGCTAACTATAACTTCGTTTTTGTAACTAACCCTACCGCCGGATATGATAATCAGTGGTTTAAATTGGATAACACCAACAGGAAAGAGCTCTTAGCGACATTATTAACAGCATATTCCATGAATGCAGAAGTTGAAATATATATTGAAGATGATGGTGCCACCATTTCAAGAATAAGAATGGTTAACTAATAGCTTATTAATAACCACCCGATTAGTCAAATTGAGATGACTTTTGAAGTATTCCCCCGGCCACGGCGATAGCTGCGCCTGTAAATTGTTTTTTTGACCCCTCCCCCAATTTTGGGGAGGGGTTTCGGGTTGGGAGCTTACAAAGAAGGACTGGGCATCAAAGCGGAATAACTATATAAAATTTTTCCATAACTGCCTATAACGGAACTCTATATTTAAGAGCCACGGATGCCGATCTCTCAAGCTTGAAAGATTGGGGGGTATGTCTTTTTCTCCCAAAACCTCTTCAGATGCTTTTTTCTGCTGACGATCTAAAGGATTTACCACGTACCAGTTATTAATAAAATTTATTGCTTGATCCCTTATATTTACCGGACTCTCCAAAAAATCGATCATCTTGTCTAAGTTAAACATTTCCGGCTCATTAATATTTACAGCGAATAGTCTTTTTTGGCGATCTAAAAATTCATAAAAGACCAAGTCGCAAACATAAGCATTCAATATTCTCCTCTCTGTCCACCCCCATGTTTTTAAGTTGTAGTGCGAGATTATAATTTCATCGATTGAGCGAAATGATGTAATCCATTTAGAGCTTGGGAATGCAGCGCTAAGGTCATAGGATAAAATATCCGCCGATGGGGACTCCACTTTAATGTATTTAAAGCTGTTTTCTTTGATATAGTCAATTTCCTTGCCTTCACTAATTTTTTCTTGAAAAATTTTTGATTTCTCATTTTCCCGGTTCAGCATCCTGCCGGGTGTTAGTGAAATGAGGGATTGATAATTTACATTCAATAACAAGCGAGTTAATTTTATTACGAACTCACTGCCTGAACGTGGCATTGTAGCAAAAAAAATGTTCATTTACTCTCCTTCTCCTCTTTACACTGCAACACAAAATTGATCATTCTTTTTAACACTATAAAATGTAGCGGCCTTAACCGATTTGATATTATTAGATGGCAAAATTTAAGCTGTTTTGGGATTGATAAAAAATGGCGATTGAAAAATAGACTTTTAGCTTTTATCCATCCAAAGATTGGTTTTTATCCCTAGAACATAATTGAATTAATCTATATCTTTATTCTCCATACAAGTTTCAGTTTTTGCCATATCTGTCACAAGCATTTTATTTTCTTTATTATATCTACTAATTAAAGATTCCCTTTGCTCGCTTGTTAAAAGAAACGGGGCGGGATATTCATCCAGTGGGAAGGACTCTTTCAGCACCTTTTGGAATTTATTCCGCTCTTGGGAAGTCAAGTATGGGAATACAATGCCGTAAATTTCCATCGCTTTGACAGAAAAGCTGGGATTAATTGTTTTCTCATACAATTTGATATCTTTTAAGTCGCTAAATATTTGAAAAAAATCTTGAATAAAATAATCCAAATTTTCTCTTATTAAACCATAATTTTTGATAATCACACAATCTTCACTAAAATCTGAAACAAAGGGATCCACGACGTTTCGCCAAGATAAACGCTCCAATTTTAAGCCTTGATAAAAGGACTCAAAGTCATGCTTGGGGCCTTGTTCACGGAAATATTGAAGGTACGAAGACTCTACCAACTCATCTTGATTGCGGATATATAGGATAATAGTAGTTTCATAATTCAAGTCAAAAAGGAGCTTCCTTAAAAATTCAGATGCATACCTGGCCTTTGGATACAAGGTTGAAGTATAACCTAATATCGAACCCAATAAACGCTCATCCGAGTATATAAAGTTATTATTTTTCAACGCCATAATTCGGCTCTTAAGCGCAATCTCAGCTTCAATACAATCCGCGTCTTCCACGACCAACCTGCCAACTTGATATGATTTATGAAGCATTCTGTTGTAAGGCTTTAAAAAATCTTCCTTATAATTTTCTTTAGCCAAGAGAATACGAATATTCTCCTCCCCAAGACGCTTTTTGTTATACATTAAGTTTCGCTGAAGATATGAGGACGCTGTTTTATGCGCCCCTATATGGATCCAACACTTTTTTTACTCATTAATAGCCTCAAAAAATCATTTACTTTTCAAATCTGGGAATATTGTCAAAATTTGACTCCAATCATGAAAGTCACTACCAACAAGTTGTTGAAAACCTATTTTCTATTTAATAATTTAATAATTTAATAATGTATATACCGGATTGCTTTTATTACATAGCTGGTAGAAAAAAACGCCGATTATCGATGAGTGCCAAAAAAATAAGTAAAATGCCCTATTCATTTGCATCTCCCTTTAGGAGCGCACGCGGCAAAATCATCTTCGGCGATACAATCGTTTCCTATACTTATATCCTTAAAATCACTTAGAAAACATAATTGAATGAAATAATATCATTGCTGTATCGCTCTCCTACCATATTAATTGCGTCATTACTATCATAATAGTCTTTATATGATCTATTCTTGAAATTTGTGACATTAAATTTTTTTAGCTGCTGAAGGTCTAAACCGGATATATCTCTTATTGCAGAGATATCCTTCTGTAAGGTCTCAAACTTAGCCACATAATCAACTAAGGATTTGGTGTTAGAATATATTTTTGGATACTGTGCGATAAAGTGATTATCAGCATGACTGTCAGGAACAGAAGAAATAATTCTAATTACATCGCTTATTTTTAAATCTTCCTTGTCAAGAAAAACAGCAAATGGATGCCTCCATTTGCTATAATTTTGGTGATTATTCCCTTTATCTATTTTGTCACGATAAAATGAAGCGACCCTGTCCCATGGATTTCTTACTATAGTAAATTTAAAATAATCAGCAAATGCCGGATCTTTCATTTCGATTCTAGTGTTCAACCCCGCACTTGTCTTTGGGGCATTTTCAAATTCAGGATAATTTTTCCGAAAATATTCTCTGATTGAGCTGTACAGCACCTTATAATTTGGCAAGAAGATAATTTTATTCATGTGAGAAACGATACAAGTTCTTTCCCAAGAGTCAGACTGAAAAAGCCTGAGGATAACAAAATGCTTAAAACCCATTTCAATATAATAATGCAATGAGTTAATCCAATTAGGAAAGTTTACCACTAAAACATTATTTTTATTAAGTTTACATGTATTATTAGGCGCATAGACATTTGATTTCTCTGTCAGTGCTACATTTTCAGGGCTAACGAAACATACAAAATCAATATTATTTTTATTCAATTTTCTCCCTAACTTGACACTTCTCTTATCAAGCCCTGTAATACATATGTCGTAATTAGAGTATTGTTTTAGATCATCTATACTATCAATAAATTCAATCTTTACTAAAGGTAATTCCACTGTCTTTATCATGTTCAGTTACTTTCTAATTAAAATCCACATCGTAATTATACATTTTCCACTTATACACATTTTTTTCTTCTGACATGACCTTTTTCTGACCAGTCTTATCAGAAATATCACTTTCACTGACATCTTGAATCAATAGATTTGGATAACAGGTCAGGCACTTTTCCGGGTATATGGCCTTTGGTTTATGCAGTGGGCCCTCGTCATATGGCAGATCAAAACGCAGACAATGATTTAACACTAAAGGAATGACGGATTTGCGCATCCCCACGGCATGAGATCCAAGACTTGAACCATTGCACATATAAAGATTTTCGGAATACCACTTGATCCAATCCTCACTCCAGTGATATTGTAGGGCTCCTAACTGAATAATCAACCAGTCATTGGGTACCTGCTCAATAATTTTGGCAAACAGCGAATGTAAATCTTTATGAAAAAAGACGTCATCATCCAGCACAAGAATCTGCTCATACTCATTCTTCAGAGCATCCTCCAAAATATGGATCATGGTCAGTAAATAACCCCATGCACCTGGGCTGCCAATGGCCTTGGATCGATTTCTTTTTTCGAGATATGCTACTCGACTCATATCGCAGGGATACTTTCGATAGAGTTCAAAATTGGTACTTATCTCAAGGGCTTTTGGAACTTTGATATAATCTTGCCGGGCATATAATTGGTATTCATCAGCATGGGGTGGCTTACTGCCATCAATAGCCGTAAACCGCTCCAGGTTGATACCGAACTTGTCTGCACTATTTTTCGCTCGCTCCCATCTATCAGGACGTCGGTCGAGATTGAGGACATAGATATTATCAAAAAAAGCATTCAGTGTCGTCTCTCTCTCCCGACTTTCAGATCTTGCCGAAGCCGGTCGAGCGACATAAATCCTGCTTTCATCTCGCATCACAGCAAACCGCCGGTTCAACTCCTCTGGATTTTTTGTTTTTTTATACTCCTCTCCCCAGGGAAGGGCGCAACGGTAACAATCCGCTTTGTAATTCTGAATTTCAATATATTCGTTGCTTCCGATAGCGTCAAAAAGGTTGCTCATATCATTACAGCCGGCCCGGCAGCATCGAAGATGATAGTCACCATGCCATTGCCCGCGGATCGGAAAGTTTTTTTCATCGCAATACCCGACGCGCTTCAATGTATCTGGTGTAAATGTAAACAAACTACCCGTACCCAAATCAAACCAAGCGTCACCATATGCCACACACTTTTGAGAAGTATCATAAGCGGGTGGTGGCAGCTCGAAATCCGGATTGTCTCTTTTCTTTAAATTCGTCGCATGCACTAAATGCCTGTGGACCAGATGGCTATAGCCACTTGATTTGATAGCATTGATATAAAGTTGGTCCCAGCCGTGCTTGGTGAAAAACATGTCATCGTCTACACTAAACCCGTAATCAAAACCGATCTTTTTGCAAAGGCCAAAAATTGTATTTGTCTGCCCAGGTGCGTAGCGACGATTATTTTTGATAATATGAAACTCGTGCGGTATTGTTAACTTTTCCAGATATTCCAAGGTGCCATCGGTTGAGCCATCGTCAGCAACAATAACCACCCATTCAAAATCCAGGCTTCGTGTTGCAAGAAAAGATCCAAGACATTCAGCAAGATATTCCTTTCGGTTGTAAGTCTTTATGGCAAATACCACTTTCGGCTTAACTCTCTGCGGCGGAAACAGAGTTACGGGATGCATTCTCCGGACGACACTAGTCTGAATGCTTTGGGTATTTAGACTACTCAAAATATTATCAAAAGAATGTTTGTAGATGCTTTGCTTAACCACTTGGTCTTGGGGCATTATCCAGTTATGTGGCCGAGGGATGGATATGAGTGGGATATTTTCTTCCTGGGCTTTTTTGGCCAACCATATATCGGCCATGTTTCGGAACTGAAAATCATTCCGGGAAAGTTTAACGTGCTCAGTATGATGGGCTATGGCACCTGTTCCCAACACATGACAGGCATATTCTCTGGTATTTTGATGGCGGTAATGTGCGACATGTCGCGAATTTTTATCATAATAATTTTGCAGGGGCTGCTTTAATAAAATGCCGTGTATGCCGACAACCGCTTTATTATTGTATTTTTGGAGTTCCTGGATCATCCTGTAAGCATAATCTGCCGGATACACAATATCGTCATCACAGATAAGCCTGTAGCCAGGTGGGGGATCATCTGCCCAGAAGAATTTGCCGGTATCTCCGTCATCTCCCCATACCTGGGATCTTTCGACTTTTATCCGGCGGTCATTTTTCAGAAACGAGGGTACCGACTCGTACCCGTTAAGAAACACCCTGATTTCATCAACCTGAAAATACAGGCTCCTAACGACATCCTCTAAAACTTTTTTGCGGCTGGGAATCGAAGCCAATGAGGCAATGACTTTTTCAGAAGCCAAAATATCGGGTTTCACGCAAGCCTCTTCCGGCAAAAGCCGGCTTAGTTTAATATTCTTTACGTGTATCTGATCATCCACCTGGGCATTTCTCAAAAATAGATATAGGTCAATTTTAGAGGTTTGACAAAAACTTCGAAAAACAATCGATGCCTCTTTCCACGTCTCTGAACATGGCTCGTGCATTACAACCGGGGCAATGCTTCCTTTATAATAACTTAATTTACCGTCTATCCTGTTATCCCTTACTATCCAATACAGTTCGCCCTTTTTCGTAAATGATTTATATTTAAAATGAAGCTTATAATAATTATCAGAGCTTATATTAATCTCCGGCTTTACAGCACATTGTAAGACCCCACTTTTACGGCATTTTAAAATGCCGTCTTTTATCATTTCAAAATTCTCACCGATTTTCCAATCTTCCAGGCTGTTATAAGAAATAGAATCTTCAAAAATGACCTCTAAATCCTTTTGTTTGGCACAAAGCGTTTCAAAATTGTTGTCAATGTCTTTATTTACCATTGATCTATCAATATCAGCATATGGCAATGAACTTTTTACCATATTCAACTCGTGTTGGTTGTTAATCTGCGGTATAAAATCAAGGCCCTTAACCTTATAATCATAACCGTATGCAGGGGTACCTATTTTCTTAAAATCATCTTTGCGGCAAAGCAGACACACTCCTTCTTGAGTCTCAAAAAAAATATCCTCAGCAGCATTATTACTTCTTTCCCTGCTATTACAAAACAGAAAATTTTTAAGGGTTTCCCAGGGTTTTTGAAGAAGGTTAATTTCTTTTTCACCCTGATGGGTCGTAAATACAAAAGCTTGGTTTGCTGCAGGAATATTTTTCGTGGCTTTTAAAAAAAGACCCTCCGGGTGATCAACTTCAGGCACCAGAAAAAATAAATATGGATTTTTGGCTCTGGCTGCACCGTAGTTGCAATACTGAAAAAAGGAAGTTTTCACGGGCATCTTGATGTAGCGTATAAGCCCCCTGGTGACGTGTTTGGCTATGATCTGGTGCCTATCAAATGCATTATAGGAATCGATGATAATTAGCTCCACAGGATATTCGATTTCCAATGCAAAAAAAGAAAATAACAAACTGTCAAGATCTTTAATAGAAGCATGAACAGGAAGAATTACCGAAAACATCTTTCAATCCCATGATTTGTTTAAATTAAATATTACTCGTCTCAGAAACGACGCCCTTGATTTATTATTCGAAATATTTTTCTTTAAAAGCAGCTGCCTTTGTTTTTTTTTCAAGATATTCAATAAGTTTATTCATATGAAAAGGATTGTCTCTAGACAAAAAAACAAAGGTCGGCGTCCAATTAGTAACTTCAAAATAGAAATAGTTAAACTTAAATAATATATTTTTAACTCGCTCTAATTGAGAGCGCCCGTTACATTCTACACCGATCGCAGGAAGCGATTGCGAGATTACGCGAACCGCACCCTCCAAGACATCGGTCTCCATGCCTTCTACATCTATCTTTATAATTGCTACAGGGTTCGTAATCTTCAAATCATCCAAGGATTGATCAATGGTTTTAACAGGGCTACTTATACTAAAAGAATCCTTTAATTCTTCGTTGGTAGTCGTTAGTTCCGGATCTCCTGAGAATGATCCAAAATTTTTATCTATAATCATTTGTAAATCTACATAGCCGTTATTTTTCCCAAGCCCGTACCTTATAGGGTAAACTTTATCCTGAATATTATTAATAGCTATATTGACCACAAGGCACACAGCATTATGTGGTTCGGGCTCAAAAGCCAATACGTTCGCCTCTAGAATTTTTGCAAAATATATTGCGTGATTTCCGATGTTAGCGCCGCAATCTATGACGAACTCACCTTTTTGATAAAAATTTTTAAGTATTTCGAGGTATTCAAGTTCATAGAATGAGCCGGATTTTACAATATTTTTGGGAATATGATCGTCTGTCACATGCAACAAGTAAAACAAACACAGGCTGCTATTAATTTTACTCAATGACAATTTAAAATCATCAAATTTGCCTGTGATACTCTGGATAATCTCTTCAACCTGATGCAAAGCTTCTTCGCGTTCTTTAGACCTCGCATTCAACAGTTTATTTGAAATAGTGCTTAAAAACTGCTCAGTTAATTCAGAATAATCGGGCATTCCCGGGATATAATCATTGACGAACTTGGGAAAGTTATCATGTAAAATTCGGTTAGAAATATATTCCAAGGCTTTGGTTTGCAGATTTAAGTATTTCCTTATTAGCTCCTGAGATCTGCTGGCCTTAATCCATATAATCAAATCCAGGGGAAAATCTCTAATAAAATGAGGCTTGGGGAAACTAATCCGGGGCTCGCTTCCAGTGATGAGCAATGTTAGATTAGCCTCATCTGGAAGCTTTATAGCATGACCCTTTATATGCAAAGCATCGATAAGAGATTGGCCCTCGAGACTCCAAAGCACTTGGGCTGTGGCCTTATTGACTATGGCTATAGAAGCAATGGATATGATCCCGTTTGTATTCAAGGGCCTTAAAATTATCTGAGAATACTGGATAGAAGGAAATTCAGGTACCACCAAACCAATTTTTTGCCACTGCTCTTCTTTCAAGTCTACAATTTCCACCGTCTCTTCAGCTCCACCGGATGCAGCCAAAATGATGCTGGCCTGCAGGGGCGATTCAGTAGAGGGGGCTGGTTTTCGGGCCTGCACGTCTGTTTGGTTTTCCTGTTGTCCCGCCGTTGCAAGAAGGCTGTCCACCAGCGGCAATAATGTATTTGTATCCGTGTAAAAGCTGTGTTCAGTGTTCTGGTAACTGGCTGTACGGATCTGCTGGTAAAAGCGTTCGTATGGCTCGAAAGTCTGCCTGTTTTGTTCGCTCATATCACCTGCGTGGTGGTGCTTCAGGGAAGACTGAATAAACTTGAGTAGATTATAAGTTGTCGATTGTAAGTTGTGGGTTTTATGTTTAAGGGCATTCAGGGTTGATATTGGGTCTGCCAAGAGTTGGTCAAAAGTTATCAGGGTGTGGTCTTCGCCTTCCAGGGCCCGCTGGGCATCGCGGGTATAGGATATCCAAGTGAGATGAGCCCTTGTGAAGTTTAGATTTTCAGTAGCGGAAAGGGATCGCGCTGTTTCAAAAGGATGACGAAGCATAAGGAGGAATACTGGATCAATTTCTATTTGCTTCCAAACATTCTGCCACAACGGAAGTACCCTGCAGAGCAGAGGGTCGAATATAAAATAATCTTTATCAGACGTTGATAGCTCTTCCAAAAGGTTCTCAATACGGACCCCGGCGATTCGGGCTGCATCTGTCGTGAGCCAGTCCTTGGATAAAGGGGCTGCCGTAAGCGGTGAAAGCCCCAAATCTTGAAAAAGCAGGGCATTTATTGTTTCAGCATCCGGCTGATGATTAGGTGGTTCAATGCCCAAGAGACTCAGACAGCCGGTAAGCGCCGTAAGCCCGCTTCGCGGAGGGGCCATGCATATGTATAACTTGGCTCGCATATTAACTGCCTATTATCTTGACAGTCCAAAGTTCTGTTTAAAGTTGCAAAATGTTCGATTTATGTATTTTATATAATACGTACTCAAATTTTTTTGATTATTGCTTGTTTCAAGGAGTTTTAAAAAGTTTTAAACTTACGTAAAAAATTATTGACATACGTCTTTTTGCCCTGTATCCTCCAATTCATCAACAATCGAAAGGAGGATGCAAAATGGACCAATTTGACGATTATTTGAAGTATCAAAAAGAGGTTGCAGAAGCAACACTCAAAATCATTGACCGATTTCAGGGGCGGGCTAAAGAGAAGCCCAAAAAACGTACGTCAAATATTGAAATCATTCGGCACGTACTCAGCACCGCCGATCGCCCCTTACATGTCTCTGAAATCATCGATCTGGCTGAAACCCAGTTCCAGGTCACACTTGAAAGGGATTCGGTGGTCTCCGCTATCCTGAAAAAGATTAAAGCCGGTAAAATGTTTATTAAAACCGGGCCCAACACATTTACGGTAAAACAAGCGCCCTCCAAGGAAACAGGAGGGCTATCATGATAGATGTCATCAGCCATATGTTATCTGCTTTTCGCAGCTGCTTTGCCCGAAAGGCGGCGTTTAACTGGTTCGTCGTCGTTATTTTCGGCTTCATGGTCCGGCTCGACCATTATGGCGTGAGCTCCTTTGTGCGGTGGCTCCAACTGAAACCGTCATTCTATACCTCCATGCTGGCGTTCTTCAGAGCCACTTCCTGGAAGCTCACCGACATTTTACAGAAATGGTGGCAACTTGTTCTCTCGCATTGCCCGTTGATCTATATCAAAGATCGCATGCTCCTTGCCGGCGACGGCATCAAAATCAGCAAAGAGGCCGAAAAGATGCCGGGGATTAAAAAACTGCACCAGGAATCGGATAACTCCGGCAAAGCCCCGTATATTTACGGCCATCATTATGGGGCCATCGGGCTCATGGCCGGCTGGGTAAAAAAAAATCTTTTGCATCCCCCTTTGTGCAGAGCTGCATGAAGGGGTAGAAGAGCTCCGAGAGTTCCAGAGTAAACCAGCGCCGCTGGTCAATGGCCGGCCAAGGGTCAGTGTGACGAGCCTGATGGCCAAAATGGCCGTCGATATAACCAGGCGCATGGGCAAGAAAGCGATCATCGTTCTGGACGCCTATTTTGCCGTGGGTCCTGTATTTTCGATCGTGAGGCAACTCGTGGATGACAATGGCCACCGCCTGCTTCATGTGATTACCATGGCCAAAAGTAACGTTGTTGGCTACGAGCCGCCGCCGCCAAGCACCGGCAAACGCGGCAGGCCCCGGACATATGGCCCCAAGCGAAAGCTTGTGGATTTGTTCGAAACCGAAGTATTCGAGCAGGTGCGCCTTGAGATATATGGGCAAAGCAAAATCATATCCGTTTTATGCCTTGACCTGATCTGGCGGCCCATTCAGGAGAAAGTCCGATTTGTGCTTGTTTGCGATGGCGACCAACGATTTATTCTGATGTGCTCGGATTTAGAGCTTCCGGCAGCCGATATCATCCGGGCCTACAGCTATCGATTCAAGATCGAGGTCAGTTTTAAAGTTCTCAAGCATCTGATCGGTGCTTTTTATTATCGGTTTTGGACCAGTGTGTGGCCGCGGGCCGGAAGGCAAACCAAAAGTGATTTGTCGGCAATCGACAACCCTCGGTCTAAACGCTTGGTTCGGGAAGCAATTGATGCGCTTGAAGCTTTTGTTAATTTTGGCTGTATCGCCACCGGCATGCTTCAGATCCTGGCATTGAATTGCCACCAATCGATCTGGAAGAAATACCAAGGATGGCTGCGAACCGTCACTTCGGCGATACCATCGGAAGAAGTGGTGCAGGCCGTCATCCAGATGGAATACTACCATAATTTTCGCTTTTTCAGGAATAGCGCGATTTACCGAATAATTATGTCAAAGAGCAAAAAGGCCAATGATTGCGAAATGCCGCTTGCGGCATAAGGCATTTAAACTTTAGACTGTTGAGATATTATTTATTGGCTGTAAATGTTTTCCTTGCCAATTTTTTAAAAAAATGAATTATCTTATCGATATTTTTGCCTTCAAGCCTGCCGGATTCATAAAAGGACTTCTTTAAATAAAGCCCTTTCAACGCTAACTCCGCTTTCAACGCTTCCGGAATTTCTGGTATCCTAGGATTTGTGTTGTTCTTTAACGACGGAAACAGCGGATCTTGCCTTTGGGGAAAATAACGTTTGCAAATCTTTTCGTTTTCTTCTGCAAAAAGGGCAAGAAATTTCTCTCTGGCGCGGTGGTTTTCCCATAAATCATATTTTTTGTTTGGGTAGTAACTGTCAAGCAGACCTTGTACTTCAGGGCTATGTATGCAGTCTATAACTTCACGATTTTGTTTTTTGGAGTCGATCACCCGGTTTAGAAAAATTTTCAATACGGTTTCAGGGGCACTTAGGCTTTTACGCACAATGCCGACCTGGGCCATATTACAAGTATCGACACACAAGCTTGAAAAAAAATTCGTGCACAATTGCCCGTCTTTTATTAAATCCTCATAGATCAACACTTTTATACCCGGAAAAACCTCTTCAAACAAAAGCAGGTTCTGGTAGAATCTTTTTTGAATTTCGCTTTTTTCAAAATTTTTCAAAAATGCTGAAAACGGCTGCCGACCCGCCGGCGCATTTTTCATGACATGCTCTTGAAACAAAGACTTGACATAATCATCCTGCCGGCGAAGCACCAATAACACTTTGATATCAAATGCTGATAACACACCTGCCAAGTTTTTTAAATAGGCCTTTCGCTTGCCGTGCCAGGTTCCGGGTCTTTTATCGTCAACGTGGCGGGATATGGATTCTGAGCTTAAAAACAGCGTAAGGTTTTCATTATCAGCTATTTTAGCCCAGTGCCTTGCTAATTGTCTGGCTTGCCCCTCGCTCAGGCGCTTGCCCTTGCCGGCAATGGTGTGGGCAAAATCATGATGGGCTTCATATGGTTTGCTTAATGCCGGGCTGTAATCGGGGTATAAAAACCCTTGCTTGAACAGGGCTTTTCGATTTTTGGCCGCAAATGCCTGTATGGCGGTGGTTCCGGTTTTATGAAGGCCTGCGTGGAGAATGAGTTTGGGCATAATGAACTTATTCTCTGGTTATGGATGATGCATGCAGCTGGCAAAATGGACGGATGCCGTCATGGGGGTAAAATAAGGGGATAATTGCTCCCGGCGTAGGGATATACTGAGATTTGATATCTGGTATAAGGCCATGTTTGACTTTAACGACATAATATTAATACCTTGTACCTTTACAAACAATATAACATCGTGTAGCGTGAGTTTCGGTGTATCAACAAATTAAAAATATGCCTAAAATCCAGATCTTTTGCAAGATTTTTGTCTGATGAAATTTAATATACTGAATTTGTTTTTATACCGGCTGAAAGAAGCCCTGTACCATTTCCCGGCGTATCGCGATGCCCTGTTATGGCTATTGCGTGATATATGTATGGCCTTTCCCCGGGCGATGATCAGTCTTGTCGCTTTTTCCATGATCGGCGCATCACTGCAGGGTTTTGCCCTGGTTGCAGCCCTCAAGTATGTGAGTTACCTGGAAAGAAGTGTGGAGATCACCCTGGCAGGCATAAACTTTGCCGCCCGAAGTGGTGAAGTGCTTTTTCTGGCAGCTTTTTCTTTTTTTGCACTCTTATCTTTCAGTGCCTGGCTCTTATACATGGCCGGAGCAGTTGCCTCCCGGCTGATTGCCAGATACCAGATCTATCTTTTAAAACGCGCCATTGCCTTGTTCGGGACGGTGGTGCCGGGCGCGTCCACCCCGAAAAGCGCGTCTGATGCATTGCAAGTGATACCCAAAACCATAATAAAGGATGTGCAAAAATCAGCAATGCTGGTGCGTTTCATGGCAACGACGCTGCCGAACATCGTCATGCTGATGTATGCTTTCCCCATTCTCGTATATATTGACCTCAGCCTGACACTGGGGTTGATGTGCCTGGTGGTATTGTTTTTACCTTTTTTTTATCAGGCAAACATAATGGCCTATGAAAGCGATCTCATGGCCAAGCGCTCCGGCAGCGAGGCCACAAAAACAATTGTGTCGCTTATGGAAGATATCAAGGACTTCCAGTATATTTCTCCCAAACAGACCAAGGCTATCAACAAGGCTTTTGACAAGGGGGGCTTGAAAGACAAAATGCATTCCACGGCGGTTTATTTTCTTTCTATCTCTAAAACCGATTTATGGGGCAACATACTGCTGGGAATGTGCGTGAGCTTGGTAATTGTCATCCAGGTGCCGGCGGCTTTAGGCGGCACCACCACTTGGGCAAGCTTGGTTGCATACCTGACATTTCTTCGGCTGGGGGTGAACTCTTTTAAAGGGATAATGTCTTTTTTGACCAAGTTTTCGCGGTTTTATCCATATATCCATCGGTACCAACATTTTGTGCAAAGCGCTGAATCCAAACCGAATAAAGAAGATCGGCTAGTGATAAAAACGGCTGCCCATGGAATCTATGAGCAAAGTGCTGAAATCGAAATCCGGGAACCCGTACGCATGGCCCTGGTGACTGGTGTCCCCCTTTCGCGTTATTCCTTCCCCTACATGGTGAGGCTCGGGAGCAAGGCTGACAACGGGATATTTGTATCCCCCCGGGAGTGTTTTTTTATTGGGTGCAAGGGTCTGCCCCAACGCGACGGTTCTTTGCGCAGTATGCTCAATCTGCCGGAGGGATTTTCCCCAAAAGACTTGGAGCAGGCCATGCCGAGGGACGTGTATGAAGAAGTGCACAAACATATCGGTACGAATTTAGACAAAAACATTGGGGAAGACAAATGGGAGAAGCTTTATTTAGCCCACCGTGTGGAGCTGGGCATTGTGGCGGCGATGCTAAACCAGGCTAAGGTTGTGATCATAGATCAAAACACGCTGGCCCAGATTCCCGAAGCAAAGCGCAAAGAGGTACTCGCTCAATTGAAAAAGCATAAAACACTGACCGTTATCAGTTATTCCGAAGACAGCTTGAAAGCTGATGCGCCGGGTCAGCGCTTTGGCGAAGATCTCTGCGCGGTAGCCGGATGCACTGGCAACCTACTAGCTCTGGGTTCGCCTCGATGGGTTGAAGAGAAGCGGGAGAAGATACTGAATTTACTGGTTAAAGAAGAGGTGCGGCTTACGCAGGGTATGGATGACGATACGATTGATGAAGAGGTGGAAACAGACGACTAGGGCTATAGACTAGGGCGATTAAAATGATTTTTGCCGCTTCTGATCCGGGTTTTGTCTTTTTGAAATTTTTTCCACCCTTAAAGCATGTCTGGTATAGCCGAAAGTCTTTTCAACATAATCATATGCTTTCTTAACCTGTGTCTTATAATGCTCAGGATTGCTCATAAGATCATCGATTTTCCGACTTACCTCTAAAGGTTCCGCGTAAATGGCAGCGTCTGCGAACAACTCCCTATAGCTCGGAGGGATCACAACAGGTACGCCGACGGCCATGGCTTCCAGTATAACACGGCCAAAGGATTCAATACAGTCTGGATGAATATAATAAACAAAAACATCCAGTTTAGCCAAAAAGTCTTTGGGATGCATGGCTCCAAATTCAAATACGATCCAGTTGTCAGGCAGGCTTCCAAGCATATTTTTCGGTGTTTGCGCGCCTCCAAGCACATATACTTCATATGGACCGGCATCAGGATAAATGGAAAGTAATGTGCCAGGATCTGCAGGCCATTTGACATATTGGTCCCTCGAATGCCTGCCGATTCGAATTTTAGATCTTTGAGGCGGACGATCGGTTCGCCTCCATTTTTGTGCATCAATGATATTTGTCCAGTCTTCGTCTGAAAAATTGACATAGGACAGTTCATCAAAGTGATGGTCATAAAGCATTTTGCGAAGTTGTGGACCGATGGGATGCCAGATACCGGACCGGCCAAAATAATGTTTAAGGTTTTCGGAACAGCGCTTAATCTCATAATAGCGCAAACCGGCGCCGGTATAATCTTTTTTGGGGGACTGATTTACAATAACCCTGACATCATTAGCTTTAACCGCGGGAAGAAACCGTTGCCGGTCCTGAAGTACAAGTGGATGGCGCAAGATTAATAGATCACATGAAACTTTCTCGCCATAAACCAGCATCTGTACCATTTTGCCATCCAACATCTCTCTGATTTTTGAATTGATTGTTCCTTCTGTATCCAGGTCATACCGGTACATCTGGATCAGGCCGGTTCGCAGCCCCATTTTTTTATGGACTTTTATTTCTTCCAGGTTGGACATGGTGGTCCCCCCCGGCAGACGAAACTCAGAGGCAATAATCACATCAAAATACCGAGTGGACGATCGCCTGGCTTCCCGCTGGGGCCACATGGGCTCGGGCACAGGAAAGGGGCGGAATTTCTGCGGGAACTCGTAGCGCAGGCAAGTCGCGATATCATGGTAGTAGTTAGAGGCTTCAAAATATTCTTTACGGGCCCCCATAAAAAAACCATGATACCCAAAATGCGGATCTCCGGTCAGTGAGTTCGGAGACTGCCTTTGAAAGGAAAGCGGACCTGTTGATAGCCGAATAACGGAATCATCTCCAAAGGCTCGCCTCGCGCGTCGCACAAATTCCCCGTCAGCCCCGAAGCGCACACAATCCCAAGCCCCCAAAGAATCAAGTAAAAGCTGGCGGCGAAACATCATTGAAGACATGTTAATATGTATATAAAAACCTGGATTACCACGCCGGTAAAACTTGAGGTCGCTAGTGGCTCGGGCCTGCTCCGAGATGTTGGCAACAATAAAAGGATTTTCCAAAAGATGTTGCGCCTGCTTTTCTATTTTTACCGGATGGGACCAGTCATCAGCATCATTCGTGGTCACAAAGTCACCACAAGCCTCTTTTAACGCGATGTTGCGAGCCACATATGGACCACTGTTTATATTTGTTTTCAGTAATTTAATTCTAGGGTCTTTATCTGCATATTCTTTGACGATTGCTGCTGTAAGGTCTGAACTGCAATCATCTACCACCAGAATCTCCAGGTTACTCCATGTCTGCGCAAGCATGGAATCAAGAGCAGTTCCAATGGTATCTTGCGAATTATATGCGGGAATAATAACGGTAACCTTTGGGTTGCCGTTCGTCTTTAAAGGCTGAAGGGCTTTTGTCGGTGCAAGACGATCATAGGGCGGGATATCCGAAACTTTTTCTAGTGTGACGGGGGCAAGCTCATATAGCGCCAGGGCCTTATTAATCCATACCAATCGCTTATCAAGTTGGTCTTCCAGATTTGCGGCAGCCAAGTAAAGATCCGCATGAAGGCTCATGTTAAGTTGTTTTTTAACCGTTTTAAAACCTCCTGCTCTGTCTGCCAAAATATCATGACATTCCGCTTTGAGCACTGTTGCCCTGATCAGCCGAACAGAATCTTTCTCGCCCTTTGTCACAATGGGGAGAAGGCTCAGGCAGCGCCAAGCGCTCGCAGGCGTATATTGATTGGCTTCCCATAGAGCCAGTTCCCATGCTGCCGTCCTCTTCTGGAATGGTTGAGATTTATCCTCAAGCATTTCATGCAATTCCATTAGCGGACGATCTGTGAACCCCAATTGGTGTAGGCAACGTTTAGCGCGCTCTACCCTGCGCAGCGTATATTGCTCACCTGGGGAAAGCAGTTTCTGCAAAACACTTTGCCCGTATGGGGGAATTTTATTCCAGATAATTTCTTTTTGCTCTGGTGTTAGTCTTTTAACAATAAGCCACTCAACCAAATCAGCTAATTTGGGAATCAATTGTAATCCTTTTTTCTTGTCCTTATAGAAAATCTAAAAAAATAACAAACCAATAAAACTTTGTATGACTTCATATCATTTTATACAAACGTTTATCAACCGCTTCAACGAGGCTTTTAACCAGTGAGAATTAAATGAGTGCTTCAATCTTGCAATACCTGTTTACAATGGCTATAATGTATGACAATTAAATACATGGGAGAATCATATGAACAAAGCCATTTCCGTTCGGATTCCAGATGAACTGGCTTCAAGATTGAATGAAATATCGGTGGAAACGCAGCGATCCAAATCATTTCATGTCCAAAAAGCCATTGAAGCTTACCTGGCTGAAATGGCGGATCTGCAGGTGGCTCTTGACCGGCTGCAGGACCCTTCTGATGCGGTTGTTTCCCTTGACGACATAAGGCAGGAACTTGACCTGTAAAATCGCCTTTAAAAAGTCGGTTGCCCGGGATCTGAAAAAAATCGACAAGGCTCAGGCAGAAAGGATTCTGCAAAAAATTGAACAGGAACTGCCCTCAAAAGCAAAAACGCTCCCCGTACTCACCGGTCAATTTGCCGGCCTGCGAAAGTTTCGGGCCGGTGAATACCGCGTGATCTTTTCAATTGTTGGCGACACTGCGCTGGTGTTGAGGATCAGACACCGGCGGGATGTTTACCGATAGCACCTGCATCTCCAGCAAGAAAAATCAAAACGCCATTATTTGCCGCCTTTTAGCAGGCTCCCCAGGCGGCGGGACAAACGGCGGCCGATTATTGCGCGAAAGACGTGGGCCAGGCCGGCGGTAAAGCTGGGCTTGTCCGGGTTCATGCCTTTTGCCCACTCGGCAAAGCCGCCGATAATGGGGGGTGCAGCCGGGTCGTCTTCAAGGAGCCTGCGGCCGTGATAGGCGATGGCGGAGAGTTCCGAGCCGATGCGGGCGCGCTGACTTTCGGTCAGGGTTTGGGGCTCCAGGCTTTCGATTAACTGGCGGGCCTGCTGGATGCGCTTTAAAGTGCGCTTGGGGGCGTTTTGTTCCCGGTGCTCGATTTGGAGCTGGTCCAGGATATCCAAAAGTGTGCGGGTCAGGCGGACGGCATCCGAGGTACGGGACAGAACGGCGGCCAGCTCCTTTCGGGTGGATTTGGGCAGGTCAGGATCATCTTTGAGTTGTTTTTCGGTTATCAATTCTTCTTCCGCGGCCAGGCGCTGAAGGGCGCGCACCGGTAAATGGGCCGGCTTGGGCGGGATAAAGGGAAAATAGCTGCACAGGTCCGCATCCATTTCTCCCCGGGCGGAGATCATGGCGAACCCGGCCAGTTGCCACAGGCGGCGGTCATTTTCCGGTAATTGATGGAGGTTGGCGCACAGGCCGACAAACAGCTTTTCCGCGTCCTCGACCAAATTATAATGCCCGGGCTGCCCGAGCATGTTTTCCAGATATTCTTCGGCCAGGGCGAGCTCTGCAAGTTCACGGTCAAGGTCGGCCGCGCTTTCCAGGCGGTAACTTTCCAGAATCCGGGAGACGGGGAGTTTGAGCTCAAAGCGCTGCCGTCGGAGCTTGAGCCGCCGGTTGATCCAGCTATAAGCCAGCTTGGTCTCCGGGGCCAGCTGCAGGGCAGCTTCTATGTATTCAATGTCTTCGGGCCGGGTGTCATCCGGAAGGATCGCCACCCGCACCTCCTGAAATTTGCGGTAACGGTCCGGATTTTCAGAAAGCAGGGCCCGCATGGCCGCCAGCCGGCGGTTGCCGTTGACAACGATACCGTCTGCGGTTATCAGGAGGGGTTCGGTTTGCTGGGCCTGGCGGGAGAGCTCATGATAGATGGGGCCGCGGGGATCTTTGGACATTTTCAGGAGCAGGGAGTGGAGCTCTGCCTGGACCTCCGGGCTTTCCTGGTTGGCGGCAAAATAGCCCGGCGGCAGCTGCCGGGTGCGCTCCAGCTCCTGAAGCTGGGTAATCAGACGGCCGTTTTCCGGCCTGTAGAAAAGCAGATCCGCCGACAGGCGGGCGATGGGCAACCGTCTGTATTCTCCCCTGAAAAATACAAAATGGCCGCCTTCGGCCTCATCAATGCCAGCGGCGATATATTCCGCTCGCCGGGCGGAATCGAGTTCAAAGGCTTTGGGCTGGCCCTCCTGTAAATCCGCTTGTGAATCCATTAGTTGTTCTTCGCCCAATCCTCGTATGCTGCTGAAATCTTTAAGGCATGATCCATGGCGGTTTTCTTTTTCCACCTGAAAGTCAACAGGTCGATAATTGAAACAAGCCGGTTGCCTGTGCGCCATCGCACGGAATTTCTGATGGCGTGGAAATCGTTTTTCGCCTGGCGGAGCCATGATTTCAGTTTTTTGGTATTTTGCACCCGGCTTCCCGCTGACTCATCTTGATATTCTTGAAAAATCTGCCCCAGGTGATCAATGGCCATGGTTTTTTTGCGCCTGAAGGCCAGAAGTTCCAGAAAACGGATCAGGGCATTTCCCAGCTTCCATCTCATTGAATTTTTGAGCAGTTCATAGTCGTTGTTCAACTGGCGCAGCCAATTATTCAGCATTTTAATGGATTCAGAATCATGGAATGGAGATGGGGCGGCGAGCGGGATATTGAATTTTTCTGCTGTATGCCCCTTTTGTTCAAGCCGGTTAAGCGTCTCGTTCATATGGTCAACAGCCAGGGGCTGTTTTTTCCGAAACAGCAGAATCTCAATCAGCCGAACAAGGAAATTGCCCCACCGCCACCTGGCGGAGGAGATGAGGGCCTGATAGTCCCTGCGCAGCTGGCTGATCAACTTTCCGTTTTCCTTGTTTTGTAATTCTGCCGTGTCGGCCCGCTCCTCAGTGGCGGCCAGCCGGTCCTGAACATGCACTAGCTGGCTTTCGGATTTTGACAACTCGGTGAAGTACTGGCGGGTAAGATCCTCCTGGTTGTCGAGCTTGTCCTGAAGGTTCTGCAATTCCTGCTGCAGTCTTTCCAGATCGCTTTCTCTGTCTGTAACTTTATCCCGGATATGCTTTAATTCCTGTTCATTTCCGGCGAGCGCCTCGTCCTGCCGAGCGATTTTTTCCTGAAGCCGAGTTACCTCCTCGGCCCGGCTTTTGGCTTTCCGAGCGTTTTCCTCTGCTTCTTGAGCCTTTTCTTCTACTTCAATGGCCAATTGCTGCTTATGTTCCTCCTTTTCCTGGAGGTATTGTTCCAGGCTTTGTTTTTCCGCTTCTAATTCAGCCTGCTTTTGAATAACACTCTCTTTTTTTGCCAACTTAGCTTCAAGCTGCTGCAAGTCCTGCTGAAAATTTTGTTTTTCC
The DNA here is from genome assembly GCA_034520365.1 of Desulfobacterales bacterium. Taxonomy (NCBI): domain Bacteria; kingdom Pseudomonadati; phylum Thermodesulfobacteriota; class Desulfobacteria; order Desulfobacterales; species Desulfobacterales bacterium. The sequence continues at coordinate 122,506 of JAXHNP010000007.1, forward strand.
GCCTCCAGCGTCTTTTTCTTTTCTTCCCGTACCTGGATCATTCTTTCCTTTTCCGTCAATTTTTCCCTTAACGCCTGTTTTTCCTGTTCCCACTCGGTTTTGGACTGTTCGGTCTGTCGTGCCAGCTCATCTTTCTGTTTTTGGGTTGCCTCGATCTCCGTTTTCAGCTTCTTGATGGTTTGGTCTTTCTGGGTCCACAAATCTGTTATTTGGTCCAGATTCCGGCCGGCTTTCAGCCATACTTCAAAACGAAGCGGCGCATCCGGCAAATCGGGGAAGGCGGGGAGAAAAATCCGTGGCGTATTGCCTGTCGCGCACATAACCAGTCCCTCCTGGCGGTCAAGCACAAGCGCCTGGCCTTCAACGGAGCACTGATCAAAACCGGCGGAATCCGGAGCAGACCAGACCGCCTGATCCGTGGCCGCGTTTATAAGGGCGAGGGATTGAATCCGGATCATGCCCCTTGTGTTCAGGGGGTCAAAGCGGAGCCGGTTTTGACGCAGTACATCCGGATTATTGATCTCCATGGAAATCTTCTGCCACTCTTCAGGGGCCAGAAGAATTTTTTTTGTGTTTTCGGAAGGGTGCATATTTTGGTCATTATCTGCCGAGGGAAGGCAGATTTGTGCATAAAGCATCGGCTCCTGATGATCGGCTTCCAGCAGAAGCCGCTGCCGCTTGATTTCCGTATTGAGTTCGGCCTGTTCATCAGGAGCGGATCAGGCCCAGCAGGTTGTCGAACATTTCTGCCGCATGTGAGGTGTCCACGGCGGTTTTCTGGGCTTTGGGGGCTTTCGGGACCAGGGGAAAAACGGCCAGGTTCTGCACGGCTGTTTTAGCTGAAAACACAGCTTCATCTGAGGCCTGCGTCTGCGCCGGGGATGCCAGGTGCCGGGTTTCATTGAGGCGAAACTGACCATAGAGCCAGGCGTAATGGGCAAAAATATTTTTCCCCTTTTCGCCGGTATCAGCATGGGAATTATGCGCGTGCTTGAGTTCCGGCCGGATATAAGCGATAAGGTCCTGGTATCCGTCGGCCAAGCCGATGGGAAAGCTCAGGTTTAGCTCGCGGCCGATGGTTTCCAGGCAGGAAACCGGATCAGCCAAAAGCCGGTCATAGGTAATAATGGCGTGGTCGTATTCGCGCAGCCGCGACAGTGCCTGGCGATTGGAAGAGAGCCACAGCAGATGACCTTTTAACAGGTCAAAGCCGTGCCGGTTCTGCAGGGAGACGGCCACCTCGTAGGGATGTCGGACCATGAACACAATACGCGGCGTTAGACCCTTTTCTGAAAATATATCCAGCCACAGGGGCAGGAATTTGCACAGGCGGGGGTCACTGATCACCCAGGGGGCGCTGGATGCAAATTCGCGTTCAATAAGGTTTTCGATTTTTTCCCGGGCATTGGCCGCCGCCCTGCTCTGAAGCCAGTTCTCCGGCAGGGTGCCGATCATGTCCCAGCGGCAGTTAAGATCCCGCAAGAGGATGTCATGGATGAGGATGATGCTGCTGTTTTCAGGATAATCACGGGCTTCTTCAGATCCATCGGCGGCACCCAGGCTCGGCCCGAGGTTAACGCCCAGCAGGCGCAGACATCCAGCCAGAACGGAAGTCCCGCTTTGGTACGCGCCCAGTATTACAACAGGATTGGTCTGCTCACTCATGCCATTACCCCGAAAAAAAATTGTAAAATTTTTAGATAGATAGATGGTTTCATGCCTCTATTGCCCGGAAAGCCTTAAAGACAAAGCAACCACTTGACAACCACTGTCATGAACTTAGCTCCTCCCGAATGTCATTTCGAGGAGCGATAGCGACGAGAAATCTAAAAAAATCATGCAATTGAAAGATTTCTCGCTGCCGCTCGAAATGACAGCCGCGCTCATTTTAAGGCTTAAGTTAATGGCATTGACTTGACAACAAACTTGTTTTTTATCCGCATAACCGGTAAAAACAATTTATTTAACATCCCAACAGGTTGCATAAAAACAGATAAAAATCAAGCCAGAGAATACACCATCAGATAGGGGTAGCTCTTTTCCGAATGCCTGAAAAAAGACCATTTGTATCCATTATTATCCCTGTCTGCCATGACTGGGAGCGGCTTAGCCTGGCCCTGGACGCCCTTGAGCGGCAGACCTGGCCAAGAGAGCGGTTCGAAGTCATCGTGATAAACAATGACCCGGCCGATCCCTTTCCGGATGAATATGCAAACCGGCCGGGTCTGCGTTTGGACAGCGAGGCAAAGAAGGGCTCCTATGCGGCCCGAAACCGCGCGATACAGATGAGCCGGGGGGATGTGCTGGGATTCTGCGATGCGGACTGCATCCCGAATACGGATTGGATCGAAAAGGCAGTGGCGTTTTTGGTGGAGAATCCGGGCTGCTTTCGGATGGCGGGCAGGATTGAACTGGTATACGGGGATAGTGAAAAACGCACCTGGGCGGAAATGCACGAACGCATTTTTGCCTTCATGCAGGACGAGTATGCGAGAAATGGAAGCTCCACCACGGCGAACATGTTTGCGTGGGGATGCGTGTTTGACGCGGTGGGGGGATTTGATGAAACGCTGGTATCCGGCGGGGATCTGGAGTGGGGCAAACGGGCGGATGCGGCCGGGTTCAGCATCGGCTACTGCGAAAATGCTGTTGTTCGGCATCCGGCAAGAAGCACCATGCCTGAATTAATGGAAAAGGCCAGGCGGGTGTGCAGCGGCTATATCCGGGTCAATGAAGCAGATATCCGGAAAAACCCGTTAAGTGCCCTCTATCACGGTCTTTGCATGATCAAGCCGCCGGTAAAGGGCGGATCCATGATTTTTGCCAGCAAAGACCTCAGGCCTGCCCAAAAAATGGGGGTGTATTTTCTTGAGTATTTACTGAAGCTCGTGCAGTTCGGGGAATATGTGCGGTGTCAGACAAAAGTTGTCCGCGGGCATCAATTTTGATTAAACCATTCATTGCCATTTCATTTGATCGAGGAATGCGAGCGAGGAGAAATCTTCCCGCGAAAAATTACAGAGGATCAACATTGGATATCAGCGCTTCAAACACTTTCTTCCAGTCAAACCGCCCGGCAAAGCGGCGGGCGGCGGCAGGATCGAATTCCTGCGGGTGAATGGCTTTCTGCACAAGGCTTACAAACTCCCGGGCATTGTCATAGAACCATACCGGGCCGCCTATCTCTTCAACCTCGGGCCACCGGGCGGAGATTGCGGGCAGGCCGGCGGCCATGTACTCGAATAGTTTCAGGGGGCGGATGCCTTTGATGGCACCCATCTGGTTGTTTACGTCAAAAGGAATCAAGCCGGCCACAGCAGAGCGCATCAAATCCGGCAAAGCAGGATGCGGTACCGGACCGATGGGGTAAACATTGGCGGGCAAGTCTGACAAGCCGTTGGCCGCCTCGGCCGGTCCGGCCAGCACGAAAGAAACGCGGGGCAATTGTTTTGCAGCGGTTTTAATAACGTTGAAATCGATGCGGGAGTCGATTATCCCGGTGTAGAGTGCAATTGGATCGGGTATATGTTGAATCGATGCGGGTCTTTTTCGGTGCTGCCGATTCTTTTTGAAATCAAACAGATCAAAATCGACCCCGTTGGGAACCAGTATCGCCTTATTGGGACCGAGCCGATCAATATAGGATTTTAGCCCATTGGCTGAATATGCGGTGATATCAGCCTTTCGGGCAATTTTTTCTGCCAGCGGCCGTGCCTCGCCTTCCCATCCCGGAAACCGCTCGTGCATGTCCATGACCCTGAAGAGCGATTTTTCAAAAGAGAGCTGCTCTGTCAAAAAATGATAAGAAATATTGTCAATATAGAGCAGTGAAACCCGGTTGATGCCCGCCTTTTGAATTCTTTGCTTCAATGACGGCATTAGGGTTTTATACCAGCTGCGGGTTACCGGTTTGCTTCTTAACGGGAAACGTCCGTCCGGGGCGATAAGGGAAAAAGGCAGATGCGAATGGATCATGCCGTTTTCATGAATCGATGGATTGTAAAAAACGCGCTTGAACCTTTGCAGCACCTCGGGAGTGGAAAGTTTCAGGAGATGCAGCGGGGTAACGGGCGCGGAAAAATAATGCACCTGCCAGCCATGGCGGGCAAACTGCCGGGCCAGGTGCTGGCTGCCTACCTGCAGCACCGACCAATAGGGATGGGAACATGCCATGACAACGGTTTTAGGTTTGTACGCAGACATATTCAAAAACCTCAACCGTTTTTCCCGCTGTTTTTGACCAGTCAAACCCTGCCGCCCGTTTGAGCCCCTGCCGGCGCATGCGGCTATAAAGTTCATCCGAGTCAAAAACCCTTTGGATTGCATCTGCCAGACAGATCGAATCATCGGGATCGCAGAGGATGGCGGCGTCTCCGGCGACTTCGGGCAGACTGGCGGTATCTGCGCACACCACGGGGCAGCCGCAGGCCATTGCCTCAAGCACGGGCAGGCCGAAGCCTTCATAAAAACTGGGATAGACAAATACGCGGGCGCCGGCATACAAAAGGGCCAACTCGGCGTCCGAGACATAGCCGGTATAAATAATCCGGTCTTTTAAACCGGATGCGTGCCGGCTGCCTTGCCCATCCTTTCCCCAGCCGGACCAGCCCGTGCACACCAGCTTTACGTGTGCCGGCAGATGGGCCAGGGCATCGAAAACGGCCCGGATGTTTTTGCGCGGATCAGAAGTACCGGCAAAAAGGACGTATTTTTCCGGCAGGCGCTTTTGCGCTTTGAATGCGTTTATTTTTTCCCGGGGATAATCATAAAACAGCGATTTATCGCAGCCCAGCGGGATGGGATGGATCCTTGCAGGCATGTCCGGATAGGTTTTTTGGAACTCTTTTCCGGTAAATGCCGATGGCGTGATGATAGCGTCCGCCAGGTTAAGGGATTTTTCAAAATATTTATTGAAAAACCGGACCCGGTCTTTGGGATGAAATTGGGGCATTATTTTTAATGACAGATCGTGGATAGTGAACACGGTTTTTACATTGCCTGCCGCCTTATAAGGGAAATAGCCGGCCTCATGATAGATGTCAAATCCCCGTGAAACGCGGTAAAACCGGCGGGCGCTCATTTCATGGGCAAGCATCCTGGCCATGTAGACAAAACCGGGCGGCAGCCGCCAGGCAAGATCAACGGCAGCTGTCCAGGGGCTTCTGCCGCCGGGCGGCACCGGCATTTGCTCGCAAAGGCGGATGCCGTCAAAATACCGGATCACCAGCTCCGGGTAGCGGACCTGGATTTGCCTGTAAAGCTCCCGAATATACCGGCCGATACCCGTCGCAATATTTTTCAGCGGCCCCGCATTCACCACCAGGGTGTCAAACCTTGAATTGTGAATTATTGGCTGCTTCATCTTATCGCCGTGTGAATATGAAGTTGGCCGAGCTCGGCAGAATCCGCTGCAGAAACGGCAGGCATGAAAGAAAATAAAAATACACGGTTTCCAAGGGCCCCCTTTTGATCAGGCACGGATAATAGTCTATATACAATTCGAGCCCGGCGTTTAAGGCAAGTCGTTTAATCTCAGGAATAATCATCACATCTTCGGGGACAGCCGCCCTTTTCCGGTTCATATGACGCGTCAAAACAGGATAAAAGAATCTTGTGGCAGCTGGTTCGTAAAAATAAATTGCCCTGCCCCCGGGCTTTAGCACCCGCGCGATTTCCTGAAGCATCCGTTTATGGGCCAGAAAATGATGGGCCGAAGCAAAGCAGAAGATCAGGTCCAGCGAGGCGTCGTCTTCATGGATTTCATAGCTTTTGCAGGCATATGAATTATCTATGCTGACCTCAAAAACGCGCTCCCATTTGGGAAGCGATATGACCGCATATTCGCTGATATCGGTGGCTGTCACGTGTGCGTGCGGAAAAACCCGTTTGTAGATGCAGGCGGCCCAGCCCTGCCCTCCCCCGATTTCCAGCACACGACCGGTTTTGGGGAGTTTGTCCCGATGCCGGTCCAGGCAATCCAGAAACACCCGGGCATCTGACATTTTGTTAATAATGTTGACAATCGAATCGGATTCAGGCGATTCGGTTTTGGAATCCCGCCAGAAATCGATTTCAATTTTCTGTTTGGCCTCAATATCACTCATCTTAATTCAGCCTAAATTGAGCGTTTCAGATTTTTAAAAACATGCTTTTATAAAAGATTATAACAATTTATATTTTAACAATCTGAAACCCTCCGGGATTTCCAATTTTACCGCATCTACTGCGTCAGATGCAGCCTCGCATAGTCCACTATAGCTCGCCTGCATCTTCCTTGTATCTGCGGCAAACTTGAAAATCGCTCAATTTAGGTTCAGAGTAAAATACTTTATGTCTGGATAGGACTGGATAGAAAACATATTTAAAGATTTCTCGTCGCCCCCCCTTTGAAAAAGGGGGGATTGGGGGGATTTATAATGGGCCATGATGAAAAATCCCCCTAAATCCCCCTTTAAAAGGGGGACTTAAAGGAATCTGAAAATCTCATCCGGCGACTTTCCTCGAGTATCATAAGGGGTCACTCGTTTATTATCTTGATTGCAAAAACCTGCATGGCTTTGTCTACACTTGCCAGCGCCATCTTTTCCAGCAACGCCTGAGCTGCCAGCATGCGATCAAAAGGATCGCGATGATCAGCATTCCAGCTTCCGGCCATTTGCGCATGCTCAGGCTTGATATTCAAAGATTGAAACCCCGCCTTATCAATCCATAAAGGCACATTTACGGCAACTGCATCTGCTTCAGGAAGTTTGCCCAATCGAAACTTGGTCGTTATTTCCCAAACCGAGGCTGCGCTCACATAAACCGGGTTATTGATGTCCTGAATAAACGCTTTTATTTTTTTGGGCAAACGCTCGTCATCAAACAGCCACCATAAAAATATGTGAGTATCCAGAAGCATCGCTTCTATTCCCATCGGCGCAGTTCCTCCTCAGGCAGCGGTTCAAAAAATGCATCGGTCACTTTGCCTGATGCGATTCCCGGAATCCTTTCTTGGGACTCTTTAAAAGGTACAATTTTGGCATAGGGTTTGCCGGCTTTGGCAATAACAATCTCCTCCCCCGCATGGACGCGGGATAAGAGTTTTGAAAAATGTGTTTTGGCTTCATGAATATTTATAATTTCCATCAGAACCCCTCCCTCCAGCTTAGTCTACTTTTTTAGTCTAATCCACTTAAGCTCTTAGCGCAACAGTTATTCAATAAGGTGTTATTTAATAAGGCCATGCGAAATCAGGTAATCACTTAAAACCACGGCGGATCATGTTTCGAATTCCGGGGCTTAGCCCGGTATCAAGAAAGAATCGGGTTTGTCAGAAACATGTCGTAGTTCTCAGGGGTTAGCAACAGGGTTTTCGCTCTGGGGTATCCTTTTAAGAAGGTTTTGGGAAAACCGGCGTCCTTTTTTTTCGGGTTCCATTTGAATTCACAGGCGTAAAGAGGCTCTCCCTGCTCTTCGATATAGTCGATTTCCTGCTGCTGGGTGGTGCGCCAGAAAAAGGCATCTGCCTTCACACCTTTATTGCCCGTCATTTTCCGCCTCTCAGAGACCAGGTAATTTTCCCACAAGGCCCCTGTATCTGTGCGGCTGGCCGGAGCAAGGAAGTTGCCGATCACTGCATTGCGTATTCCATTATCCAGGAAATAGATTTTTCTGCTCTTTTTTATTTCATTGCGGATGTTGCGGCTGTATGCAGGGAGTGTGAAGATGACAAATGCTTTTTCAAGCAGGTCAATATAACGTTCCACGGTGTGGCTGTCCGCGCCTGTAAGCTGCCCGATTTCATTAAATGAAACCTCACTGCCGAGCTGCAGTGCAAGGGCCTTGACGATTTTTTCCAAAAGTGCCGGTTTCTTGATGTTCTCCAGCGTGAGCAAATCCTTAAACAGGTAGCTGCCGGCCAGAAGCTTCACCAATTCTTCTTCCCGGCCTGAAGATGTCACAACTTCCGGGTAACTGCCGTAAATCATGCGATGCTCCAGGAAACGACGCTCCTCAAGCAGGCCATGATGAGAAGCCAGCTCATTAAATGAGAGAGGCGGCAGGGTAAATTCAAACTTCCTGCCCGTAAGGGGTTCAGCTATGCTGGAATTAAGTTCCAGAGAAGAAGACCCGGTGGCAATTGTCTGCACTTCCGGAATCTGATCGGTCATCAGCTTCAGGGTAAGGCCGATATTGGGAATCCGCTGCGCTTCATCAATACAGACGATTCGATTTCCTTTGATGATTGTTTTCAGGCGGGTGGAAGTCGCATCCTGCAGCAGTTCACGCACATCCGGCTCATCAGCGTTTAACATCAAATAGCTTTCGCCGGAGAGTTCTAAAACGGCCTCTATTAAGGTGGTTTTTCCGGATTGCCGGGGGCCGAGCAGAATAACCGCCTTGCCCTGAAAAAGGCGTTCCTGGATTCGGCCCATCACATCTCTGTATATAAAATTTTTGGATTTCATTCCAAATAAATTATAATAATTTTGGAATTAATGCAAGAATAATGGGGTCGGACCTATGTAACCAACTCAAATATCATCAAATACGTCCCACAAAAGCCCCTTTTCATCCCTTAGCCTGAGTTTACGAATTATAAATAATTTATTCGAAAAGCCGTTTATTTTCAATGCGTTAATAAAATATTTTGTGCCCCCTAACTTTTTATGCACAATATATTCACGTTTTACTTGACAATTGACACAATATATTGCTATTGTACCCACTAACTTAAGGGGGCGCTATGGCATATATTACCAGGAAGAAGATTAAAGGCATCACCTATTATTATGCGGAAGAAAGCGAGAGGCGAGACGGCAAGTCTCGAAGAAAATGGCAAAAATATTTAGGACCTTTGCACAAAATCATTGAAGCGGTAGAGGGAGAACCATTAAAGCCGGATTATGCAGAGATTTTCCAGCTCGGCGGCCCGGCAGCCTATTTAAATACGTCCGAACAGATAAAGATGATACAAACCCTCGACAGTGTCCTCCCTAAACGGAACCAAGGACCATCAATTGGATTCTATTTGACGCTGGCCGCGATAAATCGGGGAATTGACGCAGTGAGTAAACGATCGATGTGGCCCTGGTTCCAGGATACAATTCTGTTTCGTGCGTTTCCTGAAGTCAACAAGGCCTCTCTGAGTTCGCAGCGGTTTTGGGACAACATGTCTGCGATTACAGAAGATAAAATAAAATGCGCTTGGATGAAACTTGTCAATTCCGTGTTGGACCGGGAAAAATTAGATTTGTCATGCACTTCATACGATGGCACCAATTTTTATACATTCATCGGTTCTTTTAACACGCGTTGCGCAATTGCGAAAAGAGGGAAAAACAAACAGGGGCGCGGTGATCTCAGGCAAATTAATTATGCCTTGTTCTGTACACGCAAAGACCACTTCCCACTATATTTCGATGTGTTCGAAGGCAATCGTCATGATTCAAAGGAGTTTGAGGTCTTGATTGACCGTTTTTTCCAAGCCTTTAAAAACAGGGCCCCAAAAGGCGATGGCATGACGATTGTATTTGATAAGGGCAATAACTCCAGCGAAAATTTGAACAGATTTATCAGGGATTCCGGTTTTCATTTTGTGGGTTCGGTAAAACCGGATGATCATAAAGAACTGGCCACAATCTCCAATAACGATAAACGTTTTGAGCCCTTATCACATCCGCGGCTTGATCAGGTGAAGGCCTTTCGTACACATAAAAGAATATACGGAAAGGATCTTACCGTTGTGGTTACATTCAACGACAACCTTTATGTTTCACAGGTGAAGTCCATTAATAATGAAATCAACAAAAGCATGGGCAAACTCGACGCTATCGCCGCCAAATTAGACGACCGAGCAGCGGGTATAATAACCAGAGGCAAAAAACCGACGAAAGAGTCTATTCATAACCAGGTGTCAAGAGCACTTTCCGGGCAACATATGAAAAACCTGATAGAAACAGTGATCGGTGAACGCGATGGCATGCCGACACTATCCTATAAAATAAATACGGATGAATATGCCAGGCTTGCCGATACATATCTGGGCAAAAACATTATTATCACAGACAACCATAACTGGACGACAGAAGATATCGTTGTGACGTACCGGAGCCAGTACGTTATAGAGGATGTTTTCAAACAGATGAAAGACAGGAACACGGGCACCTGGTGGCCCATGTATCATTGGACCGATAATATGATAAGAGTTCATGGGTTTTATTGCTCATTATCGCTGCTGCTTCGTGCCTTGATTATGAAAAAAGCCAAAGAATCCGGGCTCCCCATGTCGATAAACAAATTGCATGATAAGCTTTTCGGAATCCGTGAAGTGTTGAATATATTTTCGAAAAAGAAGAATAAACAGAAAGCCCAATCCGTTGTTTCCAAACTGGATGAGGTGCAAGAAGAGCTTTTCAATTTATTTGAAATGAAAAAGTATTTGGCAAGTTAGGGAGGACGCTTGATGTAATATATAATATATTATATCAAAATGTTATGTATTTGATTTTTGATAAATCGTAAACTCAGGTTAGAGTCTCAATTTCGCCGCCAAAATCAGCGCTGTAAGCAGCAAGTGAAATGGGCGAATGGGGCCGGACCTACATAACTTCCTCATAAATCAAAAAATATTTGCCACAGAAGCCTGTTTTCATCCCTTAGGATTGCCTTTTTGCAATCAAAATTGACATTGTAAGGGACTGCTGCTTCTTTCAATGCATAAGCAGCCTCTGAACACGGTCCGGAAGAAGTGCACCAGTGTTGCGTAAATCATTTTTGGATAAGTGATGGGTTCAGTCCGTGGCTTGAACCCAGTTTTCGAGGTGCAGGTTGTCGATTTTCTCAAATTCTTTTGTGTTGTTGGTCACCAGGGTCATCTGCCGGGACCTGGCGATACCCGCGATCAATAGATCATAAGGACCGATTGGCTCCCCCTTTTTTTCCAGATGCGCACGGATGGCAGCCGCTTCTTCGGCCCCGAAGCGGTCCAGTTCGATGATGCTCAGGGGCAGAAGAAACTTTGCCAGCGCTTTTTCCGATTGCCGGGCAGATCGGCTTTTTTGGGCGCCGTATTGGAGTTCGAAAAGAGTGATGGCCGAAATGGCCACATCCTCGGGCGGGTGCTTGCGAAACTGCGCAAGGACTTCCGGGGGATGGTTTTTTATAAGGTAAATACAGATATCGGTGTCCAGCAGATAACGCATCAAAACGCGGATCTTTCCTGCATGTCAGGCTGGCTGCGGCCATCGGCCATAAAATCCTCCGGAAATTCTTCCAGCGCCTCAAACGCCGCATCCCACGTAGTTTCCATGGGCTCGAGGATCACCTGGCTGCCTTTTTTATAGATTTTGACCTCGGTGCCCGGCATCCGGAATTCCCGGGGCAGCCTGACCGCCTGGGAGCTGCCGTTTTGAAACAATTTTGCTTTTTCCATTTTTCCCTCCGGACAATTCTACTGTATATACTTTTTATATATACGAAGGGCGGGGTTGTCAAGTTTTTTCGACGAATTCGAATTCCGATTCCGAATGGGGTCGGACCGAATGGGGTCGGACCTATGTAACCAACTCAAATGTCATCAAATACGTTCCACAAAAGCCTGTTTTCAGTCCTTAGAGCCTCAATTTTGCCCTTAAAAACAGGGTGTAAATTGCAACCGGCTCCTCAGTCCTATGTTTCAAAATCTTCTTTGTTCAGTCCGGACTGCCTTGCCGGCCCTCCGACTGTATTTGTCGCCCTTGTATAATTATATACCCGATCTGTGCGCCGTCGTCGATGATGGATGTTTCGTGGATGAAGGTTGTGTGGGCTAAGGGCCGAGGGCCGAGGGCCAAGGGGAAAGGTGAAAGGTGAAAGGGCCAAGGTTCAAGGGGAAAGGGCCAAGGGCGAAGTGTCCTTGTTCCTTGCTCCTTGGCCCTTGCTCCTTGGCCCCGAGCCCTACCTTGCTTTTCCGTGGGCTATATAGTTGTGGGGTCGGTAGTTGTGGGGTCGGGTCCCAAAGGCTTTATTCACCAATGGTTGAGTATATGGTATTCAACGTTTCTGCATCAATTCGAAGGCCCGCCTCGAGCAATTTTTCTATTTCCGGCCTGACGGAGTCAATCAAACCGATGCGCTTTGCCTTTACAAGTAAACCTATTGATCCTATCAGGGGCAGGTTTAAAAGTTTGGATTCAGCAGTTCCGCAAATTCTATTTCATAATGACTTAAATCCGACAGATAAGCAGAAACCGGTTTTTTGACTTCCACCTCGGAGACCACTTTTTCAGGTACTACCCATAAATCTGCAAGAGGTGAGACTGTTTTCAGCAGGCCGGCTTTTCCAAGAAGAATAATCGGCGAGGCGTTAAGGACGAAAATTTTATTCATATCCGGCTTCTGTAAGTATTTCCCGGGCTGTATACTGAAATGGAGATACGTTTAGTTTGGACAGTGCCATTAAAAAGTCCTCACGGGTTATTCCGGCTATTTCTGCGGCTTTCTCCTGCGAGACTTGTCCCATTTCATACCACTTTACGGCTGCTATAAGGCGCATGTCCCGTGTAAGTTCATCAGGTGTCTTGCGAAGGGCTGAAAAAGCCCCTACCGGCAAGTCAAAACATACAGTTCTGGTTTCCATGACAATATATCCTCAAACATGAATTTTTGGCAGCAAGGGAAAATTGACGTGTTTCCTTGCCTTGGGCCCTTAACAGTAAAATACAACAGTAAACTAAAATACGCAAGGTTCTTTAATGGGGGCGGACCTATGTAACCCACTCAAATATCATCAAATACGTCCCACAAAAGCCCCTTTTCATCCCTTAGCCTGAGTTTACGAATTATAAATAATTTATTCGAAAAGCCGTTTATTTTCAATGCGTTAATAAAATATTTTGTGCCCCCTAACTTTTTATGCACAATATATTCACGTTTTACTTGACAATTGACACAATATATTGCTATTGTACCCACTAACTTAAGGGGGCGCTATGGCATATATTACCAGGAAGAAGATTAAAGGCATCACCTATTATTATGCGGAAGAAAGCGAGAGGCGAGACGGCAAGTCTCGAAGAAAATGGCAAAAATATTTAGGACCTTTGCACAAAATCATTGAAGCGGTAGAGGGAGAACCATTAAAGCCGGATTATGCAGAGATTTTCCAGCTCGGCGGCCCGGCAGCCTATTTAAATACGTCCGAACAGATAAAGATGATACAAACCCTCGACAGTGTCCTCCCTAAACGGAACCAAGGACCATCAATTGGATTCTATTTGACGCTGGCCGCGATAAATCGGGGAATTGACGCAGTGAGTAAACGATCGATGTGGCCCTGGTTCCAGGATACAATTCTGTTTCGTGCGTTTCCTGAAGTCAACAAGGCCTCTCTGAGTTCGCAGCGGTTTTGGGACAACATGTCTGCGATTACAGAAGATAAAATAAAATGCGCTTGGATGAAACTTGTCAATTCCGTGTTGGACCGGGAAAAATTAGATTTGTCATGCACTTCATACGATGGCACCAATTTTTATACATTCATCGGTTCTTTTAACACGCGTTGCGCAATTGCGAAAAGAGGGAAAAACAAACAGGGGCGCGGTGATCTCAGGCAAATTAATTATGCCTTGTTCTGTACACGCAAAGACCACTTCCCACTATATTTCGATGTGTTCGAAGGCAATCGTCATGATTCAAAGGAGTTTGAGGTCTTGATTGACCGTTTTTTCCAAGCCTTTAAAAACAGGGCCCCAAAAGGCGATGGCATGACGATTGTATTTGATAAGGGCAATAACTCCAGCGAAAATTTGAACAGATTTATCAGGGATTCCGGTTTTCATTTTGTGGGTTCGGTAAAACCGGATGATCATAAAGAACTGGCCACAATCTCCAATAACGATAAACGTTTTGAGCCCTTATCACATCCGCGGCTTGATCAGGTGAAGGCCTTTCGTACACATAAAAGAATATACGGAAAGGATCTTACCGTTGTGGTTACATTCAACGACAACCTTTATGTTTCACAGGTGAAGTCCATTAATAATGAAATCAACAAAAGCATGGGCAAACTCGACGCTATCGCCGCCAAATTAGACGACCGAGCAGCGGGTATAATAACCAGAGGCAAAAAACCGACGAAAGAGTCTATTCATAACCAGGTGTCAAGAGCACTTTCCGGGCAACATATGAAAAACCTGATAGAAACAGTGATCGGTGAACGCGATGGCATGCCGACACTATCCTATAAAATAAATACGGATGAATATGCCAGGCTTGCCGATACATATCTGGGCAAAAACATTATTATCACAGACAACCATAACTGGACGACAGAAGATATCGTTGTGACGTACCGGAGCCAGTACGTTATAGAGGATGTTTTCAAACAGATGAAAGACAGGAACACGGGCACCTGGTGGCCCATGTATCATTGGACCGATAATATGATAAGAGTTCATGGGTTTTATTGCTCATTATCGCTGCTGCTTCGTGCCTTGATTATGAAAAAAGCCAAAGAATCCGGGCTCCCCATGTCGATAAACAAATTGCATGATAAGCTTTTCGGAATCCGTGAAGTGTTGAATATATTTTCGAAAAAGAAGAATAAACAGAAAGCCCAATCCGTTGTTTCCAAACTGGATGAGGTGCAAGAAGAGCTTTTCAATTTATTTGAAATGAAAAAGTATTTGGCAAGTTAGGGAGGACGCTTGATGTAATATATAATATATTATATCAAAATGTTATGTATTTGATTTTTGATAAATCGTAAACTCAGGTTAGAGTCTCAATTTCGCCCCCAAAATCAGCGCTGTAAGCAGCAAGTGACTCCTGTAAGGCGTACACGGCACCGTTTTCTTTTCTGCGAATTTGTCGATGCCTGGCCTTTAATCCAAGGTTGGCCTTGACATTCTCAACAAATTCGGCAGACCCTGCTGCTATGCCTTCGCTCCAGATCTTTTCCCGGTTGGTGCCCGCCTCGATATAATCCTCCACCCAGTGTTCATAGCTGTCAGTCAGTGTTTTCTCATCTACATCCAGCACTTGCTTTAATCGATCCCGGGCTATTATTCTATATCGCCGGGGCGGGTCAACGATTTCATGCCATCCCCCGTGCCTCCATTTTCGGGGATGCGCTACAACTCCCGCCCTGACCATGTTCAGATCTATATATATTAAACATCGGACAAGATGCTCATCTGTATCCACGGCAGTCGCGTGGTAGCGGTCTTCCCAAAAGGCCCCTTTCCTGTTTTTCCGCTGATTATATTCCTGTCCGACTCGGCCTGCCACAAGCTGCATGGCCCGGGGGATTGATTCACGATCATGGTTGCTGTGCACCAGAAGATGAATGTGGTTTGAAGTCACAGTATAGTTCAGGACCTCCAGGCCGTAGCGTTTTCGGGCTTCAAAAAGCCATCTGATCCAGGCCCTGCGATCTGTGGCAAATTTCAGCAAAAATTCCTTTTTATGGCATCGGTGCGTAATATGCCACACATGGTCCGGCAAAAAATATCTGTTAGCTCTGGGCATAGGCTCCTTAATTCGACATTTTGAGTGCCAAAATAGGTATTCTAAGGCAGTTTCAAGGCTTTGTAAATGATCTTTAATAAATAAGTTCAATGATTTAAACAGGTCCGACCCCATTCATAGACCCATTCATAGAGGCGTTCAATTTGTGCTGCAACGGAGCTGATATGAAAACATTTTTCAAATCGCCGGCGCGCCGCCTCGCCCATCTGCCGGCAGGCGGATACTTGCCCGCGCATGGTGTTAATGGCTTCTGCCAAGGCAACTGCATCTGCCGGCGGCACCTGCATGCCGGTAACACCGTCTATGTTCACCTCGTTTACGCCGGAGCCGGCGATTTTAGTTGTCAAAAGCGGCTTGCCAAGGCTCATGGCCTCTAAGAGGACCATGCCGAACGCCTCTGTGCGTTCAATAGAGGGGAGGCAGAACAGGTCACAGTCTGAAAAGAGCTGCCTTAAACGATCCGTATCCACCTGACCCGGAAGAACGACCCGATCCTGCAGGCCTTTTTGCGAAACCAGTTTTTTAATACTGAGATAGCGCGGGCCATCGCCCACTAAAATGAATTTGGCATCCGGCACTTTTTCCGCGGCTGCAACCAGGTACTCAAACCCCTTGTAATAGGCAAACCGGCCCACGCTAAGCACTTTGAAGGACGAATCCGGTTTTGACGGCTTACCGCCTGAAAGACTGCCTTCCAGTCGCGCCGGGTTTATTCCCAGGGGAACGACCTGGATTTTTTCCTTAAATCCTGAAAGCGGCCGGCTGGCATGCAGATAGGCATTAGACGTCGCGATTACGCGGTCCGCTTTTTTGAGCAGCAAAGCCTCCCAGGGCTTGTAAAAATTATACAAGAGCCCCATTTTCCGATCGATCGGCGAGGCCACCACATCGGCGTGCCAATGCAGCACCAGCGGGCACAGCTTTTTGATAAATAACAGCCAAAACGCAGAAATATTGGGCAGATGCGCGTGAATCACATCCGGCCTAAACGTTCGTATGGATGAAAGAAGGTGCAGCGGGAATTCAGGGGTTAGCGGCGCATAGGCGGCCTGGCCGAAGGTCCGGATCCGCCTCACTTTTACCCCATTAATTTGTTCCCGGCAGGTGGGTTTATTAAATTCAGATTGATGGGCCAGGACGCATACCTCATGGCCCTGCCGGACCTGCTCCTCGGCCAGATCACACACAAAACTCTCAATGCCGCCGGGCTCGGGCGGATAGAATTTGGAAATATGGAGGATTTTCAAAAGCGGCCCAATTTATTGCTTAGACAGTAAAGATTTAATATGTTAATGGGTTTGTAAAAAGCGGTTTATTCCGCCGCCGCGGTATTTTTGCAGAAAGTAACCCTGAGAAGCGTCCGCATTGCCAGAAAAGCGTCCGCATTGTCATTTCGAGCGCCAGCGAGAAATCTTTTACAAACAAGATTCCTCGTCGCTTGCGCTTCTCGGAATGACAGCAGCGGAAGTGTCTGGAATAAAAGTACATGCTGCCCCCCCTTTTTGAAAAAGCGGGGATTTGGGGGATTTATAATGGGCCATGATGAAAATCCCCCTAAATCCCCCTTTCAAAAGGGGGAGTTAAAGGATTCGGTCCTTTTTTTATAAACCTTTTACAATTTTTATAAACCTTTGCCAAAGTCAGAGGCACTGAGTTTTTTAAAACTTGAACTGTGAACCGTGAACCTTGAACTCAAAATTACTTAGAAACTAAACATCTATTCACACCATAACCGAGAACATATGTCAAGCAGGCATGATCTGCCGCTAAAATCGGGCAAAAATACTTTGGTCGTCATACCGGCGTGGAACGAGTCAGGAAGCATTCAGGATGTGGTCCGTTCCGTATGGGAACTGTCCGGCCTGAAAGTCCTGGTGGTGGATGATGCGAGCAGTGACGGCACCGGCGCTTTGGCCAGGCAGGCAGGGGCTGAAGTGGTTCGCCTATCCATGAACCTGGGCGCCTGGACCGCTATTCAGACCGGGTTTCGCTATGCGCTGGCCCACGGATACGATACGGTTATAACCATGGATGCCGACGGCCAGCATTTTGCCGAAAGCATACCATTGCTTTTAGGCACACTTTTTAACACCGATAATGATGTGATTATCGGCGCTAATCCGGATCGGGCCACCCGATGCCGGCAGCTTTCCTGGTCCTTTTTCCGCGTGCTGACCACCATTGACCTGGAGGATTTCACCTCCGGGCTAAAGGCTTATAACCATCGCGCCATGCACCTGCTCCTCAAAGACAGGGCGCACCTTTTTGACTACCAGGACCTGGGGGCGCTGCTTTTGATGCAGCGATTCGGCCTAAAAATTCAGGAAGTGGCAGTCCCCATGCAGAAACGCATGAACGGGCACTCCCGGGTTTTTTCCAACTGGTGGCAGGTCATGCGGTACATGCTTTTGAGCACCGCCCTGTGCATTTCAAAATTCCGCCATACAGACAACGGCGAAAAAACATGCAGCGGAGGTACAGATGCCGGTTTATAACATTATTACGGCACTGATCGGGCTTGCCACAGGCGCCCTGATACTATTTCTTGTGCGAAAGGACCGGCTCTCGGTGAATTATACTCTCTGGTGGGGATTTGTGGCAGCGGGCCTTGTCATTGCCGGCTTGATTCCGCAGCTTTCAGACTTTGTGGGCCGGCTGCTGGGGATTCACTATCCGCCCATCCTGTTCGTGATCATCGCCATCTGCTTAATATTTATTAAAATTCTGTTTATGGATATCCACCGCTCCAAACACGAGCAGCAGATCAAAATCCTGGCCCAGCGGCTGGCCTTGTATGAAAATAATATGGATAAGGATGATTAATTTGACCCTGCCGGATTTTTCTTAACTCTTTTTTGGATTCTCAAAAACCACTCATTATCCCGAACAGCATTGAAGCGGGTATCCGATTCCAGACGATTCAGGTCATCAAAACCGCTGTCAACAGCCTTTTCAAGCCATTCACAGGATTTTTCCGGATTGCCCTTGTAAGCGTGAAGGGCCGCCAGCTGATAGGCAAACTTATAATCATCCGGGGACAGCTCAGCACCCTCTAAAAACAAGGCCATGGCCTTGTCAACCGCACCTAAGCGCAGATGGGAAGTAGCCAGATGGTTTAAGGCTAGTATATATATCTCTCGTTCCCTGGCTGAAACCATTGACAGCACTTTTTCATAGGCTGAAGCAGCCTGCCTGGTTTTTCCCTGCCCCTCATATACTATCCCCATCTTAAACTTGAGCGCCGGATTCTCAGGATATTGATCGATCAAGGCCTCAACGCATGCTTCAGGGGCGCCGCATTGCCTTAAAAACCGAATCAACTGTTGAAGGTCCTCTTTAATCGCCTGGTTCTCCGGATCAATTTCAAGCGCCTGGCGATAATTTTCGATAGCGGTGTTAAACTCACCTATCATGGTCAATTCATACCCCAATTTGGCGTATGCCATTGCCGGCTTGTAGTTTTCTTCTATGCCTTTACGGAAAGCGGTGATAGCTTCTACATGGTATTCCATTGCACTATAACACAGGCCTATATTATATAAAATCGCCGGCTGTTCAGCCATCCCAAAAGACCTTCTATAATACGGAATCGCCTCTTTGTATCGTCCGTTCTGCTGCAATGAAAAAGCCAAATTCTTAAGCGGCCTGGCATCCTCAGGCGCCTTGCGCCCAGCATCTTTCCAGAATTGAACGTCATCGCTCCATAAAACATTTCTCTCATGAGTCCAAAAGCCTAAAATCACAGCAATGACCAACATGCCAGCTATCGACAGCCATTGTGGCTTTAACGTTTTAAAAACAATATTCGCTACCAGCATAGCGATCATAATGGATGGCAGGTACAGTCGGTGCTCATATATAAGCTCGATAGGAATTACTGAGGATTCTATCACCAAATTGCCCAGAAACCAGAGTAGACAAAACGCAAGCACCCGATGTTTTCTGGCCGTATAAACCGCCAGAAAAAAAAGTGCCGTCACCATAATTATTGCGAGTATAGTGGTTGACGGATGAAGGGCAGAATAGGACAGGGGATAATCATAATCCAGGGTAAGACGTGACGGATGCGGGAAAAACAAAAGGCTGAGGTAAAATCCAATAATCCGGAATTCGGTTAGAAGCCTTTCCGCCATTGTAAAATCCCAATAGCGAAATCCCGCTGTTATTCGTGCAATCGAGTTGTCGCCCAGAAAAATCAAGGCCAAACAGCCAAATATCAAAACAGCCATAACCGTGGCTGCGATCATCCATTTTGAATAGACGGGGCGGAGATTCTGAAAAAAAAACCATTCATATAAAAGAATAAAAATCGGCAAAGTGGCGGCATTCTCCTTGCTTGAAACAGCAAACACGCCGCTTAGCACACATCCAGTGAGAAAAACGATGGCCACAAATGCCTGATCCCGGCGCATCGCCAGCCGGCACCTAATATAAAACACCATAGAGAGGACAAAAAACATGGTTGCCATGCTGGTCATTCGCTGAACGATATACGTGACCGCATTGGTCTGCAGGGGATGCAGCACCCATATTATTGCAGCCAGAAAAGCAATCCATAAAGACTGCTGTGCCTCTGTTTGAAAATTTGCATATCGCCCATTGCCTTCTGTATTTGTAACGGAAAGATTCAGTGTCGCGTGAAATAAAAAAAACAGCAGAATCCCGGTGAACAAGTGAATGGCGATATTGAAGAGGTGATAGCTGAATGTATCTGTTCCGCCGAAATAATAATTAACCGCCAGGCTTATGATTGCCAGGGGGCGATATTTCCCCTCAGCTTGAGTGGCAACTTCCAGTAAGGAATCTATACTTAATTCACTGATTTGAAGGTTTGGGTTATTTTTGATAATCGAGTTGTAGTCATCGAAAAGAAATGGCGCATCAAGGGTATTGGCATATACAAACAGGGCAGGAATTATGATAAGGAGGGCAAAAGAAATCTTTATAATATAATTTCGTGAGGTCACATACATTCCAGAGTTGCCTTGCATCCTTACTGTCTAATGTCAGCTCTTTTTTATCGGGATATGACATTAATTCTAATGTATGTCAAGCGCCTGAAAGGCCTCTTAACCCCATACTTAATTGGAGTCCCGGTAAAAATTTATTTGCCCACTGAATCAAATTTGTTATTATTTATAATTTGCCTATATAGACTTCTTAAATGCAAATTGGATGCGTCACCTAAATTTGACTGTATAAAAAATGATTTATATTGTATCCGGATTGCCGCGCTCCGGCACCTCCATGCTCATGAAAATGCTTGAAGCCGGGGGCATTGAAATTTTGACCGATTATCGCCGAACGGCTGATGTTGACAACCCGAAAGGCTACTTCGAATACGAAGCAATTAAAAAGCTGGCCGAAGATGCTGAATGGATTAATCATATTGAGGCGAAAGGGATAAAGGTCATTTCTCACTTGTTGCCATATTTACCCAGAACGCAATCTTATAAAGTTTTATTTGTACTGCGGCCCATTGAAGAGGTCATGCTATCTCAAGCACGAATGCTTGAACGCACGGGAGACACAGCGGGTCTTGAGGATCAGGACAAACTGGCCCGAAAATTTAAAGATCATTTGTATACGATACGATTGTGGATAGCCAAACAGGCTCACATGGAATGCCTTTTTATAAAATACAGGGATATTATAAATGCCCCTCAAGAATACGCTGAAAAAATCAGTGCTTTTATCCAGGTCCCATGTAACATCCAGGCCATGGCAGATGTTGTGGACAGTCGTTTATACCGAAACAAAATTACATCCTAAAAAGATTCTCTATGAGTAAGTTCATGCCCATTATTTTCCTGCTTTTGATCTTTGTCCTTTGGCTGGTCATGCCGGCCTGCGCATTCGCCTATATAGGGCCGGGGGCGGGTTTTGCGGTGATATCATCCTTCTTTATCCTTTTGGCCACGGGATTTCTGGCGGTTTTTACAATTCTGCTATGGCCTTTCCGGGCAGGAATTTTATATTTAAAAAAATCCCGGGTCCGAAAAAACAAAAAAGCCGGCCGCGTGATTGTACTGGGGTTTGACGGACTTGATCCCGGACTTGTCAATGAGTATATGAACAGCGATTTGCTGCCGCACTTTAAAAACCTGAGCCAGTCAGGAACGTTCTCGAAGCTTTCCACCACCAAGCCGTCCATTTCTCCGGTGGCCTGGTCATCTTTTGCCACCGGCGTCAACCCGGGAAAGCATCGCATTTTTGACTTCTATACCCGGGATACGAACACCTATCTCCCGGTATTATCCTCTGCCGAAATCGCCACTATCACCAAACCTATAAAGATAGGGCCCTTAAAATGGCAAAGAAATAAAACTGTTGTCCGGTTTCTGCGAAAAGCCACCTCTTTCTGGCAGACCATCGGAAAAAACGGTATCTTTTCATCGGTTTTGCGGGTCCCCATATCTTTTCCCCCGGAAAAATTTTACGGCGCCAGCCTCTCCGCCATGTGCACACCGGATTTGCGAGGCAGCCAGGGCGCTTTTACATGCTATACAAGTGCGGCGGAACAACATACATCGGGAATTTCAGAAGGGGCTTATGTACCTGTTGAAATACAGAACAATTGCTTTCAAACCCAAATATACGGCCCCAGAATGCCTGGCCAAAATTCCGAATTGACCATCCATGTCCAAGGAAAGCTTGATTTAGAACGAAACCAGCTGATTCTCCAAATCCACAAAAATTCTTATAGACTGATGCCGGGCGAATATTCACCCTGGATTCGGCTGTCCTTTAAAACCGGGGTACATAAAAAAGTTACCGGGATTGCCCGATTCCTGCTTAAACAAATAGAGCCTGACATGCGCCTTTACATGAGCCCGATTAATATTGATCCGGAAAAACCTGTTTTGCCGGTTTCCCATCCTTTCTATTATTCCGTTGTTTTATCGAAGCTTTATGGCCCATTTTCAACTCTGGGGCTTTCCGAAGACACTTGGGCATTAAATGAGGGGGTTATTGATGAACAGGACTTCCTTGATCAAAGCTATGATATCTATGAGGATCGAAAAAAACATTTCTTTGATGCGCTTAAAAAAAACAGAGAGGGCTTAATCGTATCCGTATTTGACACCAGTGACCGCATCCAGCACATGTTCTTCAGATACCTCGATCCAGATCACCCGGCCAATACAGACAAAGACAACCTTAAACATAAGCTGGCCATACAGGGAATGTATCAACGCATGGATCAAATGGTCGGGGAAGTAATGAGCCGGCTGAAGAAAAATGATGTGCTGATGATTATTTCGGATCACGGCTTTACACAATTTAAATGGGGGATTAATATCAATTCCTGGCTTTGGAAAAACGGGTATCTGGTGTTTCATGACAATATGAAGCCCGGCGGAAGCTGGTTTGAAAACGTTGACTGGCGTCATACAAAAGCATACGGTATGGGATTAACGGGAATTTTTATCAATCTTGAACACCGAGAAAGCCAGGGAATAGTGAAAAACGGGGATGAACGATTTAAATTGCAACTCGAACTCAAAGAAAAACTCGAGTCCCTAATCGATGAAAAAACCGGGATAGCCCCCATACGCCGGGCGATGCTCTGCCAAATGAATCTCAGCGGCCCCTATGTCGACGATGCGCCGGACCTTTTAATCGGCTATGAAAAAGGATACCGCGCTTCCTGGAACAGTGCAGTAGGGAAAGCCACGGATTGCGTTATCGAACCCAATACCCGGCGCTGGTCCGGGGATCATTCCGTAGATCCGGAACTGGTGCCGGGGATTTTTTTCTGCAATCGCAAAGTTCAAGAAAAAAACCCCTCCATCCTGGATATTGCGCCGACCATTCAGGATCTTTTCGGCGTTCCCCCACTTAAAAATCAGGATGGACGGACATTAAACCTTTCGTTTAAAAGCCAAAGACCATGAATCGACGACAATTTATAAAATACCTCACAGCAATGGGAGCGACAGCCATACTCCCCCTTCACAGTTCTTTATATGCCGCCAAACGCCATCCCAAAGTCATGGTACTTGGCATTGACGGCATGGATGTCCGTTTGACCCGGCAGTTTTTAAGCAAAGGCCTGCTGCCGAACATCCAAAAGCTCATTAAAAATGGTGCGATGACCCCTATGCAAACAAGCATGCCGCCCCAAAGCCCCGTAGCATGGTCAAATGTAACAACAGGAGCGCCCCCGGGCATGCACGGTATTTATGATTTTATACACCGTGATCCGGAAACTATGGCGCCTTATTTATCAACATCAGAAGTCACGCCCCCCAAACGTGTTCTGCATATCGCTGATTACCGGATACCGCTCTCGGCGGGAGACACGCGGTTGCTTCGCAAAGGAAAACCTTTCTGGGAGGCGCTAGGCCAAAGAGAAATCCCCACAACAATCTTTAAAATGCCGGCCAACTTTCCCTGCCAATCAAACACCTCCGTTAATATGGTCTCTGGCATGGGAACACCGGATCTCAGGGGAGGATATGGCAGCTACACTTTAGTAACAACTTCTGCTGAAAAAAATAATCTTTCAGGCGGCCGCCGCATCTCCATTCAATTCAGCCAGGGACGTGCGGATGTCAGATTGCCGGGGCCTGCCAACAGCTTGCGCGACGGCAGCCCGGAAAGCCATGTCCCCCTTACCATCTGGCGGGACAAACATAATCCGGTCGCCCGCATCCGTCTTCAGGATAATGAACTTGTGCTCAAACAAGGCGAATGGAGCGGCTGGCAGGAAATCGCATTCCCTATGATGGGGCAACTAATCAGCGTCAAAGGAATTTGCAAGATATTGATCAAGCAGGTGCATCCGGACTTTTCAATGTACATCTCGCCCATCAATATCAACCCCGCAGCTCCTTCCCTGCCAATCGCATATCCAGAGAGCTACGCCGAGAAACTCACCCGGCAGGTGGGCATGTTTTATACCCAGGGTTTTCCGGAGGATACCAAGGCCCTTTCTGACGGCATCCTTTCCGAAGATCAATATTTGGAACTTGCTGATCAGGTTTTTGATGAACGGGAACGCTTACTGGATTTTGAACTTGACCGGTTTTCAAAAATTCGCAGCGGCATGCTTTTTTTCTATTTTTCCAGCCTGGATCAAAACACCCATATGTATTGGCGCATGATGGATGATGCCAATCCATTGTACTCCCAGGAAATGGCTGCAAAATACGGTGACACCATCCTTTCCTACTATCTCAGGGTGGATCGTATCATTCAAAAAATCATGGATCAAATCGACACCCGGGATCCGGATACGACCCTGCTTATCATGAGCGATCATGGATTTGGCGCATTTAATCGTCAGGTCAATCTCAACACCTGGCTTCATGAAAAGGGCTATCTCTCACTGAATGGCAGAATCAACCAAGTGGCCGGAAAAGATGGCTATTTCCAAAAAGTTGACTGGAAGCGAACCGCCGCCTACAATGTGGGGATTAATTGTATTTATTTAAACAGGGAGCAACGAGAGGCCAACGGCATTGTTACAAACGGTCAGGCCAACAGCCTGCTTAAAATGCTCAGCAAGGACCTGAAAGCCCTGCGTGATCCTGAAACCGGAGACAACGCTGTTTCCCGAATCCGCATCATCCCCCCGGAAGAGCAGCAGCGGCATCCGGATGCCCCGGATATTATTGTGGGCTGGAACGAAGGCTACCGAAATTCCTGGAAAAGTATACTCGGCAGCTTTGAATCCGAAATATTCAAAGACAATACAGACAAATGGAGCGGGGACCATTGCATGGATCCGGCTTTTGTGCCCGCCCTGTTGATCAGCAACCATAAACTATCCAAGACATCCCCAAGCCTCTGCGATATCGGCCCCACCATACTGGACCGTTTTGCTATTCAACCGGGTGCGGACATGACCGGCACCAGCCTTTTTAAAGGCTGAAAAAACGAAACCCGTTCAAATTGAAACGTTTTAAGCAGGAGATTGAATGATGGCCAAAATAAAAATTGATGATGCCCTCTACCAAAAAGTTAAAAATCTCGCCGAAAAAGCCGGTTATGCATCGGCAGATGAATTTGTCGCCCACATGCTGGAGCGGGAAATCAATTACGCCGGTGATGAAAATGCACCCAGCGACCAGGAAGTCCTGGATCGGTTAAAAGGACTCGGCTATATTTCGTAAAATCCAATGGAAAGTCTGATGCACCTGATAAACCGCATTTTTGATCTGATCAGCATGAATCAAACTTATGGGCAACGATACGCGACGATCGCCTTGCTAAGTTTGATCAGTGCGGCCGTATTTCTGGTCATTTTCAAAAAGATGTCCGACCAAACAGCCATTAAAAAAGAAAAAGGAAAAATCCTCGGGCATTTATTTCAAATCCGGCTGTACAAGGACCAGCTTTTAATGATCCTCTCGAGCATGGGCGGCATTTTCAAGCATAATTTGCTATATATCCGATACACCCTCCCCCCCCTTGTGATCATCATTATTCCATTGCTGATTATCACCATACAGATCAACCAAAGATGCGGCTATGCGCCCCTTCAAAAAGGAAATGAGTTTATTATATCCGCCCGCATCAACCAGCCAAAGGCCCTTGACTCCATCCAATGCCGCCCAACCGCCGGCATTGAGTTGATGACGCCCGTCCTGCGTATACCGGATAAAAACACAGCCTATTGGCGGGCCAAACTTATTCCCAGTGCCGAATCAAATGAAGCGGTGGCGTTCTATACATTGAAAAACAAACTGGGCCAAAAAAGCATTGCCAGCACCCCCCCACCCCGCCGTTTCCTGCCAAAAAGCGTGCAATCAAATGGGCTCAACGCCTTTTTATACCCGGCTGAAGGTTTTTTGCCGGATAATACGGCGCTAAAAGAAATCACCGTTGATTATAAGCGCGCTTCCTATTCCTTCCTCTGGATCAGCATGGATGCCATTGTTCTATATTTTATCCTGACACTCCTGTTTGCTTTAATCATCAAGCCCCTTTTCAGGGTTGTGATTTGATATGCATAACCCGCTATCGGCCAATATTTTTTTTGCGGATTGATGCGGGCAAAGGCTTAAACTCCTTTCTCCAGGCATGATACAACCCTTTTAGCGCATAGGCCGTGGCCCTTATCGGGTGACGGCCCCAGCGAAATTGCAGGAATATATGACCGGGTAAGGTGTGCCGAAGAAAATGCCGCCGGGCGGGACGGCCGCCGGCGCGGTAAAGCCCGTCCATCATGTTGCGCGCCATGTAATAATAACGCTCGGGAGCATGTTCCAGCCATAGCCCTTGCGGCGTGAGCTTTTGGTACTGGCCGAGTTGATGGTAAATTACAGCACCGGGATCCCAGTAAAAACTATAGCCCGCATCGCGAAGGCGCAAGTGCAGCTCATGCTCCACAAAATCGATAAAATAGTCGCTTCGAAATCCTCCGACCCTGTTGAGAGCTTCAACGGCATAAAGCGTGCCTGAGCTCAGGCTGGAATCCACCTTCCACGGTGTTTGCTGGACCAGCGCCTCTCCGATATCTGCAGGTTCCTCGAAACTTACCCCATTCCAGCGATAGGGCCAATGCACGTGCTCTGGGTATTTAGCGCTCCGCGCACAGGCTGCCACAGCGCCTACAGGCGAGTCGGTTCGGTTCAGAGCTTCAGCGGTTTCCAGTAAACGGGCGAGACAACCGGGCGTGCAACGGCTGTCTTGATCCAGCATCCAGAGCCAACACGATCTTCTTTCAAGAGCCGCTGCCAAGGCCATATTGGCCGCAGCAGCTACGCCAATATTGGTCGGTAAAGCCCGACATTCAAGGTTTTCGATATTGGCTTTGTGCGCTTTTTCGCATGTAGCATCATGCGAGGCATTATCAATCAAAAGCACCGATATGCCAGTTTTTGACAGGCAGGTATCTAAAAGGGGTTGAATCGTATCCTCCCCTTGCCGGGCAATGACCGCTGCCAACACTTTATCAGCGGCGAATTGATTTGCTGGACGCATCACTGCTGCTCTCTTTCATCCCATTTAAGCTTTTCAGGCGGGCACGGTGGCCCGCCACTACCCTTTGTATCCATCCCCAACACCCTTCAGGATGCTTGAATGTTTGAAAACTAAATTGACCCTGATTTTTAAAAATACTATAATTTAAATTTATATCTTAACAAGCGATTAAAATCATTAACATATAAGACGACAAAAAAGGATGGCATAATGAAACAATATGCATATGTGGGCGTTATCCTGCTGGGTTTTTTGATACTGGGCGGATGCTCCGACACCTCAAACAACAATACCACCAATGACATAAACATTAATGCCGCCGGAGATGCGGCAAAGACGACCCGCAAAGAAAAATCATCTATTCCAGACCCCTCATACACAAATTTAATTAATGCCTTTGCCCTATCCGAAAAACTCTTGCCCCATCAAACCATTAATCTGAAATCTTTTGATACGAGACAGCTGGAAAAGGGCTGGCATCATATATCTGACCCAGAACAGGCACGCTGGGCCAAAGGCTTAAAGAGCGATCTGACCTTTCTTTCGCCGATAAAAGCAGACATGGACCTAATAATCTCCTGCCGGCCTTTTATGCCCGGGAAAACCCCCCAACAGACCATCAAGATATCTTTAAATGGCGACTATCTGCTTGAACTCCCCCTGAAACCCTCAAAGCACCAGTATCATGTTTCACTGCCTTCAGACTCTGTCACTACCGGAAAAAACAAACTGCGATTTCAATACAAATATGCCGAAAAGCCTTCAGATCATACCGACTCCAATGACGACAGAAAACTTTCGGTGGCTTTTGATGAAATTCGGCTGAAAACACCGAGCATACCGGATCATTCGGCAATACTACAAAAAAATGAAGATCAGATCCTTCAATCTCCCCATACGGTAATGAATTATTATTATCGCGTCCCCGCCGGTAGTAACCTTGAGGTAGCGGCGGCGCCTCTGAAAAACCCTGTTACGGGCAAAATTCTTATTTCATCCGGAGACAAAGAGACGAAACGCATTGATCTGGCGGTTAAAAAAAATGATTCGGCTTCCAAAAAAATATCTCTTGAACCGTTTGCCGGCCAGATAGTCAAATTTTCATTCTGCATAGCGGATGATGCATCTCAACCCCAGACCCCGACGGAATCAACTCTGAAAAATGGTGTATTATGGTCTAAGCTAAAAATTGACAAAGCAGAAAACGACCTGGATGAACAGACGCCGACGAAAACAGCCCCGCTAAATAAATTCAAAAAAAGCATCCGAAATCTGGATGTCATCTATATTGTTTTTGACGCATTTAATGCGAAGCACTCTAATATATACGGATACAACAGGGATACAACCCCCTTCCTGGCCCAATTATCTAAAAGAGGCATTGTATTTGACCATTTTTTTGCCAATCAGCCATATACCCTGGCATCCACTGCAACCCTACTGACCTCGACCTATTGTGACGAGCACGGTTTGATTCGTCACCAAAACCGGCTTAGTCCAGTGGTTCAAACATTGCCGGAAATTTTGTCTGATCATGATGTGGCATCCTATCTTATCACTGGCCACACCTATTTTAAAGAAACATGGGGGCTTCAACGCGGATTTACAGATGTTTTTTTCGATCTTAAGTATAACAATCAGGCAAATGAAATCCGGAACGCTCTGGAAACAATTTATCAGTCCGCTAATGATCAGACAGCACAAAAATTCATATATCTGCATCTGATGCCGCCACACGCCCCTTACGAACCGCCTGAAAAGTATCAAACTTTTCATCAGGAAAATCATACACCGATATCAGTCAGCTCTGAAACGCTTCAAAAAATTCAAGATAAGGAAATAGAGGCCAGCCAAAGCCAATTAGAACACATAAAAGCCATGTATGACGCAAATATATTATTCGCTGATGCCATTGCGCAAAAAATCGTTGATTTTCTGGAATCCAGGCAATTAAAAGAAAAAACGATTATTTTCTTCACCTCAGATCACGGTGAGGCATTTATGGAACACGGTTTTACTACGCATAATGACTCAATTTATGACGATATGCTCCATATACCGTTTATTATCTCAACACCGGAAAAAATCCAGACAGAGCGTAAAAATATCCCGAACATCGCCAGCATTGTGGATATCAAACCGACTCTTTTGGATATATTCAACATCCGCGCAACAGACAGACTTAAAGGCACCAGCCTTCTGCCGACATTGTTTGAGGAATCGGCAAAGGGCCATATGGACCATATTTACCTTGAAACATTGGCAAGAACCGGGCAGATCGGCATCAGAGATTTGAATTATAAATTGATTATAGCCCCGGACGGCAACGAATTGTTCGATTTACAGAAAGATCCGGCCGAGCAAAACAACTGCTTCAATGAGCGGCCGCTGATAGCCGGCTATTACCTGCAAAAATTGAAAAGATATCAAGATCAAAACGAGAGGGCCGGCACAGGGGGAGACGTAAATATTGAAAATTTGGATGAAAAAACTTTAAACCAGTTAAAAGAACTGGGCTATATAAAATAAAGAAATCTTTATTTCAAAACCAGTTACGCCCTCAAGGGCTTATTAACGGCGTGAATGTAATATTGACCGCCCAACGGCAGCCACTCTAAATAAGGCTCAAACCGGCGCAACGGTTTTAAAAAACCAGGAAAAAAAAGCGTATAACCTGAACTCTTTACCTCCATACCTGATTGTTCGATACCATCAAGCGCGTCTTTTCGTTTTAACAGGCTGGCGTTTTCGTCAAACGGGCACGTATTTACGAAATATTTTGTAACCGGATTCAACGGATTCTGCTCAAAAATAAATAAATCTGCATTGAAATCCATTAAGCTGGCTATTTTTTTTAGCGTTTGGTGCCTCTCATTGATCGGGATATGATGCAGAATCCCAGCGGCCAATACAAGGTCGAATTTCGGCTGGTTTTTTTGAAGTGCCAATTCCGAAACCAAATAAAAATCCGCATAAGGAAAATTTTTCGAAGCGGCGCGCAAACTTTTTACAGATACATCACAGCCGCTAATCTTTGAGTCAGGAAAATATTTTTTTAAGTAGGGAATGCTGCGCCCCGTACCACACCCGAAATCCAGTATTTTTCGGGGGAAAGCCTCGGTTTTGGAAAAAACCTTTGCGATCTTATATTCAGCAAAATAACCGATATCGCGATTTAAAACAGAAAGCTGCTTTTCCAGTAAATCATTATACGTGTCGGCAAATTGATCAAACTCTTCAGGTTTCTTTCTCTCTATCAACAATCTCCTCCACAATAAAACGCGGGCGTTTTTTTACCTCAAGGTATATCTTGCCCAGATATTCCCCGATGATACCAATGGCCAGAATTTGAATCCCGCCTAAAAAAAATATTGGCAGCAGCGTAGAGGCCCAGCCAGGGACAATCATATCTTCAGCAAAAATTGTCAGAGAAACAATCCATATACCGACCCCTGTTGACAGAATGGCAATGAATAAGCCGATAAGCATAACAAAACGCAAGGGGGTGACACTAAAAGAGGTAATCCCATCCCATGCCAATGCCAGCATTCTTTTTAAGTTATATTTGGACCTTCCGCCAGCTCGCTCTTTAATCGAATATGTTATGCTCGTACTCGAAAAACCGAGCGATGGGATAATGCCTCTCAAAAAAACGTGGCTCTCTTCATATTTTTCAAGTGCTTGAATGGCTTTCGCACTCAACAATCTGAAATCGGCATGATTATAAATAATATTAACACCACATAGTTTTAACAATTTATAATATGCTTGAGCCGTATATCGTTTTGAAATTGAATCTGCATGCCTCGAATCCTTTACTCCATAAACAATATCATAGCCATTTTTAAAACTGCCGACCATCTGCTCAATGACACTTATATCATCCTGCAGATCTGCATCAATAGTAACAGCACAATCTATTTTATCAGCAACATAAGACAACCCGGCCATTAATGCCTTTTGCTGGCCGACATTGCCGGCAAGCTTGATACAGCTTACATTTTGATATGTTTGGCTTTCATGCTTTATAATATCCCAGGTATTATCCTTGCTGCCGTCATCTACAAAACAACAGAAGCTGTCCTTAGATACAATTTTAAGATTGATCAGATGATCAAGATATTCAGATAATTGCTTCACCGTGTCTTTGATGACTTCGGATTCGTTATAACAAGGAGAAACAACAGCTAATGCAGGTAAATTCGGGGCATCCGGCATATCTACTCCCTTTGGCTCTGACAAAAACAGTTAGTTAATAAATCATTTGAGTGTTTATTGCTTTTATAAGTGATCACCTTGACCATTCAATGCTAAATTCTTTCCCGGAATTAAATGGGATCGCATCCGAATAGGTCATCCAGCCTTGATTCGATGCATATTTTACAATAAGTTCATATACGCTCTCATCATTGAAGCTGGCTTTTAACCTGCCTGATTGAGCAACCGGATAAACTATTTCCAATCTGCCTGTTTTTTGATTGCGGATCAAAAACTTGTATGACCCTGCGTCATAGGGGCCCAATTGCCATAAATATTTATATCTGTCATTATGCGCAAACCTTACATAGAGATCGGCCTCTTTTCGTATATCACATTTTTTGAGTCTCTTTACAGGCGCTACTTCAGACAGCCCCCTATCGTATTTATAAATTTTTCTATTATATCCCAGTGTATTCTTGGCACTGTAGTTTAAAAAGCATTCATCCGCGAAAATCTCAGGGCCAGCCCCTGATCCCAGCACTTCCTCTCTTAACCACAGCAGGCCGTGATGATGCCAGAAGGGCATTGCCGGCGACAGCAGAATATCTGTCCGGGCGCCGCGCTTTAGCACAAATTCCCCTTCCGCATAAATCCGCTCCATTGCATTCTTTTTTTCAGCCGCTGCCTGCGGTACAACCAGCCCAATATTTATAATAACAAGCATGAGGGGCAGCGCATATATCATAAGCGCCGATTTCGAGTCCGCATATGTAACGGTGATCCAATAGGTAACAGAGATGGCGGCAACTGAAGTAAAAAGATAGGGGAGCAACATATAATGCGAATGACATAAAGATAATACAGGGGCAACAGGCAGCAAAACAATTAGCGCCCAGCATATCCAGAAAAGCTTCCACTGAAACGAACATTTCAAAAAACAAGCGCCGCCGGCCGACATCAAAGCGATAAAAATAACATACTGTGCTGCTTCAGTATAATTTAAATCAAGGAATATGTTTTGAAAAAACATAAAAAATTCATGCAGAGACGGCAGGCTAACGGCCTGTCCATATCCGCCCAAAAATTCCCCTAACATCAAACGGCGCCAAATAATATAAACAATAGCCACCGCCGCAACAGGAAATAAATGCCGAATGCGGCGTTTTAAATCAACCTCGGGAATCATCAGAAAAAACAAACATAAGGGGGCATATATTTCTTTTGCGGTAAGCGCAAGGGCATAAAAAAAGGCGGCCAGAAGGCCCAGTTCCATTTTATCCTTTTTGATTGCATGGACAAAAAAGATAAATGAGATGCAACTAAATATCAGTCCATCCAAATAATGGCGCTTATACAAATGCTGCGAAACATCAAAAAATGGCAAGCTGCATAAAAAAAGCAGAGAAGCAAGAAAAGCCAAAAACGGGGGGAAAAAATGCCTTAAGCCCACATACAAAACAAATATTCCAAGAACAATGGAGCTGAGATGATGCAAATAAAAGGATTCCGGCTTCAAACCGAAAAGATGCCAGTCAATGTCATAAGCAAGGGTAAGCCATGGGGTGAGATTAGAGATGGAGAGCTCCCGCCACACCGATGGATTAAAAAAATATTCAAAAAAACTATATTGCACCGCATGTTTTAGTATGGCCGGATCATCCGCTAGCCACCAAAACTTCAATATATGAGAGCAGAAAAAAAAAACCGCTGCCCCCAGGGCAAAGAGAAAAACGCCGTCAAATAAAAAATTTTTACTAATACCGCTTTTTAACATGGCCGGCAGTCTCAAAAAAAAGGCGCTGCCCGCCCTTTGTAAAGGGAGGGCAAACGCCCTTTCATATAATATACTAAACCTTAACAGATATTAGCGGCCAAGCAGCGCCCGAATAAAACATCCGCTGCTGCCACCGCCGCCGCTGCCACTGTCTCCGCCATTGGAAACGGCGGCCGACAATCCGCCGGGATCAATTATCCGGCCATCCGGTTCATCGATCAGATCGCCGTATCCCCCGTCTTTAAATTTCAATGTAACCGACATGCGGTCCTCACTGAATAAAACCACGTCCTGCTCGACGGATTGTTGATAATCATAGTATTCGCCCCTATTCGGATCAAACGTAAACCAGGAGACATTTTCAGGGATTGGCTCTGAAAAATGAAGC
Source organism: Desulfobacterales bacterium (assembly GCA_034520365.1). Lineage (NCBI taxonomy): Bacteria > Pseudomonadati > Thermodesulfobacteriota > Desulfobacteria > Desulfobacterales > Desulfobacterales bacterium. The sequence continues at coordinate 156,294 of JAXHNP010000007.1, forward strand.
TCTATGGAGACTTCGTCCCCCCTGTTCGGCAGATCCAGAGCAAATTCAATCAATCCGTATAAAAACTCCATTGATGAGGACGCTTGACCAGATGCATATTGCGCCGGATCAACAACCCCGCACTTCTGGACTAAAGTACCTTCCGGGGCCTTGATACCAATCAATGCTTCATTCACGGCCTGATATTTGAGAACCTTAATATTTTCCTCATTGACAGGATTGCCGCTTCCATCAACAAAATCCACACCCAGCGGGATGTCTCTATCATTTTTTACTATATTTTCAATTCTGATGCCATTTTCATATTCAGGTCCCTCTGCAGTTGTGACAAAAGAATGCACCTCGGAAGCAGGAGACCATAAACTGCCGTCATAATGCATGGCCCGCCAGTAATAAGCGGTATTTGGCTCCAGAATCATATCCGTGGGCACAATAATACGGGTTAAGTATTGATGGGTAATTTCGTCATAGACCATATACTGATCATCAAAAATGGGCTCTCCTTCAGCAATCTGCCAGCGCGTTTTCACATGATCGTCCCCGTCTTCATCGCTGAACGAAGAAGTTTCCAGAACCGGCGATACGGGAACATTTAATTCTTTATCTCCAGGCGACTCAAGGGCGGGGGGCTCCGGCGGCAGGTTGTCTTTGGAACCGGTAACAGAAACCTTTACCGCATTAACCGCAACACTCCCGCATGCTTTTGTGGCCGTCAACAGATAAGTGGTGGTCTGCTCAGGGGAAACCTCTGCAGAGCCACTTTCCGGGTCATCTACCTGACCTACCCCGTTATCTATTTCAACCCGTTCAGCGCCGATCACCTCCCAGTATAAGGTTGCGCTTTCACCATAACGAATAGAATGTGAATCCGTTGAAAAATCAGTAATTCCCGGTGGATTGCAGATGGCATTAATTGTCACCGCATTGACCGCATAGCCCCAACTATTGTGGGCGGTCAGCCGATAACGCATCGTTTCCTCAGTCGGCGTCACCCAGACAAAACCGCTTTCCGGGTCCACTTCACCCACGCCGTTATCGATCTCGACCCGGGTGGCGCGCTTCACCTCCCAGGAAAGCTTCACCCGCCCGCCATAATCTATCTCCTGCTTATTGGCTGAAAAATCTTTTATCCCGGGGACCGCTTTATAGCTCATTCGAACCGTCACCGCGTTTACCGCCGAATCATAAGGATTATAGGCGGTCAACCGATAACGCGTCGTTTCCTCAGTCGGCGTCACCCAGACAAAACCGCTTTCCGGGTCCACTTCACCCACGCCGTTATCGATCTCGACCCGGGTGGCGCGCCTCACCTCCCAGGAGAGCTTCACCCGCTCGCCATAGCTTATATCTATTGTTTCCTTGCCATTGGCCAAAAATTCCTTTATCCCGGGTACCTCCTGATAGCTCAGGTGGATGGTTACCCCGTTTACAGCATCCCCGTTCTGGTTATGGGCGGTCAACCGGTAACGCGTCGTTTCTTCCTTCGGCGTCACCCATACAAAACCGCTCTCCGGGTCCACTTCACCCACACCGTTATCGATCTCAACACGATTGGCATTGTTGACTTCCCAGGAAAGTTTTACCCGTTCGCCATAGACTATGTTGGTCGTTTTCTCTCCATTGGCCAAAAACTCCTTAATTCCCGGCACATTGTCGTTTGAGCCCCCAGCCCCCGGTTCTACGACAATATATTTTTCGGCCCGATTCCCGCAGCTGTTTACTGCAATTAATTGATATTCTGTTTTTTCAGTTATTGAGTGTTTAATCGTGCCGTTAGGCGGCAACCCCGCGTCAAGTTTATATGTTCGGTTAATAATAATATTTACACTGTCCGCGCCGGTGGTTTCCCAGGAAAGAACAACCTGGCCGGGCTTCTCCTGCTTTGAAGAAAAATCCGAAATTTCCGGGGTTCCGCAGGTGCCATCGCTTACATAAACAGTCACCGCTTTGCTTGATGTGGCGCCACAACTGCTCTCTGCCGTCAGCGTATAGCGCGTTGTCTGCGTCGGTTTCACAGATTTTGAACCACCCGAGCTGCTGACAGACCCCAGTCCGATGATCTGTGCGGACACGGCATTGCTTATCCGCCAGGAAAGGGTGGCGCTGCCACCCTGGGAAATGGATTTCGGCTCAGCGGAAAAACTGATATTCGGAGAACTGCAGGTTGACGTAACACTAACATACTCTTCTGCGACGGCTGGCGCGCATTGGTCTACGGCAGTGGCTTCTAATATATAATAGGTGCTCTGAGACGGATATACCGTAGTCTGGCCTTTAGGTGACCCATTACTGACAATTGTTGTAGAAACCATTTTCCCCTCGCGAATGGAGACGCTGTCGGCGTTTTTGACATCCCAGGAAATGGTTACTGGCTCACCGGATTCAATATCCGTGTTTGGAGACGCACTGAAATCTTCTACGTCAAGGTCTATGCAATCCGGCCGCACCGTCACCGTGGTATCAAAACTGCAAAAAGGGATATCGCTTGTTGCGCTGGTTTCAGCCCGTTCCACTTCAAAATCAGCACTGCCGGTCTGTTGGGCGGCAAAAGAAAGCTCCCTCGAATTCGCCGCATCAAAGCTCAAGCGAATGGGGTTTTCTGTCCCGTCGGCGTATGTCACCAAGGATCCATCATAGTGGACCAAAAGATCAATGCCGCCGGTTTGAGAATCATCAATATAATCAACGGTGATATTAAACGTCTCTTCCACTTTCACCTCGGCGGAATCCGGGGAAAGTTTCACCACCTGCTTTTCCACTTGAGCATCCGTACAGGGATCATAGCCATCATGTGCTGAGTCACCCGGATCGCCCGGATCATCCGGATCAGTCCCGTTTCTGCATTCATCAAGATCGCTATAGCCGTCCTGATCGCTGTCTTTTTCGGGGTCACAGAACGTGACTTCACCACCAACAACCGCGCCCCCGGCATCATAGTCGGCAGGGGATATCAGCGTCCCGGGCGAGGCTTCGCCGCTTGTTAACAGATCAATGCGCTTGGCTGTATCATAGCCGGCACTGGCATTGCTGATTTCCGAGGGCGCAATGGAAATAGGATATGAACCGTCGGCCGCCCCGGAGGCCAAACTCACCCTAAGGGTCATTATGGTTTTTGAATCGGCGGCTGACGCGCCATTGGCACTCGCAGCGGCAACCATCAGGCCGGAACTGATTTTATGGGACTGGATAACCTCAAAAAATTGGGTATCCACCCGGACATCCAGGTCACTTGGATATTCCAGCGTAAAAGCAGCGCCAGCCAGCGATTCCGGATCATCCACAGTCACAGGAATCGTTAATTCATCACTTACCTCCCCGCAGCCGGCACCCACTGTCAACTGCTGGGGGGCAGCCAGCACGGCTGCCGGCACCATCAGCATCAAGCTTAATACCGCATATATTAAAACAGTTCGATATTTGGAAAACATATAAGGCTCTCCCGTTTATGTATTTTAGCTACATCGATTATGTCTGGATATAGCTTTTTTATAACGTTTTTTAAGTTTGTGGTTTCTGTAAACGCCATTGATGCGAACCTCATAAAAATCACATCAGTGCTTATTATTCTTCATTATATCAAATTCAAATTTTGAATGGCAACCTATATCATGATTATCTCAAGGTGCTTGACTTCAGGATTGCATCCCAATTCTTCACAAATTTTCAAAATTTCTTTTTTTTGTTCATTTCGGTTTGTCTTAAATGAAATAATCACCTCTTGGATGCCCATATGATTGACAAGGTGCTTAAAATGCCGGATATCGCCATATACCGGATAGCCGTATATTTTTTTCCCTTTAAGCTTTGGATTGTCGTCAATAAACCCCTTAATCGTTAAGCCTAATGCGCTATTGTTTTCGATTTCCCTTACAGCCATCTGACCGCCTATGCCGGCGCCATAAATCAAGATGGGTTTGCCCTTACCATTGGCTTTGGAAACGCGTTCATCCAATAATTTGAAAAAAAAGCGGGAAAAGGTAAGGAGTATCATCATAATTCCCCAATAAATGACAAACACAGCGCGGGAAAAGTACTGAAACCGGTATAGAAACAGCAGCACCAGAATAGCCGCCACAGTGCCCGCCGTAACCCCTTTCAAATATATTACCATATCACCAAGGCGGGCGCCTTTCCATATATTCTGATACTGACCAAAAAGATAAAACGCCGAAATCTGGCAGGCGAACATGATCGGCAAGGATTTTAGAAAAAAATTAAAATCCGGACCGATATCCCCTTCAAACCGCAGCAGATAGGCCGCATAATACGCCATGGTAATCAACAGCAGGTCAAATACGATAACTAAAAGCGTCTTACCATAATCGCCGACCCCCGGATTGGAAAAGCGTTCAGCTGTCTGTTCAACCTGCCTCTGTTTATAGACATCCACATGGCCCAGATAAACCCAGAAAAGCAACACCAGCAGCAGATAAAGAGCAATAATAAAAACACTGATAAAAATGTTCAGGGGAATAATAAGAAGGGCGATCACACCCGAGAGAAAGGCAAAAAGGTATAGCACAAGCACGGCACGGGGCTCGGACAGACCAATGGCAACCATCCTGTGGGAAGAATGATCCGTTCCGCCCTGGAAAATTGAGCGCGCCTTCAGCTTGCGCATAAAGCTAACAAATCCTGTATCCAGAATAGGCACAAACAAAATAAGCATGGGAATGAAAATAACGGATAATTGATTGAAAATGCTGCTGTGATAAGCTTCCCCCGGCTGAATGGTAATCATCATGCTGGATAGGATAAACCCGATAAACAGACTCCCCGCATCTCCCATGAAAATAGATGCCGGATGAAAATTGTAGATTAAAAAACCCGCGATGCCGCCAAGATAAGTTAAAATAAACAATTGCTGTGCCTGCTTATGAGCAACCAAGGATGGCTCAAGAATCAGCCATAGCAAGAAAAAGCAGCCAGAAATCATGGCGATGCCCGCAGCCAGACCATCCATATTGTCCATTAAATTAAAGGCGTTTGTAACGCCCACAACCCAGAAAACACTCACCAGCTGATTGGCTGTCATGGATTCAAACCATTGCACCTGGAACCCGAAAAGCACCAATACGGAAGCAATGACCACCTGCCCGATCAGCTTATACTGTGGATTAATCTCAAAAATATCATCGAATAGCCCTAATAAAAAAATCCCGCTTCCAGCAAATGCAATCGGGGCTACAGGCTGAACGACAGAATAAAAATCAAAAAAATAAAAGCTGGAAAAAAGCCAGGCCCCCATCATGCTTACAAAAATAGCAACACCGCCAAAAAGCCCCGTCTTTTTCGTGTGCCACCGATCCATCCGGGGACTCGCCACGCAATTCGCTTTCACAGCTAAGCACCTGATAACGGGAGTGAATACAACGGACAGGCCGAAGGAGAGTGCAAAAGCAATGCTATGTAACCCAAATAACTGCATAATCCCGCTAAATACAATATTCAATCACGCTGTTAATAATGGCACACAGGTCTTTTTCCGGTCTAAATCCCAGCAGCGCATGGATTTTAGAGATATCCGGCAGGCGGCGCTGCATGTCTTCAAAGCCTGACCCGTAAGCCCGGTCATAAGATAAATACTCGATGGCGGACGAACTGTTGGTCAATTCTTTGACTTTGTGGGCAAGCGCCTCTATGGTAATTTCTTTCTGGCTGCCAATATTGTACACATTGCCCAACGCCTTCTTTTCATTCATTAATTGTATTAACACCTCAGCAACATCAGAAACATGGATAAAGCTTCTTGATTGCTGGCCGTCCCCGTAAATAATAATCGGCTTTCCAATCAGTGCCTTTTGGACAAAACTGGGAAGCACCATACCATATTGTCCGCTCTGCCGGGGGCCAACGGTATTAAACAAACGGGCAATCACCACCGGCAATTTTTTCTCTTCATAATAAGCCAAAGCCAAAAACTCGTCAAAAGCCTTTGAGCAGGCATAAGCCCAGCGTCTTTTGGTGGTTGCGCCCATCAACCGGTCCGCCTCCTCATGAAGCGCACATCCCCCATTATCCTCCATAATTTTGCCATAAACCTCGCTTGTTGAAGCGATCAGGACCGTTTTTTTATATTTATTGGCAATCGAAAGCACCATTTCAGTTCCCTTGACGTTGGTTTCAAGGGTTTCAACAGGCCGATTCATAATTAACTTGACGCCTACAGCGGCCGCCATATGATATATATGATCGCATTCAGCAATAAGCTTCTCCATCAGCGATTGATTAAAAATTGTATCCGCGTTGAAATGAAAATTGGGATTGTCCTGGTGATGACGAATATTTTTCATGCTTCCGGAACTTAAATCATCAACCACATATACTTCGTGGCCCATCTCTATTAGCTTATCTGCCAAATGAGAGCCAATAAACCCTGCACCGCCTGTAATAAGTATTTTCATATCAACCAACCTTTTGATTGCTTTGCCACAAGTTCATTTTTTGATATTGCCCCCCCTACGTTTCATCCAGCAAGATACGATGCAAAAGCTGCAATTCATTACTTGAAATCTGCAATGCCGACGAAGTGAGATTATAGACTGTCCACTCCACACAATTCATATTCCAGCTCGGAAAAAAAGGATTCTATTTGTTGGCCAAAACTATTGGCATTAAAATCATGGCTACGCGTATAAGCTGCAGCAGCCATATTTTCATACTTTTTCCCATCTTTTATAAGTTCTAACGTATACTGTTGTAATTGGAAAATATTTTGAAATCGAAACCCATTTTGGCCGTGCCTTATAATTTCTTTTTGTCCGCCGCCATCAAACACCACCGGCACGCATTTGTTTTGCATCGCCTCCACTGTGGTCATTCCAAAATGCTCAATCAAATGCGGGCTGGTCTCATTCAGCCCGCATGCATGCCAAAAGATCGAGGCGCGGGCGTATAAATCCTTCAATACCTGATGACTCACATCCGGCATCAATTCAATATCTTTGCACTGGCGGACTTTATTCTTTATCTCTTGATAATATGAATTTTTCGGAAAATTCCCGCCTGCCAGACAAAGCCGCCAGCCATCCAGCAATTCCGGATTTTTCGCCTTCAAATCGAGGAACGCATTTATCATTTCAATCTGTTTTTTGCTGCCACCCACCTCAAAACGGGCGACGGATAAAATGATTTTTTCCTTTTCCGTTTCGCAAACATCGCCATTATACATATCAACCGGGGGGTATATGCGGTGCGTGGGCGCCAGCCCCCATCGCTTTTTTAGCCAAAGCCCCGTGTAATCCCCATTGCTAATTAAAAAATCATATTTATCGACCTGAAAAAAAGCCTCCCTGTCTCGGTCCGGAAAATGACAAACAAAGACGCTCAACGGGGAGAGCGGCCGCACCTTACCCAGCATATTGGCGTTTATAAATATATCGTAATCGACGCTTTCTTTGCTGATTATCTCAAAAGGATTGGTTTCTTCATTGATAACCATGCCTTCATCAATAAAATAACGGCCCCGTGCCTCAAAAAATGGAATTTTCAACACTTTCAGGCGGCAGCCGGACAAATTAAGACCAAACCATTCCCGGTATTTTTCAAGACTTATATCTTTATTGGCAATATAGGTAATATCAAATGTATCCTGAAGCATTTCAGCCATAGTCGCCACATATCTTTGTCCCCCGCCGGCAAAATGAAAAGCATGATCATAGATACCAATACGAATGCTGCGAAATTGAAGCAGCAGTTCCAAGCGGGAAAAAAAATGATAGGCCTTAAGCGGACCATATACCTCTTGGACAATTTGCTTAAGGCGATCGAGCACCCTGTTAGAAATGGCCGCTTTATTCGAGATAACCAGCTTTCTTGCTGCCTGCAGCACTACCCGATAAAGGTTTTTCTTCTCACCCTTTAGAAAGATATGGGATTGGCGTATACCGGCAGGCAATTTTTCCGGGATATGCTTGGCCATGCAAAAGAGCCGATTCCTGGAACAAAAATATTCGCAGAGAGCCGAACTGGCAGAGCCCTGGTATTTATGAAGAACTTCGCTTTTGGGGGCATAAAAAATTTTCCATCCGTTTTGCCGGCATCGAATGCTATAGTCTACATCCTCACAGTACATGATAAAATCTTCATCAAAATCGCCGACATCGGCTATGCACGCCATCCTGAGAAAGACAGCGCCACCTGAGAAATATTGAAGCTCCCGCACTTGATCGTATTGGCCCGAATCCTTTTCATCAAACCCGATATCCCGGAAATAGAAATCTTCGACCTCCTCCACCCCCGCACTGTTGATTCGTCCGTTTTCCATAAAACGGATTTTGCTCTGCACGGCGCCGATATGTTCATCCGGCAGGAACATTTCCATGGCAGATAACAGCCAATTTTTTTCAACCGTCATGTCATTATTAAGCAGGGCCACAAAATCCCCTTCAGCCTTCTGAATCCCTAAATTTAAGGCTTTAGCGAAATTATTGCGGTCGTTCTTAATAATTTTGACCTCCGGAAAACGGGATCCGACAAAATCCATTGAATTATCTGTTGAACAGTTATCAACCATGATAATGTCCACATTAAATGGCCCCGAATCCATATCCCTTAAAGATTGCAAACATCGTTCCAAGTATTGGAGGCCATTAAAATTGACAATGACCACTGAAATTTGTTTCTCCAACCCCATGATTGAACAGTTAACTCCTTCACTTATTGCCGGCGATACAACACATCAGCCATTTTTTAGCACCTCATTTAATAACTCCTGCTTAATATTGGCTATCTTCTCTTTCACCATCTGCATATCAGCATCATGGTCCGCCGCCTGATCAGGCAGTCGTTTAGAGGAAACCGGAGAAATTTCCTGGTCTGCATTCAAGGACTTTGGGGCCTGGTTTTTCTGGTTATCCGGGGAATTCACGTCTTTTGTGAAAAACGAGTCATGATGGCGCTTGCGCCCGCCGTATTTTCGCTTGATATGCCGGATTACCCCGAAAACCCCTTTATCCAAATAAATCTTTCCGGCTGAAATAAATTTTAAATAAACTTTTCGACGCCTCGAAGTATCCGGAAAAATAATATTGGCCCAGCGCCGGAAGCCCTCCACCAGCCGCCAGGCAAATGAGTGTCGAATTATAGCCAATTCAGTCTCTATATCACCGAGGATCGCATCCTTCTCAGCCGCCATATCTTCCAGACTAATGATGCGATGCCTCCTGTCCTCTGCAACTGCCGTCAACCGGTCGATTTCATTTTTCTGATAAGTATCGGTCGCCTTGAATTCATTCAGGCTTTGGTTTAAAATATCAATGGTTTTTTGTTTGGATGCCTGATCCGCAGTCAGTGTCTGAATTTTTTCATTTTGAATGTTTTGTTCTTTTTCCAGGCTGGCTGTGCAGGCGCGCCCATCTTCCAATTCCTTTTCCAAATTGTTTGCACGCGCCCGCTGATCTTCCAATTCCCTCTCCAAATTGCCGGCGTGCGCACGTTGATCCGTCAGTTCTTTTTCAAGATTGGCCGCATGTTCCTGTTGGTCAGTCGCAAATGCTTCGAGATTTTTTACATGATTTTTCCGATCCGCCTCCGCGGCCGATAGCTTCTCAATTTCCGACTCTTTTTGGACATTAGCCACCTCAAGTCGATCTATAAAACCTTCCCAAAATTGAAACAGCGACGCGGATGAATCCACCAAAAAATAGCTGTCGGGTTCTTGGGGAAGCGGTCCATTAGATGCCATAACCAAAAAAAAGCCTGCCTGGAAAGGGGTGCCCGAAATTTCTGCACTCCGCTTTATATCGGCATTCCAGGTATTCTGCGTTATTTCCGATGCATCTTCAAAAAGCGCAGATAAAACAGATACCGGATAAACATTTTCCTCCCAAACGCGCACATTTTTAAAACGCTCTGCCAGCAAAGTCCGCCATCCGTTAAAATCCAACTCCTGGTGGGGGCCGGCCCGCTGACTGAATGATTGCGGGGGATGAACGGAAAGGATTAAAACACCATTTTTATCAAGCCGGTTTTGGATCTTATCTAATCCCCCCGCACCGCTTTGCTGCCAAAACTGATTAAAATCAAAACAGGCAATCAGCTGATAAAAGTCCTTTTCTTGGTCATTCGGGGAGTCCAAAAAGGTTGAAACGAATCTTAAATTGTCTTTTACATACATAGCCCCGGCCCGGCTGACCCAAAGACTATCCAGATCCGTGCCGACAACATAACGCGCTGCCGAAGTCAGTAAGTAACAGCCGCTGCCATCGCCGCAGGTGACATCCAAAACATTTCCGCCGTCACAAAGAAACCGGGCAAATTGATAAAAATGCTGGCGTTGATAATCCCTGATAATCAGAAATTTCTCAGCATCCCTGAGTTCCAAATCCAAGTCCTGCTGCGCCTGCTTCTGGGCCTTTGAAACAGACGGGGATTTCACGAGATGCGCATACCGCTTGTGAATCACTTTGATTGTATCGGAAAACGCGATTTTCTGTTCTGACTTGGATTGCTGGGGCCCTTTTTTTACCCGAAATTCGGCTGTGGTTTTGGCCACATGCTGAAAATCATGGTCAAGTGAGGCCCGAATCCACATATCCCAATCTTCATGAACGGCTAAGCGTTCATCAAAATATCCGATTTTATCAAGCAAATCCCGGCGGTGAAGAATATTTAGCGTGGGGATATAATTGCTAATCAGCAACTTATCCCGATCAAAATCATAACTGTACCGCACCCGCTTTTCAGTGGGGACATATCGATCTGTAATCCAGTTCATCACCACCTGGTTTGCATCTGTATAAGCAAATTGATAGTCGGAATATTGCAGGGCATGGACTAATATTTCCAGATGCTGCGGATAATAAATATCATCATCATCCAGGTATGCGATATAAAGCCCGCGCGACGCCCGTAGGCCCGTATTTCTGGCGGCGGCCACATCTTTTCTTTGCTCATGGGTCAAACAACGAATCTTGCCATCCGTATTGAGGGCATCAATGACCGGCGCCACATCCTCGCCGCCATCGTTTACCACTATAATTTCAAAGTCCTGAAAAGTTTGCGCCAAAACGCTCTCCACGGCATAATACAAGTCATTCGGTCGATTATACGTGGGGATGATGACGCTAACCTGCGGGTTTGTATCCGGCGTATGTTTTTTCTCTAAGTGAAATTTGTCGTGCTGGTTCTGAAGGTATTCCTGCCATTCAGCGTACAGCCCTTGATTCTCATGTTCATAGACGGAAAAAAGGCCATTTTGATCTATTTTAGAAGAATTGACCAAATAAAAGGCCTCCGCATAAACGGCAGATTCAGAAAGCGTCATACTCCGGAATCTGTTTAAGCCCTGGGTCAAATCCAAAAAATTTTTTTCCCGCAGCTGAGATTCATATACGCCAATCGCTTCGTACTTTGCCTCAGCTACAGCCGTAATATCTACCAGGCAATTGACTTTCAGCGGCTGATTAACTTCATAAAAAGCTATATCAAAATCAAAGCGGCAGCATAGACTAAGCGCAAACACTAAAAATGCGGCGGCACGATGGTCCGGATGGAACTCAAACGGCGAGGGGGCATATACCAATTCGGGGCGCCAGGCCGCAAACAGAGAAGAGAGTTTTTCCAATGCCCGGGGCGTCTCTGCCAGCGAGCGGTCCGCAAAAGACCAAAATTCACGGTCTCCGATTCCAAGCCGGCTGCATGCAGCTATAGCCTCCTGCCGCCTTACCGCCATATATGCTTCAGGTTCATCTTGCCCGGAAAAATCACCCTTTGCCCCATCAGTCAAAAAAACCACTTTCACCGAATCGCCGGCTTTCACATGACGAATCAAGCTTCCGCCACACCCCAGTGTTTCATCATCCGGATGCGGGGCCAAAACGAGCACCCGTTTACCGGTCAGATCGGTTTCCTGGTATGGTACCAGCACATCTTCAGATAACATGATGCGCCTCCGGGCAATTCTTTATATATTTAAATCCCACTGATGCTCCATGTAAAAGCAACCATATACCTCCGGCCGTTTATAAATTTCAAGCTCGGCCGAAAGCTTGCGGTCGTAAATATGCATCGCATATTCATCCAGAAGATATACCACCGCCTTATATGTGCCGTTAACTAATTTGATATCCGGAAAAGCCATTTTTACTTGAGTAAAACTGTTGATCCAAATAGGGGGATAACCGTCCCCTTTCGTGGTAACAACAAAAAGGCCTTCTCCCGAAGGGTTTTCAAATCCAATACCCACATGGCACTGCACTTGCCGTGAGCTGGAAATGGTCACAGACACGCAAACATCTTTACCGCATGCTGTCTTCTGAACAATCTCCCCATTGTAATTCTGGACTTCAACCCGATCGATCTTTACCGGCGCGGTGGCATCATGCTGATGCTCGAGTTTTTGCGCCTCCTGCTGCTGGCACCATTTTTCATAGGCAATCACAACTTGATCGGTGAAGCCCATCCTTTGAATTTTACCACTATTTAACCACATGGTACGATCACATAATTCAGATACAAAATACATGCTATGGCTGCAAAAAATAATGGTTTTATTTTTCCGCCGAAAGCTCATTATGCGATCCACACATTTTTTCTGAAAATTCTGGTCGCCGACGCTTAACGCCTCATCAATGATCAAAATATCGGGGTCCACGCTGGTAGCAATGGAGAAAGCCAACCGAACATACATCCCGGAAGAATAGGTTTTGACCGGCTGATCGATAAATTCTTCAAGACCGGCGAAGCTGATAATTTCATCCTCAATGGCTTGGATTTCTTCGTGTTCCAGGCCCAGCAGGGTCGCGTTCAAATAAATATTCTGACGACCCGAAAATTCGGGATGGAACCCCGCCCCCAACTCTAAGAGGGCGGCTACCCGGCCATTAATGGAAAGGCTGCCCTCCGAGGGCTGCAGGGTTCCGGCCAGAATCTTAAGCAACGTGCTCTTGCCCGCCCCGTTATTTCCTATTATACCGAAAGCTTCGCCGCGATCTATGCTGAAAGAAATACGATCCAGCGCATGAAAGGCTTTATGAAAAGGACGCCTTAGGATCAATTCTTTTAGGCGATCCACGGGCTTGGCATAGAGCCGGTATTGTTTTGATATATTCTGTGCGTCTATGTCTAACATCGAAATGCCAAAATGATTTTTTTATCCGGCGATTATCAGAAGAGATCGCCATCGGCCATGGTATAATAAAGATTGTTTAATACCCAGTCAGGGGAGATCTCCGGGGCAAAACAGCATGCTGCGGGAATAAATCCAAACGGTTCTGGTTCATTGGTGAAACCAGCGCCAAGAAATATGTCGGCAAGCGCATGATGGGCCGGCAACCAGGTAACCATATGCTTAACCCCCTTTGTTTTATATGCCTGCTTGAGGCAGGATAGAAAACTTTTGACAGTCTCAGGCTTCGGCATTGAGAGCCAGTCCACAATAACAGCCCGATCACCCTCGTTACAGATCACGGCATAGCCTTCCATAACAGTCTGCGGTGTGTTGTAATACCCCCATATTTCATAGTCCTTCAAGCAATTTTCACAGAAACGCCATTTAACAAACTGCTGATTCCGCACCACCGCCATTGGATAATAGGGGCGGCATTTTTCCCACAATCTGTCGAATGCCCCATCGATTTGGCTGTACGTCAGGGCTGATGCCTGTTTGCAGGTTGAGAAAAATTCTGCATCATCCGTGGACGCAGTCACATAGGCCATCCCCTCTGGCAAGCGCCTGTATTGAAGGTATTTTTCCCCGATATCAAAATGCTGCTTCCCCGGCAATCCATAACAAAAAGCATATTTCTCAATTCCCATACAATTTTCAGTAAACGCCTGGGCCGTTTGGACAAAAAAACCGCCCCCCCTGTATTGCGGATGCGACATGATGTCCATTAGTTGAACGATCTCAACCCGCCGGCCATTGCAGTTGGCCGAATAGGGAATCCCGCCGAAATATGCCACAATTTCACCGGTATCCTGGACACAGAGCATAATGCGGCGGCCGTATGGATTGGCCGTGTATTTCCAATGCCACAGGGAGGCCGGCATTTCCTGACCAAACACTTCGCGCCAGAGAGCCAGCACCCCTGGTTGATCAACCTCCTGATAAGGGCGAATGATAAAGCGGCCGTCCGCTATGCGTTGACTTTTTCCCATTTCCAGATTCTATTCTGATTTTTTTGGGGGTTTCTAACCCGGCTGTAATAGGTTCCCGGGGCGAGCCGCTGCCATACGGTTTCAGGCAGACAAAAATCGTCTGAAGCCAAATCACACTGGATAAACGGCACAAACAAGGAATTCAGGGCGATTTCAAAATAGGCATAACCACAGTCGCAATCTTTGCCGAACCCAAACCTCGGCGGGGTCTTTTGCTTCCCTAAATCTTCAATTTGAAGCGGGCGGGATGGTGGACCATGGATGGTTTGCACACGGTAGTGCGAATAATATTTTTCATAAAATTGTTCGCCAGATTTATTAATGGCAGCCATCTTGGTCTGCGGTGGTGCGGGCGACTGGTTATAATAATGGATGGCTTTGGCTGCCGGCACGCAGATCGGGGATTCATCATTTAAAAGCGCCTGGGCGCAAAGGTCGGTATCTTCATAATATAAAAAAAACCGTTCATCAAAAAGCACGCCGCCCTTGGCCAGAATCCAGGGCATTTGCACCAGCAGGCAGGCACCGGAAAGAAACGGCTCGAAAAACGGCTCAGTAGCCGCCCAGAACCGCTCATGGCGAATCTGCCAATAAAAATCGGCCAGTTTGGCATCGATTTCAAAATGGGACGCCGCATTAAGCGCTCCATACATTCCCATAAAATCACCGGTTGAAGGGGGCAGACGAAACAGATAATCGTCATCCCAGTAAAATCTGGGACCGGTCAAAACTGCATCATATGTATTTGCCGCATCCAGCAAATGGCGCAGGCAGGCATTATCCAAACGAACATCCGGATTAATGACCAGTACCCAATCCGTTTCTACATGCTTGAGTCCCTGGTTAACGCCTTTGGCAAATCCAAGATTGGCTGAATTGCGGATCAGTTCGATGTTTTTCGGGCCAGCCCGCTTCTCCGCAAGGTCAATGGCGCCGCTATTATCCACCACAATTATGGACCTGATTTCAGGAAACGCGTAAAGGTGCCGTATTAATTGGCCGACAAGCCGCTCGGTTTTATAATTGACAACAACAGCCGTAACAGCCATTTCTATATATCCCGTCAAAGCACGTCGCCAAAGGCATTTTTGGCCCGCATGAAAAAGGTTGTGCCAATCGAATAGGCAATCAGGGAAACCGCCGTTACATATACTAACTGCCCCATATCCATCTGGTGCTTTAAAAGCACATCGCGGTACAGGTCAACAAAGCCCCACATGGGGTTAAACTGCATGGCGGAGCGAAAGACATCCGGCAGCATGGAGGCCGGATAAACTATCGGGCACGCATAGAACCATACCATCAGCAGGATGGCCAGAATTTCTTTCATGTCCCGGATAAATACGCACAGCCCGGATAACAGGTTGGCCAGTCCCCATGTAAACAGGGTCTGAAGAAAAAGCAGCAACAGCAGATGCAACCAGGTTCCCCCGAGATATCCCAAAAAAGCCAGTACAATCAAAAAACATAGATACCCCACGCCATTTATCAAAAAGGATGAAATCACCACCCCCACAGGCAAAAGCTCCACCGGAAAAAAGACCTTGGTGATCAGGTTGGCGTTTTCAAGCAGCACAACGACCGAGCGCGACAGACTTTCGGCAAACATAAACCAGGGAAAAAACCCGCTTAAAAAATAAATCGTAAAATTGCCGGTGCCGGTTTCCCCGGGGCTCACCTGAACTCTTAGCACGATTGAAAAAATAAACAGGTAAGTAACAATGGTAGCCAGCGGATTAATCAGCACCCAGAGGTTGCCGGCGTAAGAGCCGACAAACCGCCCCTTAATGTCCCGGACGACAAAAGAGCTCAGCAGATGCCGATAACTGCCGATGGAAAAAAACGGTATTATTAACAATTTTAAAGCGTTTCGCATGAATATGATCAATCCGCAGTATAGATATAAAAAAAAGCGGCTGTGCCGCTTTTTATACCGCCCAGGCCAAAACGGCCTTAAGCGGTAAGCATGTGGGGTGTGATTACAGCGTCCAAGTTCCGCCGCCGGTGAACAAAACGCAATCAAATGTTAATGCAATCCACCAGAGAGCCCAAACACCCCGGCTATCTATCTACTGTCCTGACAGAATATCAAGCATCTGTTTGACATCTGGGTTGCTTGCACCGTCACCGTCAAGGTCCTTGAGCTTTAAAACAACATCCGGCATGTCAATCCTGCCGGAATTGTCCAGGTCATTTTCCTCCAGAAAATCATCGGTCGGCACATAACCGCCCTCGGGGTTGCCGTTTTCATCAAAATTTGCGTTGTTGAACCAGTCCATATAAGAAGCTGTATTGACATAAAAAGTTTTATTAAACATCGGAATTGTAGCTGTACCCTCACAATTCAAAATCCGGAAGTATATCCAGCCACCTTCTGAAATCGCAGGGAAAAAACTCCCGCCCATCAAAAGGGTGTTATCCCCATTTTTCAACAGAACGTCATTTTCTTCAAATCCGGATAGAGACGAGGGCGTACTTTGCCAGTCGTAACTGTCAAATGCCTTGACACTGGAGTAGTCTTCTTTAAGCGGCGACCGGAATCGAATCGCCAGCCCGACCTCCCGGCCCTGTTCGAAATTAGCTATAAATTTGAAATAGTTTGTTCCCGGCGGCACGTACATTTTAAAATACGCGTGATCCAGGGCCGGATAACCGTATTCCCAGGTGGTCGCCTTTGAAGAGAGACCCCAGTACAGGTCTTCCGATGTTGGCGGCACAGGGGTTTTGTTTTCATCTCCGTAATAAACGATCGGATCGTATGGATTAAACAAGTCATGAAACCCGTAAAAAATTTTGCTGGTGTTGTCACCACCATCATCTTTGTAATTCACGACCCAACCGTCGTTATAAACGGGCACATATGTAGACTCCGGTGCAGCAGCAAAAACGCTTTGGGCGAGTAAGACAAAAACGATAACTGCTGACAGAAGGTGGATTGGCCATACTGAGTTGATTTTATTTTTCATCGTTAAAATTAAAAATTCTTTAAACAATAAATCATAGCTAATTCCGGCTATGATTCTAATTTAAGCCCCTAAGAGCGTTTTTATACAGCTCTTAGGGGCTTTTTTGCTATCTATAGTGGTTAGTAGCTATATTAATCACCTAAGCAAGTTCCGAACTCATAAGCCGCATCATAAAGGGACATCCCTTTGGGGCCGAAATTCATCACCAAAGGAATCACCGGCGCGCCGGTCATGGTGCACACCTCGCTATAAGGCGTTGCAAAACCCTCGAATTCATATCGGACCCAGCCTGCTTCATATTCATCATCCAGGTCATAGCTCAGGTTGATGTTTAATTCGTCGCAGAATTCCGATTTTTGCTTCTCAGAGACCGGAGAGAAGAGGTCCTGATCCTTACCGGGCGAATTTTCCTTCAGATCGTAATAGGTCAGGCCGTATTCAACACAGTAAGGGTCCTCCTGATCCGCCAGGCCATTGTTCATCCAAAACGGCCCCGTACCTTGCGTGGTCGTCGCTGCATTACAACTGCTATTAGGATTGATTCGTTTTGTCGGGAATGTAAACATATGCGCAGTGACTCCCTCCTCATCCGGATCCTGATAATAGGGCATAAAGGCCTGCACTTTATTTAACAATTGTTCAATATCTGCGTTTGTAGCCAAAGCGTCGGCCAAAGAGGTTTCTGAGAAGTCAAGCTTATTATTGATAAAAACATCTTTAAAGGAAACCGCATTTTCAGAAGCACTCAGGCCCTGCAAGGGCAGATTAATTTCGAAACTGCCATAAAGACTATTAATCAGATCCCTTTGGGCGATCTCCGCTGTCGAAGCAGCGTCATACGCATCATAGATTTCATCTTTATCTACAGTATTATCGATATCTTTTGGAAGCTCTCCGTTCCAGGCTTCAAATACCTCAATGTAGCCATACTGTTCATATTCACAGTCTTTTTCGACTAACGCCCGGTTCAGCGCTTGCTCATCGCCCCAGATCGGCTCTTCCAGATCCACGTTCCACCCAGTGGCAATGCTGTCATCATCACTTTGGACATAGGTTTTGCCTCCCTGAAAGACGAGCTTTCCGGTCCAGACATCATTGGGAGAGAGGTAGATAAAGAAGTCCAGGAGCTCAATGCTGAAGGCAGAGCCCCGAAAAACAACCTTGGCCACGACAGAGTGGGTGTCGCTGGTATTTATCACCTGAATGGGGGTTTCAAACGGCCCGTCTGCGATATATGCCGGGAAAATCAAATAATCACCGGTATTGTCATCAGACAGCGTCACTGCCATTGCGGAGCCGGCGACAAAAGTGGCCAGAACGCACAGTACAAGAATTTTTGTTAGTTTTTTCATTTCATCCTCCTAAATTTTTGGTTTTGCCATTACGTGTTCAAACATTTTTCCTTTTAGGCTATTAAACCTTACTGAATCAATACTGAATCAATTAACCGAAATTGCTTTCGCCACCTCCTTTCATGAACTTCTGTGTTTTTTTGACATTGGCATTTTAACTTATGCAATATTTGTTCCAACAAAAAACGTAACTATATTTTATCAATTAAAACCCTAAATCCGGGAAAATAAGCTTATTCCGCGCCACATGGAACCATTTGCCATCGATTCGCACCCAGCGATCCGGCAAATGGGTCTGAATCCGTTTCTCGGAGGTTTTTTTCTTAAGGTAAAATTTTCCCTCTATATCAATCACTTGTTCCGCCAGGTCAGACTCGCGTTGCTCCATCCGCACAAGCTCCAACTCCAGAAGCTGCTGCTCGGAGGTTCGTTCAATGTAGAGCCTGTATTTTTCAAAGCTGACTTTGTCCCTGAAATCCGGGGTCTCCATCGCGTACGCGGCTTTGAACTCATCCGTATACCGCAATTTCCAATACGCCTTAAACTGATCATATAATTGCGGCGGTAATTCTAAACTATCGGGGTTGGTGATGTTAAGCTCAAATTCAGGTTTGTTATCCCTTGCTGACAATTTTTCGTTAGTGAACAAGGTGCATCCACTGCTAAATAAACACATTGTAACCAACACAACCGCCCCCGTCAAATAAAAATGCCGCATCTATTCTCCTTTGTCCTGCAAGCGAAGATTTTTAAATAAATTCTTATTTTCATTAAATGCAAAAACTTCCGTATAAAGCGGCTCAACACCTGTTCCAGGGTTCATGCGGCTTACGGATAGCCGGTAAGGGCCTGTATTATTATCCCAATTCGGCAGCCGAAGACAGTAGCCCCCTGTCGGATCTGTAAACGCAGCAGCATAAGGGATATTCCCGTTGTCCTGCCGGGCGGCATCCCTGTAAACGGCAACCAAAAGCCCGTTTGGCGAGTATGACTCAGATGGCTCCACCCGGGCCTCGCTTTCAGGCGGGTTTTCCGCCCTCTCCCTTGAAACACGACCAACTATATGCCTCTTGGCATCAGCAGGATTTGCCAGGGTACACAGAAGCATCCCGCCGACCCCTTCCGGTGCAAGATTATTTCCCGATGGGGGCGGCTCCCTGTATGCAATCCCGATTTCGGTAAAATCCGGGTTGAAAATCGCCTCAAACCCTTTTCCGGAAGCATTCAGACCGGATTGCAGCATCCGAAGAAAAGCCATAAATGCCCCTTCCCAGGCATCGAGCGATTTTCCTGCTTTGTCAGGCGACCCTGACACCAAAAGCTCGGCGGCCGTAATCGCATCATAATCATATTTTTCTTCCAATACCTGCCGGACATCAGTTAAAAAAAGCAGGTTTGTCCCCTCCGGCCGATTTTTCCGGTCAACATCTACCCGCCTTTCCGCGAAATCAAAGAGCTTTTCATTTGCCGACAGGGGGGGCAGCCCCTCACCAAGAACCCAGCCATTAACCCCAAGGGCCTTAAATGCCGTATCATGATCGATGCCGAGCGCCCACAACATGAAATCCGGATTGGCCCGGACCGTATTGATCAGCTGCAACAGTTTTCTCTCAGCTGCGTAGCTGCCTTCTTGACTGGCTCCGAAATCGCATGCGGCAATATACACATTAACCGGTGTGCCTTCAAAATTCATGCTTCCGCTTTGAACAGCGACCCCAATCTCCGAAAATTGCGAACCGAGAATATGCCAGGGTTCCGCCGGCCTGGAAGACAACTCATCCCGCAGCATATTCTTGAATATTTCCCAAACAGCCTGCTCTTCACTCATAAAATTGTTAAATGATACCATGCCGATACTTTCTCCACTGGCAATGGGCAGGTACCCTTCAGCCCGGATACGGTCCTCAGGCCTTTGGCCATCCCTGGAGGTTTGGGCATAATAGTTACGCATCAGCATATCCGAGACATGGCTGAAGGCGGCGTTTTGCAACTTGCGATTAACAGAAAGGGACCGCACCCCATGGTTTAAAATCGCTCTTCGCTCTTGGGAAAAAGCCGGCTCCGCCTTTATATCAATATCAATCATTTCCGCCATCATTACAGGATTGCGGCGGGCCTGATTAATCAACTCCACCAGCTGTTTTTCCATAGCCGAATAATCAGCCTCAGCCGAGCCAACGGAAAAACAACAAAGGCTGAGCACAGCTATGGCAGTGAATAACCGGTACCTCAATTTATTGCGTTGATACGTCTTCATTTCAAAACTTATATCTCAAATAGGTTGCTTGCTTTCCTGCTCATCAATAACCAATGACAACCGGAAACATTAAAACAGGTTTTGGGTATTTAAACATGCAAAATAGATACCAAAGTGAAGGCCTTGCCGCCACTTCTTTTTCCATGAATTATTGGCTCGGACGCCCCTGCCCATAAAACACACGGCTGAAGTTGGTCAAATTTAGTCACCCCTGGTTACATATAACCATCAGGCGAAATAACCCCGGCAAATCTCCAAAGGTATTAACGCCAGTGCTTGCGAAGCAGCACCTCTACAGATATAGGCGCAGCGCGAATCATTTCATATGTTCCCGGCAGGCTTTCATCCCGGTCCAGCATATTTTTAAGCGTAATACTCAGATCCATATCACTGGCGGCAATATCACTATACGAAGCATTCATATCCACCAACCATTGATCTTCACCCGCCACTTGCGATTCACCCCTTGGGAAAACTAAACTACAGGCGTCCGCATACGCCAGCCGGCCAAAAAAACTCAGCTTGTCTGTGGGTTGCCACTGAATCATAAAATCGGCGTATATCTCAGGCCCCACATCAAAAGGATAAGTGACATCCTCGAACACTTCCTCAACCGTTCCATCCGGCCGTATGAAAGAATAAGCCAGGAAATGATACCTTTCCGAGGGGCCGCTGTTGTTTAGCATCGTTATATTTCCAGACAGGGTTAAATTTTCCCGCAATCTTACCTCGCTCCCTATTTCCACGCCATTAATGGTTTGATGGTTGGGATCGGAAAGACCGGCATATGGATCCTGCATGATGTGGTCGGAGATGCGGCTAACGAATCCGCATAAATTGATGGTCGCCCGCCGGCTCGGCTGCCAGCTCAACTGGGCATTGAACGTATCGATCTCCTCCAGCGGCGGGGTTTCATCCTCGATCAACTGCTTGGCAAAAGGGGTGCGATAGGCAGTGCCGTAAAGTAGTTTCAGCTGCCAGTCCTGATGAAAAGGCCAGACCATGCCGGTGTTGAAACTGAAGTTGTCTGCGTAAGCCTCGTGATCGTCGTAGCGGCCGCCCAAAAACAAATCAATTTTACCGATTTTATGAGAATATTGTCCGAAAACAGAGCGCAAGCTGTTGTCATAATCGATTTGCCGGACACTTGGAAGAAATGTTTGGTTTTCCGGCCCCAAATACTCAGGCAAATAGCTATCCCAGACCGGTGCGTCCTCCACCCGCCGGTCTCTGTATGCCACCCCCCCGGTCAAAAGCCCTTGACCGGAAAACAGCCGGCGATCATAAATCACTTCTGTGTAATAGGCGTATTCATCCGGGGAATAGGATTTATCAATAACTTCGTAGTCCGAGTGAACCGTACTGTAATACCCCATCAAACGGATGGCTGAGTGCGCATCCAAATCTGTCTTGCTTTCCGCCTTGACAAAACTAAACGGCGTACTCCTGGACTCTGACCAAACACCGGCATTCCGGGCCTCAATAGTATAAGGCTTTTCAAAATCGGAAAAACGAGCCGTCAGGGCGAATTGGTCCCCGTAAGCCAAGCGGCCTGACATATCCAGATATTTGGCTTCATCCGGGCGGCGCCTTCCGAAGCGCGCCTCCGGCGAAACCGGATTTTCTCCGTCCCCCCAGAACCTCACGATATCAAAATGGCGATCATCTTCCTTGCCGTACCGGCCGGAAACAGAGAAAAACATATCCCACGGCCCGCTGTTATGACCGGCATTCAAATAACCACCTGCCTGATCCCCATGGGAATTATATAAAACGCCGGTTTCAGCCTTATCTATATCTTTCCCGGTCATGGGCACAATATTGACGATGCCGCCATATGCGTCCGGGCCCCACAACACGGAACCAGGCCCCCGAATTATTTCGATTCGCTTTACAGGCGCCAGAGAGAGTTCGTGATCCAAAGGATGAACCGATTTTCGAATATTGGAATGCATGGGGACCGTATCATACAAAAAAAGCGCAGAATTCGGCAAACCGCGCAGGTATGGCTGGCTTCCCCACTCCTTGGGCGCCATATAAAACCCCGGCGTCATCCCTAACAACTCAGCCAATGTCGAATAACCTGATTTTTCTATCTGATCCCTTGTAATGACATCTGCAACAGCCGGCGCCTGGGAGGCGCTTTCCTCCCTTCGGGAGGCAATCGTCAAAACCTCCAGGTCCAGGCCGACAAACATCAGCATGGTGTCATCGGCTACCTGATTTGATGTCTCAGCCGATAGCGCCTTCGGGGCGATGGGTGGAACAAGCCCCGCCAACCAAGCGATCCAGACACCCAGGCAAACAACCAAAACCCTTTCAAATCGTCGATTCATGAACATTTCTGGCTTAACTTGAATATTTATTTAATGCCCGCCTGCTTCATTAACACCCTGAATTTAGCCCTTGTCAATCCAAGAAGCTTGGCTGCCGAGGACTGATTGTTCTGTGTGATTTCAAGCGCCTGCCTGACGAGATTGGCCTCTAGTTCTTCTATCGAGAGGCCTTCCGGCGGCAGGGCAAAGCTACCATCACCGCAAACGTTATCGACCTGCAAAAAAGATAATGTTTCCGCTGTAACCACCCCCTCTTTCCGGCACAATATGACGGCGCGCTCCATGGCGTTGACCAGCTCCCGGACATTGCCCGGCCAGGAATAGCGGCAGAGAACCCGTTTTGCGCCTTCAGTTAATTGAATATCCCGTCCCTCGCCGGTACGCTTTAAAACGTATTCAGCAATCGCGCTCACATCCTCCGTGCGCTTGCGCAGAGGCGGGACATCAATTGGAAACACATTAATGCGGTAAAACAAATCCCGGCGAAAAAGCCTCTTTTCAACAAGATCTTCCAGGTTTTGATTCGTCGCGCATATGATGCGCACATCCACAGGTATCTCCGCGTTGCCGCCCACACGCTGAATCCGTTTTTCTTCAAGGGTGCGCAAAAGTTTGCTCTGGGCCTCCATCGGCATATCCCCGATCTCATCCAGAAACAGGGTCCCCCCGGAGGCATACTCAAACTTTCCCTTGGTACGCTTATCCGCGCCGGTAAAGGCCCCTTTTTCATAGCCGAACAACTCCGACTCGACCAGGGAGGGGGTAATGGCCGCGCAGTTGACCGGTACAAACCGCTGTGCGCTTCGGGGACTGACTTTATGGATATACCTTGCGACAAGCTCCTTGCCGGTTCCGGACTCCCCCCTTACCAGTGCGGCCGTATCCCTTTTGGCCACTTGCCCGGCGATCTCCATGAGCTGGGCCATGGGTTGTGAATTATAGATAATTTCATCAGGACCCGCCTTCTCCTGCAGCTCCTCTTTCAATTCCCGGTTTTCGGCCATAATCCGGGAAATTCCCAGGGCACGCTCAACCGTCAGCAGGAGCCGTTCTTCTTCAAAGGGTTTGGTTATATAATCGACCGCCCCCTCCCGCATGGCCTCCACCGCCGAATCCACAGTGGCAAAAGCGGTGATGAAAATAAAGGAACATTGAATATTGAGTTCCCGAACAGTTCGAAACAAAGTCATACCATCCATGGAGGGCATTTTAATATCAGTAATAACGATATCATAGGCCTTTTCCCGGATCATTTCCAGCGCCGCCTCCCCGTCAGCTGCCTGATCCACCTGATATCCGCTTTCAGTGAGCATGATGCTCAGCAGATGCCGCATTTTTTTTTCGTCTTCAACCACCAGAATATAAGCCATGGTTTATGCGTCCAAGCTCCGAATTATTTATAGGATTGGATTCTCGGATTTATTTCGGGGTATCTCAACAGTAAAAACTGCCCCGCCCTTGATGTAATTGTCTGCGTAAACAACTCCGCCATGGGCTTTTACGACTTGAGTCGCGAATGTCAGGCCCAGACCGCTGCCCTTGGAGCGGGTGGAATAAAAGGGCTCAAAAATCTTTTCCATATCCGCCTCGGCAATTCCCGGTCCTTGATCAGCGATAACTGCCCGCCACTTATCCGGCAGGCATTCGGCGATTATCGTGATAATGCCTTTTTCCTTATTGGCCGAGACCGCATTGATTAAGATATTAAAAAGCGCTCTATCGCATAATCCCTTATCTGCATAGATTTCGCAAGGTTCCTCAGGAATGTGGGTGTCGAATTCAAGTAAACCGTGCTGAGTCTCCAGCCGTTCAATAAGCTCCCCGAGCATCTGGTTGGCCTCTACCTCCTTAAAGCTCGGAACCGCCGGCTGGGCGAATGTCAAAAAATCTTCAATCAGCTTGTTTAGCTGGGTTATTTCCTCCTCAATATAGCCCACCAGATTATCATTGTTTTCAGCGGACGGAATGCGCCGCTTGAGCACATCCAGAGTGCTTTTCATAATGCCCAGGGGATTTTTGACTTCATGGGCCACCATCATGGAAAACTTCCCCATTTCCGCCAGTATCTGCTGCCGGGCCATCTTCATATGCGCATTTTCAATCGCCTGGCGGTTTTTTTCAATGGAATCGAGCATGGAATTAAATGCAACGCCCACTTCCCGGGTCTCCGGTACACTGCCAGGCCGGAGCCGGATATGCAGCTCTCCGCAACTTACCCGCTGTGCGGCATCGGAGAGGTTCTTTAAAGGCGCCACGATGGATCGGGAAATATAGTAAAAAAGAATCACACAGATCAAGGCCAGGCCTGCGGCGACCCAGAAAAAAAGCGTCTGGATGTCTTCCAGAATCTGTTTAATCCCGGATGTACTGTAAATAATTTTTACTGATCCGATATTCTTTTCAGCCTCAGATGTATCGCTGATCTCGAAAAGCCGATTATATTCCGGATTGGTTTTTAAGCGTACAGGCTTTTCAATATCATGCAGTGGCCCCTTGATCTGCTTGGCCTTTTTTGCGAGAATCCCCGAACGGCTGCTGCTGATGGTTACTTCGGCCACGTCCTGTTCAGCAATCAAATTGCCGGCCAGATCTTCAAGCATATCCGGCTCATCAATAAGTATCCCCAATTCTGAGTTCATCGCCAGATACCGGGCCAAAAAATCCATTCGCCCATGAAATCGGTCAAAGGCAAAATCCTGAAAAATTTTTACCCCGATAAACCCCAGCAAAAATGCCGTGATACACAAAACCATGACGGCGGCAATAACCAGCCGGGCATGTATACCCAAGCTTTTCATGGCTGCACCTTAATCATCGGAGGGGGGTTTTCAGGCAGCTCTGTTTCCAACCGCTTGCATACCCGCTTATTCAACCACACCTCATATGCCGGGGTTTGCCTGCCGCAAGGCTTCCCCTGATATAGATCCGCCACCATGGCACCAGTTTGCCGGCCGATCTGATGAAAATCAAAAACAAATGACAGGCAGGCCCCGCTTTCATAAAAAAATTTATTATAACCTATAACAGATTTCCCCTGCACAAGGCAGGTTTTAATCACATAGTGGATAATGGTTTCAGAAATCACCGTCTGGTCCGGGATCATCCATAGGCAATCAATCGAATCCAGGTGGGCCCGAAGTATCTCGGAAATACTCTGGCGGGAATTGACTCGCAAAGGCTTAATTAAAATTCCCAATGAAGCGGCCGCGGCTTGCGCCGCTTCATAAAAAGCTTCATTATGAGCCGGATCGTAAATTATGCCGATACGCTCAATACCGGGCAAACCCTGATGGATTCGCCGGACTTGCTCGGCGGGAGGGATATTCAAAGGCACGCCGCACTGTTCGCGATCCAGTGCTGAAATATTTTTTTCCGGATTGCGCACGACGGAATATATTTTCCCCCCATCCGCAGCGGGCAGACGGTTCCAAAGCAATTCCGCGGCTTCCGGTCCGATTGCCAGAAAAATGCGGTAGCCGCCGTCACCAAATTTCGCCAGCGCCTGATCCTGGCGCGCCTCATCCATTTGATCCAGAAAATAAGTTTCCGCAGCAGCCCCCGGGATATCTTTAAAGACGCTGCGGATGCCTTCCAAAACCTCAATAAACGGGCGAATCTGCCGTGAAACAACAATGGCCGTCTTTCCTGACATGGCCGGACCAGCCGCTGAGGCCGCTGGAAGCGCCAGGATCATAATGAGACTAAAAATCAGGTGACGGTAAAATTTCACGGCGCATTCTAAATTTCTTCAAGTCATCCTCTTTTGCCGTCAGACAGCCGAAGGTATCGGTCAATTATCAATTCCCGACGGTTTTATGGCTCCGAATCCAGGATGCCCTTCATTTGTTTTTTGAATTCACTGGTTACCGCATCCACATCCGCCAGACTCGTAATGACCTGTGGCGAGATGAAAATAATCAGCTCGGTCTTGGAGACCGAATCCGTAGACTTTCCGAAAATATATTTTAATATTGGGATATCGACAAACCATGGTGTGCCTGATCTGCTGTCGGTTTGCGTCTCTTTAATCAATCCGCCGATAACGATAGTCTGGCCGCTTTTCACAGAAAGCGTCGTCCGGGCCCGGCGCTTAAAAAAAGAGGGAAAGGTTTGCCCGCCCACACTCACATTCTCTGCCAGTTCACTGACTTCCTGCTCAATATCCATCGTAACCAGGCCGACTTCATTGATATGAGGGGTCACGGAAAGCATCACGCCTGTATCCCGATACTCTATATTGGTCGATACCACAGGGTTATCCCCTGATGTGTATTCAAACTCGGAGCTGGCCACAGGCACCTCGGTTGAAATGTCAATTTGGGCATTCTGGCTGTTGGATGCAAGAATGGTGGGGGATGAGAGAATATTTACCATATTTTTTGAAGCCAAAGCTGACAGGGCCGAAGTCCACCGATCGATCTCGCCGATCGTATACTTAAAGCCATTGGCTCCGGCCGAGGCACTCAGCAGACTGGTGCCGGGAGTTCCTCCCTCTCCCTTCACGTAAGACCACTCCACCCCCATTTCGGTTTTGTCATCAAGATTTACCTCAGCAATGGTCATTTTGATTAAAACCTGCCTGGGCAGGACATCAATTTTTTTCAAAAGCTCTGAAATCAGTGCATAATCCGGGGGAATCGCTTCAATAATCAGCGAATTGCGGGTTTCATCCGCAACAATCTTGACATGATCGCGCAGTGTATTGGAGTAAGCGATCTCCTGGGCGGGCTTTTGAGCTTCTGACTCCTGGCCCGAAGATTGATTATAATCGGCATCGGCATCGGCATCACTCCTATCACCTTTGGCTTTTACCGTCTCCGCCGCATCCCGCTTTTCCCGCTTAGCATCCGCCGCAAACGGATTGCCTGATATGCCGGCAGATTCGCCCGGCCCTTCGGCCCTTTTCTCAGAACGAAACACTTCATTGAGCAAATCCGCAATTTCTCCGGCTTGGCCATTTTTGACAGAATAGACGTAAATCTGGGACGACATGCCTTTTCTGGGGACATCAAGCTGTTCAATAAACTGTTCAACGGATTGAAAGGTGTCTTCGGCCGGACTTATCAACAGAATGCTGTTCAACCGTTGGATGGGGATAAACATTGTATTTGAGGATTTATTTTTATTAATTGGCGACTGAAAAATCTTTTCCAGCACATCCGCCATCTCCTTGGCGTCCATATGGTCGAGGGGATAAAACGCATAATCGATTTGCTCGAAAAAATCGACATCAAAGGCATTAACCAGGCGCAAAATCTTTTCAATGTTGTCACGGTAATCGACAACAATCAAAGTATTGGTTTCCGATTGGGCAAGGATCTCACCCGCCTTGCTGGTAAAAGGCTTCAATAATTTCAATATTTCATCAGATTTGATGCTGTTTAACGGGATAATTTGAACAATCACCCCGCCCCTGGTTTTTTCGGCATCCAGGTCGCGCCCCACATTCGAAAAAAGGGGCAGGCGGGTGAGGTCTTCTGCGGATACGATATGAAAATATTCGCCGCGTTTTACCGCTGTTAATCCATTGATCTCCAATAATTGATAGAAAACCGGCCACAATTCAGACCGGTCTAATTTGCCGGCGCTGTGTATCGTAACCTTTCCTTTCACCGGTGCATCCAGAATGTAATTAATCTCCAGAATCTGTGAAAAATGGCGGACCACCTCAATCAATTCAGCCTCTTCAAAGTTTAACAGGAATTTTTTTTCACCCGATTGCTGCCGTTGAGAAAAATGGACCGGCGCATCCGAATTGGATTTTTCATCTTCCGCGGATGCTTTAATACGAGATTCAGCGGACGTTTCGCCATCCGGGCTTGATTGCTGCCGCCTCGGCTCGCCGCCCCCTAAAGGGGGCTCAGATGGGTCAGGGGCGGAGACCAAAGCATCACTTTGAACTGTCGATACAGTCTCCTCCCCTTTGCCCGGAGCCAGGTCCCGATCCTGAGAGGAGACTTCCTCAGCGTCTCCGCCCACTTCTATCTGGAAATCCCTCTTTTGTGGCCCGCTTTGGGTGGCGCAACCACTCATCAAAGCGAACACCATTGCAATAAAAATAATCGGAAGTCGTCTTTTTGCGTCGCTTTTCAATGCCATCGGTTATCTTATCCTTCGCTTGATTTTGCCAAGTGGGGTGTCGATTATTTTATATTTTCCATCTTCGCTGATTTCAACCTCTTGCTCTTGCTGCTGTCCGTTTTCGGCGTTATCTGAATCTTTTGCTTCACCGCCACCTTTGCCAGACACGCTGACCTCCACATCTTTATCCTTTTTATAAAGATGCAATTCATGGGATTCTGATTGTATGGATACAACAACAAAATCCTCATGAATTGCCTCGATTCTGACCCGATTGGCCTCATCCGGCGGGCCGATGGTATCGCCTTTTTTCAGCCACTTATAAGGCCTATCCGCATCATCGGCAAAGGGGTTGTTGATCAAGACGGCCTGGTACTGATCAGTGAAAATAACCCCATAGAGATCAATCTTTACCAGTTTACGAGGGCTTTTCTTTTCCGGCCTGGATTCCTTACGGCGCTCTTCTGCCGGGTCGATTACCGGGCCCTGACGATCCGGCGAAAATAAATTTTTTTCAGCTATCGTACTGTAGGCTTTTGCGGCCTTAATGCGCTCTTTCTGTTTAACCCTGACTTTTTCAGCAACAGGATCCGCATCAGTCGCCTCCGCCTTTTCCCCTTTTGCTTCCGGGCTCTGAGCTTCAACCGGCAGCCCCGTGCCTGACTGCCAAACCGCATGGATTTCAGTGCATACCATGATAATACCGATGATCAACAGCCCATTAATCAACCAAATCTTATGGCGAATCCTTATAACCATTTAAATTAGCTACCCATTTTCCTTCATGAGTCCGGTAACGGTCAGCCTCGCATAAACCCCGTCATCGCTGCCTTTAACTTTCCTTGGCTTTACCTGTGCGTCTTTAACCACCATATACCGGGAATGTCCCTCAATACCATACAGAATATGCCTTAACTGATCAATCTCGGCCAATATGACAAACCGGACCGGAATTTCGACATAAGGAACATTTTCGAACGTGTTGACCGATAGCACTTCAACGGACTCGATCTGCGCCCCGTTTTTTTCGGAAATTTCCCTTAATATTTTCTGAATCGAAACGGCTGCCAGTGAAGGGGTTTTACCTGTGAAAAGCTGAGATTCCAGTTCGCTCAGCTTTTTTTCCAAGGTGCTCAGCCGCGATTTCATCGCATTTATTTTCTGCAGCTGCTTGTTATATTGCAATATCTGGTTCTGTTGTGCTTCCAGGTCAGTGCCACCGGGCCAGAGATCGCCCACCAGCGGATAAAAACGATATATTGCGCCGAATACCAGCAATATTGCGCCGAATACCAGTAAATTTCGTTTTCGTTTATCCATCTATTGGTCTGCTCGTATCGTCTTCAAATTCACTCTGATTCAATTTCAACCCCGATGTGAAACCGTTCCTTGCCTTTTCCGATTTTGCGGATGGTTGATAAGAAACTGGCATTGTCAAACAGGACAGACCCCTCCAGCAAGGAGATCAGCTTTGAAGCCGAATCCGAGGAGCCTTGAATTTTAATTTCACTTTCGGAACAATTAAATTCATGTATCCATGAATCCCGGGGAATTATATCACTCAGTTCGGTCAATATTTCGATCAACGGGGCCCTTCCGGAAAAATCATTTAGAAAACGCAAATCTGATGCGATCCGATCATATTTCTTTTGAATCTGACCGGCGGCTTCGATTTTCTGCCTGAGCCTTCCGGCTTTTGCCTCCAATTCATCCATGGCCGATTTTTTTTGGTAAAAAAGGCTGCCCCCATAAAACATGGCGCATATCACCAGCATGCCCGCCAAGCCGATCATGATATAAAATCCGGTTCTGCCGCTCTTTTTCTTGAGTGCATCCGGCAGCAGATTGATCTCATTGGGGGCTGTTCCGAAAGCATCGACGCCAAGGCCATAGGCGGTGATATATTGCGCATCAGGCAGACTGATAGCATTCAGATCAATGGGGGCCGCCGACAAATTAATATCGGCAAGCAGCCTTTCAGCAGTCGCCGGCAGCTCCGAGAACGGATAATAACACTTATCGAATGGCCCGTCGACGGTGCCCATCTCCCCGAGACCAGCCTGAACAGCCTTTTTGGCAGACACCGGAGCCGACGTGCCAATTTTGACCATATGTTTCAGCCGGCCCTTTTCAACAGCGCTAAAAACCACGTGACTGCCTGATACAGTCAACACACATAGGGCCCCTGTCTTTCCGCGCCCCCCCCTGTGAAACAGGAAAGAGCCAACTGCCGCTGCTGCTATCTCAATCCGGGACAGACTGACGCTCTCTCCTATGCCGACCTCCAAAAACGGCGCCAGAAGACTTTTCTTAACAACCAAGAGCAGCACCTTAATGATTGCCTTTTCCTTGTCTTCATCAACAATCTGACAATCATAATAAACCGCTTCCGGCAGAAAAGGGACGTATTTATCCAACTCATAACCAAGCGCCCCTTTTAAATTTTCTTTTACCGCACTGGGCATTTCAATAAACCGGAATGTCACCATGTCCTCGGGCAACCCCAGACAGACAGAAGCATACCGAACCTTGTTTCGATCAACCATCTCCTGGAGCAGGCCATTTATAATGCCGACAGTTTCCCTGGGGCCATAGTTTTCCGGAACCTCCCGACTTTTACAATCAATCGGCTTCACCCCGAAAAGGCCCTCTTTGAGCAATACTGCAGATACGCGCCCGGGTTCCAATGAAACCCCTATGCTGAAAGGATTAAACATGTTCAATCCTTATATACGGATTGGCGGTGAAATGAAGGCATAGGCGCCGGCCCGGCTGTCTCCCGGAAATCCGAGACCCGACGGTATATTTCTAAAACATTGTCAATCATCTGCTCCTCATTAAAATAATCTTGCACTCTGCACATCCCGGCTGTGCCGTACTTTTCCCTGAGGCATGGGTCTTTCATCAACGTGTTGATGGAATGCGCAAGCATGTCCGTATCTCCCGGCGGCACAACGATACCGGTTGAATTGTGCTTGTTCACGTATGAAGTGCCGGTCGCAAGCTCTGTGCTGATCACCGGCCTGCCGCAAGCCATAGCCTCCAGCTGGGCCAGACCGAACGCCTCGCTCCGGTAAATTGACGGAAGGACAAAAATATCGCAGGCTTTCAGAAAGGCGTTGACCTCCTCATCCCCGCGTTCCCCCAGAAAAAACACGCGCCCACTCATCCCCATATCGGCTGTTAATTTCTTTAACTGGGGTTCATAAGGGCCGGAACCGATCAGCAGGAGCTTTCCCCCGGTTTTTCGCATAGCCCGGATGAGTACATCCAATCCTTTATAATATCTAAATTTTCCAATAAATAAGACAATCTCCGGTCCATAGTCCTGGCGAATGCTGCCGATTCTCCCATCGTCACAGCAAGCGTTAAACCTTGCAATATTGATGCCTAATGGTACCACGTGACACTTCTCTTTATAACCGCACAAAAATTTAGAAGATTTCACATAATTCGGAGAGGTTGCGAGAATCGCAGCCGCCTTGTCCAAAAAGTGTCTAAAAAAAGGTGCATAGAGTCTGTTTAAAAATTGCTGCCGCACGACATCGCTGTGATAGGTGGCGATAATTTTGGGCCTGGAAAGTCTGGAAAACAAATAAGCCATATCTGCGGTGGGATTTGGCAGATGGAAATGGAGTATATCAGCGTCACACCCGAGTCGGTAAAACAGCGAAGCCATCCTCATGTTGATCGGGGCTGAAGAGATACGCAATAACTGCGGCGCCTTGACGACCCGGATACCCTCGATATTGACATCCTCATACATCGGCTTTGTGTTGGAAACCAGCACCACAACCTCTATGCCTCTTTTCTGGAGTCCGTTGGCCAGCCGATTAACATGGCGTTCAATACCACCCTGGGTGGGGGGATAGTAATCCTTATAAATCTGGAGGACTTTCAATTTCGACATACCTGCTCAAACAGATTGACGGTCTTTTTAGCAGCTGTCTCCCACGAAAACTTTATCAATCGACTCTCCGCATTTCTCAGAAGATCATTTCTCAAATCTTGCTGTCTCAACAGCTTTTGCATGGCCCCCGCAATGTCCGGGGCGCTTTCCGGATTGACCAGCAGCGCCGCATCTCCAGCGACTTCAGCCATCGCCGAAAAATTGGCCGTAATAACCGGCACTTTAGCGGCCATCGCTTCGAGCACGGGCATCCCAAACCCTTCGTAAATTGAAGGAAAAACTAAACAAAAGGCATTTTCATACAGATGCTTGAGCACCTGCCGCGAAACATAGCCGGTCAAAAAAACCCGCTCTTTTGCACTACTCTGCATCAATCCGGATAACCAGTCTTTGGCGTGCCACCCGATATTGCCGGCAATGACCAGGTTAATATCATTTTTTTCCGGCTCCAGCTTTTCAAATGCCTTTAAAACGGTCAGCAAATTCTTTCTCGGTTCAAGCGTACCCACAAAAAGAAAATATTTTTGGGGCAGTGATCGATCCGTTTGTTTTGCCCCACATGACTGCTCCTGTAAGGCAAATGTCGGCACGCCCGGATAAATCGTGCTTATCTTGCGGCCCGGCAGTCGATAAAAATAACGAATATCGGCGGCCGTGGATCGAGATACAGCTATGATGGCATCCGCTTTTTCAAGGGCACGCTTCATAAGGAGCCGTTCCACCAAAAAATTCTCAAGGGCCATGGTTTCCGGACATCTTTTGTGAACAAGGTCATGAATCGTCACCACTGTCTTAATTTTCTCCGGCAAAAAGACCGGCAGGTGATGCCTGGGCCCCCAGAACAAATCCAGCTGGTGCCGTCCGGCAAAGTATGGCCCGAATGTCTGCATCCAAAGGGTGCTTAACAGCCGTACGCCCATATGCCCTTCTACCTTTTGCCAATTCCGGTTATTCAGCTCGAATGGAATGCTTTTGTTGGATATCAGGACATAGGTGTTGGCCCGATCCACCTTTTGAAGCATTTCCAGCAGATGCATTAAATAATAGCCGATACCGGTCAACCGGTAGCTCAGAGGACGCGCATCAACGCCGATTACCATTCTCAGAAATCCCTTATCTTGTAAACCCGTAACTTGCCCAATGGCCCCCTTATTCCTGCACCGAATCTTTCCATTCAAGAATGCGATACGGTTTCTGGTCGCCGGCCCCCTGGATTTTCACCAGCGCTTCAACGGTTTCCTGCGTGTTGTTTTGTGTATACCCCGTAACCCAAATTCGATAATAAGGCAATGGGTCGGCGGTTAAGTACCTGCGGATAACTTGAAATTGTCCGTCGCTTAGCAACGGCTGCAACTCAGATAACGAATTAAAATTATGTTTTTTTCTGTGCGAATCGATGATTTCCACCGTCTCTGCCTGGATATCCGGCAAAGCACTGAGCAGTCGGGTCGGTACTGCATTGATATTTAATTTGCCAGAGCGACCACCGCTCTGGCCGGTATTGCTAAATCTTGACAACAATCCGCCGAGACCCGAATCTCTTTGCTGATCCTCTGAAATCACCGTAACAAAATCCTGCAATCCGCCATAATAGAGAGCCGACGATATTCCCCGGACAAGGAGCAGCTCCTGCTTTGATTCAAAATCACCATCCCGGCATTCATATGGCTCTGCAAGTGACTGGTAATAGTCGTCCTCCGCACCGTTTGCGCGATGCAGGCTGTTTTCATCCCGCCAATCCTGAATGGAGCCGACGATAATCGCCTTTCGGCTTTCATCCAGATTGAAGGGTTCCAGCATGATATTTAGAAGCTTTTCATCCGCCTGATTGATATCAATCTTGCCGCCCTCGTTCTGAATATGCACCCTGATAGCCCCCTGCTCACCAAAAGGAATGGGACCGATAATTGAATTCGTGCGCCATTGACCGGTTAAGGTCGCGCCGCCGGTCTGCAGGGCTTCGGCTTTAGGATCGCCCGGCGGCCGGGATTCAGTGCGCAGAATGCTAAAAATGGCCTGATTGATGCCGCCAACCGCCATATAATAAGCCTGTGCGCCTTCCTTAAAATTGTTCACCACCCGGACTTGGTTGCGCATGGTGTAACTGAATTCAGCGGCCATGACGGATAATAAGACAAGAACCCACAGCACAATCAATAAAGCCATGCCGCTATTGTTTTGAATCTGGTAAATCCGCATAAAGATGACTTCATATTGCAAGAATGATTGTTGGCTCACTTAGCCTTAGTCGGCGGGCGATTCGTGCGTTGCAACAAAAATCTCAACGGGAGGCATCCCGGTATTTTTTTGGAATACACAACGAATGGCCAACGGAATTTTAGGCTCATCCGGCTGCCAATTATCTGTCCAGTAACTTTCCGATTCTTCCTCGACCAGATAGGAAAAACCCAAATTCTGAACATCGGTTAACTCATAGGTATTACTTTCACCCGGATTTCTACCGGAAGAAGATGCGAAACCCTCAAATAATGTATTGTTTTCATATATTTTTAACACATATTGATCCCCTTCGGATTCAACCCAATACCGCACATATACATCCCCGTAGGGATGACCCGGCACCAGCGAGTATCCGGAAATAAAGGCCATGCTCGCCGGCTTGCCGCTGAAAAAAATTTCCCGTTCATCGGGAGTTTCAAAGGCTCTGGCCCGCATCGAAGCCAGCTGTCGACGCATCAAATCCAGCACGATTTGCTGATGCTGACTGGCCTCAATATTTTTCTCGCCGCTTTCCCAGGCTCTTATGCCGATACGCAGTCCCCCGAAAATAATGACCATGATGACCCCGATCAGGGTTATGGAAATCAACACCTCTATCAATGTAAACCCCCGGTCATTTCGAATCGTAAGGCGAAACGATGTCTTGCGGGGGATTCTGTTTTTCGGGATAAGCATGCTTCAACCTGAATTTAGGTTCAACTTTGCTCAGGAACAAGTTTCAACGAATGGAGTTCAATGCCGATGCGTCGACCGTTTGCCCGCCAACTCACCTTAACCGATATCGACATACGGACGGTTTCCATATCCGATGCAGAATCGTCGGGATTATCAATCACTCCTATCTCGGCCTGCCATTGGTAGCCATTATCAAAAGCGCCGCTGTAAGAACCAGGCCTCGTGCGGGTTGCCATCAACTCTTCCATCTTTGCCCTGGCATGAAATGTGGCGTTAAGATATCGGTCGGATTTATGGCGCGATCTGATGCCGCCTGAAAACACCTGCAGGATCACAACCAGAACAATGGACAACACCATAAATGCCACCAGGGTTTCAAGCAGGGTAAACCCCTTCTGGTTTACCCAATCAATGGCCCCTTTTCGCATCCCGGAGTGATCTTTTGTTTCACTATCCACGGCAGCCACCCGCATGCGCCCCTAATCCACCTGGGATAAACTGGCCATGCCAGTTATAAAATCGATATTCACCCGGTATCGTGTTTTTGATTGACCGGCAAAAACCACCCCGCCGCCGGTACTGCGGCCTGAAGGGAAAAACCGGATCTGAAAAAAATCTGTCTCATTTCTCGGCTGGTAAGCTCCGGCATTCTTGATTTCGACATCCTCCGAAAAATCATAGTTTTCAAGCATTCGATATCTATTTTTATTCTGGAGCAAAAAATCGGTGCGACGCAAACCCGGGGCTCCTGGATTTTGCGCTTCCTCTGCAACAATTATCAACCGATGCCCGGCCAAATCGAAATGAGCGAGAATGACGGATTTTTGGGAAACCGATAGATTTCTGGCATACCTCAGACTGGAGAGCACGTGCCTGGCCGCAGATTTCACTTCCAAGCCGCCGAGTGGGCGGACAAACCGCGGGATTACCCAGGCTGAGGCAATAGAGATGATGAGCAGCACCACCAATAATTCAACCAGCGTGAATCCATTTTTCATTATTCAGGATTTTTCCAGTTCACGATATCGGCATTTTCCTCTTTTCCGCCGGGTTGCCCGTCCGCTCCATAAGAGATGATTTCAAAATCGCTGTTTTCACTCGGATATCGATATATATAGTTATGTCCCCATGGATCCTTGGGGATCTCCTTGGGCAGGTACGGGCCATCCCAATTTTCTGTGCCGGCCGGTTGTCTTCGCAAAGCCTCAAGCCCCTGCGCTTCAGTGGGAAAAGCCCCCACATCCAGCCGATAGGTTTCCAATGCGGTTTCAAACATTGATATCTGCGCACGTGCTGCCTTTTGCTTTGATGTTCCGATCTTGCCAAACATTCTCGGCCCCACCAGCGCCGCCAAAAGGCCGAGTATAATCATAACGATCAACAATTCGATAAGCGTAAAGCCTTTGTTTCTTTTCATTACCACCGATCCTCACCATTATTGAGAATTCTTGCCACTATTGGGAAATTATCCGTATCGATCAAAATCCCACCTCATTAATACTAAACACAGCCATTAACATGGAGATGACAATAAACCCGATCACCAGCCCCATGCTTAATATCAACACCGGCTCCAATAAACTGATCAAGCGCTTGATCTTATTTTCTACCCGGTCTTCATAGTACTGGGCTACCCGCAGAAGCATCGCTTCAAGGTTCCCTGTTTCTTCTCCCACGGAAATCATCTGAATAGCCAGCGTGGGGAAAACCCCCGACTGATTTAAGGGGACAGTCAAATTCTCTCCTTCTTTGACCCGATCGTGCACCTTTTCCACGGAATCAGCAACAACCCGGTTGGTAATAATAACCCGAACCAGGTTCAACCCCTGCAGGATGGGGACACCGCTTCGTATCAGTGTGCCAAGGGTTCTGGAAAAACGGGCCATCTCCACGGATTTTATCAAATCCCCCCAGATTGGCAGGCGAATTTTCAAATCATCAATTTGCAAGCGCCCCTTATCCGTGTTCGCATATTGCCGGCCTAAAAAAATCCCCAGCCCGGCCATCGCTGTAAAGACCCACCAATAAGAGCGGACAAAATCGCTTAACCCCAGCAACACCCGGGTGGATAAGGGAATGGCCTGGCCCATGTCCGCAAAAATGACTGAAAACTTGGGGATAACAAAGGTAAGCATGATAATAATGGAAACTCCGCCCACCAGCAGAAGAAACACGGGATAAATCAGGGCAGAGTTGACATAATCTTTAACCTTTTGAATATTTTCCAAAAAATCGCCGAGCCGACCCAGTACTTCGGGTAAAATGCCGCCGGATTCCCCGGCTTTTATCATATTGATGTATAGCGAAGAAAACGCTTTGGGATACTTTGACATGGCCTCAGACAAAGCGTTGCCGCCTTGAACCGATTTGATAACCCCTTGAATGATATCCTTTAATTTTTCATTCTCGGCGGTATCATGCAACATGATGAGAGCCCGATCCACAGGCAGCCCCGCTTCCAGCAACGCCCTGAGATCCTGGGTAAAAAAAAGTATATCCTTTGACGAAACGTTCTTAAAATCAGGCAGCAGTTTCCCGGAAAAATCCAGGCGCCATCCCCGTTGCAAAAAACCATGGGGCTTGATTTGCACGGGAATGTAGCCAGAGGCATGTAAACGGGCGGCAACAGCCTTTTCTTCCTCCGCCTCAAGATTTCCTTTCACGAGTTGCCCGGAGTCATCAACCGCTTTATAATAATATTTTATCATATTACTTTTCCAGGGTAACTCGTAATATTTCTGAAATGGTGGTAATCCCCTCTTTTACCTTATCCCAGCCGTTTTCCCGCAGCGATCTCATTCCTTTCGAACCGGCCACCTCTTTTAAATTCTCGGCATCGGCGCCCCGGTTGATTGCTTGACGGAAATCGGCATCTACCGGAAGATATTCAAAAATGGCAGTTCTCCCCAAAAATCCGCTGTAGCGGCATGTTTCGCAACCCGCGCCGCTATATAACACAATATTTGAAATTTCTTCCTCAGTGGCGCCAATGGCATTCAACAACCGGTAATCCGGTTGAACAGGTGTTTTACAGTGCGGGCATATCACCCTTACCAGTCGCTGCGCAAGTACGCCAAGGAGTGTAGAGCTTAACAGGAATCCTTCTACCCCCATATCCAAAAGCCGGTTAATCGCCCCTATCGAATCATTTGTATGCAAGGTGCTGAAAATTAAATGCCCGGTTAAGGCGGACTGAACAGAAATCTCGGCCGTTTCCTTGTCACGGATCTCACCCACGAGGATCACATCCGGGTCCTGCCGGACAATAGATCGCAAGCCATTGGCAAACGTCATCCCAATTTTGGGCTTGACCTGAATCTGATTGACACCTGTCAGATAATACTCAATCGGATCTTCAAGTGTGATAATTTTCTTTTCTGAAGTGTTGATTTTTGCCAGCGCTGTATAAAGCGTTGAGGTTTTGCCGCTTCCGGTCGGACCTGTCACCAGAATCATGCCATAGGGCTGATGTATGACATCGAGAAATCGGGAAAGCATATGCTCCGGGAAACCAATTTTTTCCAAATCCAAAATTAACATTTCCCGATCCAGAACCCTCATGACAAGACTTTCTCCGAACAGGGTGGGAATCGTTGAAATCCGAAAATCAATTTCCCGGTTGGTGACCTTCAGTTTAATACGGCCGTCCTGAGGCAAACGCCGTTCCGCAATATCCAAATTGGCCATAATTTTTATACGGGATATAATAGCTGCCTGAAGGCGGTTCGGAGGCGACTCAATATCCTGAAGCACACCATCAATTCGAAACCGAACTTTAAAAACAGTTTCAAACGGTTCAAAATGAATATCACTGGCACGAAGCTCGATTGCTTTTAAAATCAATCGGTTGACAAGACGTATAATCGGGGCTTCAGACGCAAGATCTTTTAAATAATTAACATCCGTTTCAAGATTGTCCGTCAGCTCATATGTATCTTTTCCCGCTTCTTCGATGATCATTTCAAGGCTCTGGGCGCCGGCGCCATACAATCGTTCCACGAAATCCAAAATATCCGCCTCGTTGCCCTGAAAGACCTTAA
Organism: Desulfobacterales bacterium; assembly: GCA_034520365.1. Taxonomy (NCBI): domain Bacteria; kingdom Pseudomonadati; phylum Thermodesulfobacteriota; class Desulfobacteria; order Desulfobacterales; species Desulfobacterales bacterium. Next base: position 196,252 of record JAXHNP010000007.1, read on the forward strand.
CGTCCACATCATAGGTATATTTCAGGGTATCCGGAATAGAGAAATCATCGGGCTCAGCCATGACAATACTTAACGTCCCATTTTCCAGCCTTAGCGGCATGAACTTGGATTCCTTCATGAATTTGACTGAAAGGTTATCCAGTAATACCGGTTCCATCGGGAATTGATCAGGGGAAATATATTCCGCTATATCTGAAATCATTTTTTAAAATTATATAACCTTTTAATAAGATATTGCTGTTTGTTTTTTTTACAGAGTTTGGATGATATCCTGACCAAACTTTTACATCAAGCCTGTTCTGATAATCTAACTTAAGTGGCCGCTAACAAAACTTCAGATGTTACGGCATTACAAAAGCATATTCCATGCCAAACATACTCTTTTAAACAAAACATGATCTCTCCATCTAACCGAAAAATTGATCTCTTGGCAATAGGCTTGACATTATCGGAAGCATGGGGGTATTTTTAAACTCGCTCAATTTAGGTTTATATTTCATTTTTAATTCCATTTAAAAAGGACAGTTTTAATGCCCGAGACGAAAAATCCCGAAAACTTTGAATACATCCATATCGCCCCCATTGAAAACGCCATTGAAGGCCAATTGATGGGCTCCATTTTAACCGATCAGGATATCCCCCATCGGATTCATTCTTTTCATGATACGGCCTATGACGGATTGTATCAATTTCAGAAAGGCTGGGGCGAGATCACAGCCCCGGAAAAATACCGCGACAGCATCCTTGACATCCTGGAGAAAATTCGAGCGGATACGGCATCATCGGAATAATGGCAATCGATAAGTGACGAAGGAGACATCTCATGGTCGAACGCCGGCAGACAGCATTCAAACAGTTTGAAAAAGCCTTAGAAATTGGCCGCCCTCCCAATATCGTCAAACTTTTCCCCAACTCCCGGGCGCTTATCGTAAGCGGCAAATTTATCGACCGGGCCATGCTGCGAAAAGGAAAGGCCATTGCGATGGCGGCAAACGGCCGGAATTATTTCGTGATCCGCGGCGCATTAAAGGCCGCCCAGCGGGCCAATGCGGCCATTATCATCGAGATCGCCAAATCCGAAGGCGGCACCAATGCCTACTGCGCGGTCAGCTATTGGAACATCGCCCGGCAGGTGGATGCCATCTGCAATGAATTAAATATCACCGTACCGGTGGCCGTGCATGCCGACCATTACGGCATAAAAAAAAAGGAAGACATTGAGACCGCCAAAACCGAAATCCCCTCCATATTTGATGCGGGTATGACGTCCGTGGCCATTGACGCATCCCATCTGCCGGATGATGAAAACCTTTTGGCCAGCCTCGATTTAAACCCCTATGTGCCGGATTGGGCGGGCTATGAGACCGAAATCGGGGAAATCAAGGGAAAATCCGGCATTTCAACGCCGGAAGAGGCCCTTTTCCTCATCCAGGGGTTAAACGCACACGGCATCTTTCCGGACTGGATTGCCTTAAACAACGGCACCACCCACGGCATTGAAGCGGGTGAGGACGGCATTCAGGTGGACCTGACCGCAGAAATCCACAAAGCCATCGAAAAATACAACGTTTCCGGCGCCCAGCACGGCACCTCCGGCAACAGCAGCCAGCGGCTCAAAAAAATCGCCGGGCAGACGCGCACCACAAAAGCCAATGTGGCCACCGCCCTTCAGATGATATCCTGGGGCCTCAAGGTCAACGACTATGGCAACGCCCGGCTCGATGAGACGGGAGACTTCATCAAGCTAAAGGATGATGGCGTGACCGAGGAGATGTGGGCGAAAATGAGCGAATATGCCCAGGCCCAGGGGCTTAAAAAAGGCGACTACAAAAAACTCAATCTCCCGTTTGAAAACAGCCTTCTGGCCCAGGCCAGAAGCGTCCGGCAGCGGATGGTCAAAGCGGTTGAGGACTTTGCCTACAACCTGATCGCCAATGTCTTAAACAGCAGCAACACCGCGCCCCTGGCGATTGAGGCCATACTTGAGGCCGGCTCCTTTGACGCCGGGATAAAGGCCGAGCAGCTGGAAGACCCGGCGGAATGGACAGCGGACAAGATTGCCGAGCGGGCCGCTGCCATTGAACGCGACCGGGGGCCTGAAGGGGATTTTGAGGACTGATGCAAAAGAAGCGCTTCTGCCATTTCTGCGGCCATCCCCTGACGGAAAAAACTGTAGACGGCCATGCGCGGCTTTTCTGCCAAAACTGCGACATCCCGATTTATGAGAATCCGGTGCCCGCGGCCTGTATCGTCACCATCGATGATGCGGACCGGCTGCTGCTGGTCAAGCGCAGCGTGGCCCCGAAAAAAGGCTACTGGTGCCTGCCCGGCGGATTCATGGAACTCCAGGAAACCCCCGAAGAGGCCGGCTTACGCGAACTCCATGAAGAAACCGGGCTGACAGGGAAAATCGATCGCCTTCTGGGCGTGACCACCAATAACAGCCAGCAGTATGATACGGTATTGATGGTGGGCTTTCTGGTTACATCCTATGAGGGCGAGCTGATCGCCGGTGATGACGCGGATGCCGCAGACTGGTTTACCTATCCGGATTTACCGGAAATCGCCTTTGACAGCCACCGGCGGTTTATCAGCCAGTATTATACCGCCTATGCACAAACCCAGGCATCAAATGCATAAAGGATTCAGTATTTGGCGGATGCGCTATCGCTTATCCGCCCTACTTGTTCTTTTGATTCGTGCTCGTACGCGTACCGCCCTGCTTTCGCGGGACTGAGTACGATCAATTTAATTCGGACTTTCAGGCTCCTTCTCCCCTGACCACTCTTTTTTCAGTTCTTCCATATTGCGCATGAAGGCCCGGCGCTTTTCCTTCGGGACAACATGGACAATCATTTTTGAAACCGCATTGACCGGCCGGGCCAGCTGCGATTCGGCCACCATCTGCTTGCCCCCGATGGGCAGAAAAGCGACTAACAGCACATATAATAAGGATGCCACCAGCGCGCCCTTTAACACCCCCAAAACTCCGCCAAAGAAGCGATCCACCGCCCCCAGAAGCACAAGCTTGATAAGCAGGCGCAACAGAAAGCCAAGTAAATTCACGATCAGGCAGAAACCAAGAAATATAAGGATAAAAGCGATGATATCCCGATAAGCCGGTGTTTCAACCCAGCCGGCCACCACCGGGCCCAGCAGTTCATGGCCGGCATAGGCCGCATAAAAGCCGCCGACCACCCCGATAATCGAGGCCGCCTCTTTGATAAACCCTTTGAAAATCCCGACGATCAGGCTGTAGCCCAGAATCACCGCGATCACCATGTCAAACGGATTCATAAATAGTTTCCAGGTGTTAGGTGTTAGGTATTAGGTGTTGGGTATTGGGTTTTGGCCCTTAGCCCAGGTTAATTCCTATTGGTCAAGATTTAAATATTTATCAAGCTGTTAATTACTGATTCCGCGGCCGGCGGTCAAGAAAATTCTGGTCAAGAAAACTCTTGTATTCATTGCGTATAAAAATTAATGTTAAATTTTTAAAAAAAACAAATTGAGGCGCTAATGCCCAATACCCAACATCTAATACCCAAAACCCAAAACCTAATACCCAAATATGAGCAGTTACAAAGAAGACATCAAAACCGAACTCACGTTCTCTGACAATCAACTGGCCAGAGAACTTTTCGGCGAGCATAACAGCAACCTCCAACGGGTGGCGGAGGCCGCAGAGGTCGCCATACAGGCCAGGGGCAATGCCGTGTTTATCCGGGGCGACTCCATTGCCGTGGATTTAGCGACAAACATTCTCAACCAGCTCTACGGGCTGATCAAGGAGGGCTACCCCTTATACCCCAATGACGTGGACTATGCGGCCAACATGCTTTCCCGGGATCACAGCATCAATCTCAAAGATATTTTCATGGATGCGGTGTATGTGACGTCCAAAAAGCGGACGGTCACGCCGAAAAGCCCGGTGCAGAAATCCTATATAGAAGCCATCCGCAACTTTGATATTGTATTCGGCATCGGCCCGGCCGGCACCGGCAAAACCTACCTGGCCATGGCCATGGCCGTGGCCGCGCTCACCAAAAAAAAAGTGGACCGGATTATCTTAACCCGGCCGGCGGTGGAGGCGGGCGAGGCGTTGGGGTTTTTGCCCGGCGACCTGGCGGAAAAGGTGAATCCCTATCTGCGCCCCCTCTATGATGCGCTGCATGACATGATGAGTTTTGAAAAAGCCTCGAACCTGATGCACCAGGGCATCATTGAAGTGGCGCCGCTTGCGTTCATGCGGGGCCGCACCTTAAACGATTCATTCATTATCCTGGATGAGGCGCAGAACTCGACCACGGAACAAATGAAAATGTTTCTCACCCGCATCGGGTTTAACTCCAAGGCTGTGATCACCGGGGATATCACCCAGAGCGACCTGCCCAAAAACCGGGCCTCCGGGCTGATCGAGGCCAAAGAGCTCCTCTCTGACATTGACGGCATCCGCTTTATCTTTTTCTCCAAGCAGGACGTGGTGCGGCACAAACTGGTCCAGAAGATCATCAACGCCTATGAGCAAAAAACCGCCGAAGATTAGGGTTGAGGGTGTATGGCAGTCAAGCGCACGGATATTTCATTGAAAAACCGCTTTATCACGGATACCGGCCCCCTGATCGCCCTTTTGCTGGCGGTCACCGTGATTGCCACCCTGATCCTGTACCCCAAGCTGATCATCTACCACCCCTCCTATGAGCCCGGCGATGTGGCGGATAAGAACATCAAAGCGCCGCATGACTTCCTGGTCGAAGATGAAGCCGCCACCCGGACAAAACGCGAGCAGGCCAAAGAATCGATATTAACGGTCTATGATTATGACCGCTCGCTTGGCGATAATCTGGCCCGGCAGGTCAAACAGGCATTCGCTTTAATCCGCGGCGTCTACGAAGCCAATGAAACGGCCGCAGACACCGACTCGCCCGTTCAAATCGATGCCCTGCACGACCGGATCTGGGAGCTTAAGCCCGAGTTTGAAAAAACCCTGGGTATTGCCGTAAACAACGGGGCCTATCGCATTCTGCAGCGGGAACAGTTCTCAACCGAGATTTCCGGGCTGATCATAGAGATCCTCTCCCGGATTTTAGATAACGGCGTGGTGGCCAACAAGGATCTTTTGTTAAGGGAGGGCGATAAGGGCATTATCTTAAAAACCGTGGACACGGAGCAGGAAACCACGGTCCAAAACCTCAAACAATTTTACGGACTGGATCAATCCAAGACCATGGTCCGGATTGTGGGCGAACCCCTGCTTAAAGGTCTGGATTATTCGCTATTAAACCTTACCGTTGATTTCACCCAGCGGCTCATCGAACCAAACATCACCCTCAACCGCAGCGAAACCCGGAAACGTCGCGCGCAGGCGGAAGAGCTCGTCAAACCGATCCTCTACAAAATCAAAAAAGGGGAAATGATCCTGCGGGAAGGCGAGCGCGTGACCCCGATGCACATGCTCAAACTCAAAGCCCTGAAGGATCAGGTGGGCAGGCAGGAGCTTCTGAAAAAAGGCATGGGTACCGCGCTCATCATTTTGACCCTCTTGACGATCACCTATTTTATCCATCTCAAATATCAGCGGGAGCTGCTTCAGTATCAGAACAAGAATCTTTTTTTCATCAGCTTTGTAATCGTGATGGGGCTTTTGATTCTGCAGCTTTCCATATCCCTCTCCCAGATGCTTGCGCCGGAAGCCCCGTTTGCCATTTCAGCGGCATCCATCTATTATGCCATCCCGATTGCGGCCGGGGCCATGAGCATCTGCCAGTTCCTGGGATTTACCATAGCCTTCCCCTTTGCCATTGTCATGGGGCTTTTAACCGCCATGGCCTTTGAAAACAGCTACGGTTTCTGCCTCTATTTTCTCTTAAACAGCATCATGGGCGCCTACTGGAGCCAGGACTGCAAGGAGCACAAGAGTTTTATCCGGGTCGGTGTCAAACTCGGGGTATTAAATATGCTGCTTGCCACCGTGGTCAGTATCTACATGGCTGAATTCTCCGGATTCAAGCTGATCTGGGACTGGATCTTTGCCTTTGCCGGCGGCATGATCGCCGGGATGATTACCGCGGGCGTGGCCCCGATGATGGAAATGGCCTTTGGTTACACCACCAACAGCACGCTTCTGGAACTGGCCAACCTGGACAAGCCGCTGCTTCGGCGCCTGATGCTGGAAGCGCCGGGCACTTACCACCATTCCGTGATCGTGGGCTCCATGGTGGAGGCGGCAGCCGCAGAAATCGGGGCCAACCCGGTGCTTGCCAAGGTTTGCGGCTACTACCACGATATCGGCAAACTCAAAAACCCCCTTTATTTTATAGAAAACCAGAAGAACGGCAAAAACATCCACAACAAACTGGCCCCGTCCATGTCCTGCCTGATTCTGATCTCCCATGTCAAAAACGGCGTAGAGCTGGCGCGCGAGAAAAAACTGGGCCGGGAAATCATCGATGCCATCAAGCAGCACCACGGCACCACCTTGATCGCCTATTTTTATGAAAAAGCCAAAAAACAGAAAAAAGATGAGGCCATTAATATTGACAACTTCCGGTACCCGGGCCCCAAACCCCAGACCCGGGAGACCGCCCTGGTGATGCTGGCCGATGTGGTGGAGGCGGCCGCCCGGTCCCTTGAGCACCCCACCCCCTCGCGCATCCAGGGACTTTTGCAGCAGCTGATCAACAAATTATTCTCCGACAACCAGCTGGACCAGTGCCCGCTGACCCTGGCGGATCTTCATAAGATCGCCAAAAGCTTCAATAAAATCCTAAACGGCATCTATCACCACCGGGTGGAGTATCCGGACAAACAGGGAATGCCGGAAACATCAAAGGTCAAGCATGACGATATTAATCGACAACCGCCAGAACCGGTTCAAACTATCAACGGAACAGATACGGAAAACAGCCCAAACCCTCTTAGACGCCTTGGACAGTCCTGACGGCGAACTCTCCGTGTTGCTCCTTGACGATACGGAAATCGCTGATTTAAATTACCGGTATCTAAACCGGCAGGGCGCGACCAATGTCATCGCCTTTCCCATGACCGAGGGTGAATTCGTAAATATCAACCCGGATCTTTTAGGCGATGTGGTGATATCCCTGGATACCGCCGCCCGGGAGGCGGAAATGCTCGAAACGACGATAGAGACGCGCTTTAAAGAGCTTCTGATCCATGGCATCCTGCACCTTTTCGGCTATGATCATGAAACCGATGCGGCGGATGCTAAGGAGATGGCGGATAAGAGCGAGGAGTTGTTTGAAATGATTGAATCGATTGAGCTTGAGGATAAATAACATGGCTGGACTTGCTGTCAATGTTGATCATATTGCCACCCTGCGGCAGGCGCGGGGGGCGGATTACCCCGACCCGGTGGCTGCCGCGGTGCTGGCGGAGCTTGGCGGGGCGGACGGAATCGTGGTGCACTTGCGCGAAGACCGACGCCACATTCAGGACCGGGATCTGTATCTATTAAAAAAGACGGTGCTCTCAAGACTGATCCTTGAGATGGCGGCAACCGATGAAATGCTCTCCATTGCAGGCGATGTCCGGCCCGACCTGGTCACCCTGGTGCCGGAAAAGCGCGAAGAGCTGACCACTGAAGGCGGCCTGGATGCCGTCACCCTGGCGGACACGGTGGCCAACGCCATTGACATCCTGCATCGGGAATCCATTCCGGTAAGCCTTTTCATTGATCCGGATGCCAACCAGATCCACCAGGCCCGGGCCCTGAATGCGGACATGGTTGAAATCCATACCGGCCGGTTCTGCGATGCGAAATCGCCGGATGAAAAAAATGACGCCTTCGCCGATATCGTGGAAGCGGCCAAAACCGCCGGCGAACTGAATTTGGGTGTCAATGCCGGCCACGGCATCTGCTACAACACCATCAAGGCGTTCAAGGGCTTAACCGAAATCGATGAATTCAGCATCGGCCACAGCATCGTGGCCCGCGCCGCCCTGGTTGGAATGGAAAAGGCGGTGCGCGAGATGCGGGAGTTGATTAAATGGACTTATTAACCGCCGATGAAATGCGCGAAATGGATCGGCAGACCATTGAATCGTTCGGCCTGCCGGGCCGGATTTTGATGGAAAACGCCGGACAGGGCGCCACCCGGGTATTGATGACCCGATATCCGGACATTGCCTCATACGCCGTGGGCGTGGTCGCCGGCCGGGGCAACAACGGGGGCGACGGATTTGTGATCGCCCGCTGCCTCTACCAGCACGGGGTGGATGTCAGGGTCTACCTGTTATCGAAAAGCGTCAAACTCCAGGGGGATGCGGCTGAAAACTTCCATCTCCTGACCGCACTCGGCGTGCCGGTTGCTGAAATACCGGACGAAGAATCATTTGCCCGGCACCGAAACGAAATGGCCCACAGGCAGATCTGGGTGGACGCCATCCTCGGCACAGGCTTAAATTCAGATGTCCGGGGCTTTTTTAAAACAGTCATCGAATTTATCAACAGCACCCGGCGGCCGGTTTTTTCCGTGGACATCCCGTCCGGGCTGCACACCGACACCGGCCGCCCCTGCGGCGTCTGTATTGCCGCCGTTTTAACGGCCACATTTGGGTTTGCCAAAATCGGCCATATCCAGCTCCCGGGCGCGGAATATACGGGGGAGCTGCACGTAATTGACATCGGCATTCCCCCTTATATCGCCCGGGAGACCAATCCCCGGCAGCACCTCATCACCCCGGCGGATATCCGCCAAAAGATAGAGCCCCGGCCGACTGACATGCATAAAGGCGGCACCGGCCACCTCCTGATTGTGGCGGGCGCGCCCGGCAAAACCGGTGCAGCGGCCATGAGCGCCTTATCCGCCATGCGCGCCGGCGCCGGCCTGGTGACCCTGGGCGTGCCCGAGAGTTTAAACCCGGTGATCGAGCCCCAGGTCCTGGAGCCCATGACCATCGGTCTTCAGGAAACCCCGGCCGGCGCCTTAAGCGATGATGCGGCGGATACCATCCTTGATCTGCTATCGGATAAACGGTGCCTGGCCCTGGGCCCGGGCATGGGCACGGATCCGGCCACCGCCCGCCTGGTGCATCGGCTGATTCAGGAAAGCCCGGTTCCGGTGGTGGTGGATGCGGACGGGCTGAACAACCTGGCCCTTGAACCGGAAATACTTATAAACGCCCACTCACCGGTGATTTTAACCCCGCATCCCGGGGAGATGGCCCGACTGACCAAGCAGACGCCAAAGGATGTGCAGGCGGACCGCGTGGGCTGTGCCCGCTGGTTTGCCGAATCCTACAAAGTCCACCTGGTGTTAAAAGGCGCCCGAACCGTAATTGCCGCTCCGGACGGCCATATCCATATCAACCCCGCCGGCAACCCGGGCATGGCCTCCGGCGGCATGGGCGATGTGTTGACCGGGCTGATCAGCGGGTTGGTCTGCCAGGGGTATGCGCCGGAGACGGCCGCGCAGATCGGGGTTTTTGTCCACGGGGCGGCCGCGGATGACCTTGCCGACACTATGGGCCCTTTCGGCTATTTGGCCTCGGATGTAATGAACCAGCTCCCCATGACAATAAAACACCTGATGGGTGAGGCGCCCTTGCCCGAGGCGTATACCTGCCGGATGCCCATAAATGCCTGATGGCATTTATGGCGAAATCCAATATCCAGACTGTCAACGCCTATGCACCTGACTATCCATACCGCTTCACCGGAAGAAACCCGCGGCCTGGGGGCTTACTTTGGCAATGCCCTGGATGCGCCGGCAATCATCGGTTTAACCGGCGATCTCGGCTGCGGGAAAACCGTCTTTGTCCAGGGCCTGGCAAAGGGACTGGCCGTGCCCGAGCGCTACCCGGTGACCAGCCCAACTTATACCTTTATCAATGAATATCCGGGCCGGCTGCCCCTTTTTCATGTGGACCTCTACCGGCTTATCAGCGCAGATGACTTAACCGATATCGGGTTTGACGATGCTGCCGGGGCCGGCGGAGTAATGGTTATCGAATGGGCGGACCGGCTGCCGGAAGGCGTTTTATCAATGGATATAGCCGTCGCCATTGCCATGACAGGAGATGACACCCGGCGTTTTCAGGTTTTTTTCTATGGACGGCCGCCGGCTAATTTGATACGAGGGCTCAAAACCAAATTTAATGTGGATGAGGAATAACTATGGGACTCATTGTACAGAAATACGGCGGCACCTCGGTGGGCAATGTGGACCGGATCCGCAATGTGGCCCGGCGGATTGCAAAAACCCATGATCAGGGAAATGATGTGGTAGTCATCCTCTCGGCCATGAGCGGAGTGACGGATCAGCTGATACAGACGGCTGAGGAAATATCGAAAAACCCCGACAAGCGAGAACTGGATGTCCTTCTGGCCACCGGCGAGCAGACCACGGTGGCCTTGATGGCCATGACCCTGATTGAACTGGGCTATAAAGCGCATTCCCTGCTGGGCTATCAGGCGGAAATCCTGACGGACAGCAAGGCCAGCAAGGCCCGGATCCTGGATATCGGCGCCCATCGCATCAAAGAATTACTAAACGAGAAAAACATCGTTATCGTGGCCGGCTTTCAGGGGGCAGACGCCAAAGGCGACATCACCACCCTGGGCAGAGGCGGCTCAGACACCTCGGCCGTGGCCGTGGCTGCGGCTATAAAAGCGGACCAATGCGAAATATATACGGATGTTGACGGGATCTATACAGCTGACCCCAATATATGCCAGAAAGCCCGCAAGCTTGACCGGATTGCCTATGATGAAATGCTTGAAATGGCAAGCCTCGGCGCTAAAGTGCTGCAGATCCGGTCCGTGGAGTTCGCCAAAAAATACAACGTCCCGATTCACGTGCGATCATCGTTTCATGAGGAGGAAGGTACCATGGTGGTCAATGAAGAAGCGAATATGGAACAGGTTCTGGTTTCCGGGGTCACCCACAACAAAAACGAGGCCCGGATCACCCTGCGAAAAGTCCCGGATAAGCCCGGCATCGCCTCCCGGATCTTAAACCCGGTATCAGCCGCGGGCATCGGGGTGGATATGATTATCCAGAACACCCGGTCCGGCAACATGACGGACCTGACATTTACGGTGGCCAAAGGCGACTATCAGGCGGCCATGGAAATCTCCCAGAAAACCGCCAAAGAAATCGAGGCCGAAGAGGTGCTGGGCGATGAAAACATCGCCAAAGTATCGGTGATCGGGGTGGGTATGCGGAGCCATTCCGGGGTGGCTTCGAAAATGTTTGCTACCCTGGCTGATGAGAACATCAATATCCTGATGATCAGCACCTCGGAAATCCGCATCTCCTGCGTGATCGAGGAAAAATATACGGAACTTGCGGTCCGCGCCCTGCACACCGTTTTTGGCCTGGATGGCACGGAATAGTGCTGCCGCTAAAACATTTTAAGCCTGACCAGATGCTGGTGGCCCTCTGCCTGGCGGCGGTAATTGCAGGAATTATTATTTATCGGCTGGTGGCGATGTAACTATCATCCGATCGCGGCGGCGATTTCATCGCCGATCCGCCGGGCGGCTCGTGCCGGGTCCGCTGCATCCCGGATCGGCCGGCCGATGACAAGATAATCCGACCCCCGCGAAATGGCCTCTGCCGGGGTGACGATCCGCTTCTGATCATCGCCGGCGGTCTTTTCCCAGCCGGGCCGAATGCCCGGGGTAATGGCCAGAAAATCCCTGCCCAACTGGGATTTAATCTCCGCCACCTCTGTGCCGGCGCACACAACGCCCGCACATCCCGCAGCCCTGGCCCGCTCTGCGCGATGGCGCACCAGCTGAAACACGTCCTGCGCATATTCGGGCAGAAAACCGGCATCTGCAATATCTTCACCGGAAACACTGGTTAATACCGTCACACCCAACACTTTTACCCGATTGCCGGCCCCGCTTACCGCCGCCTCAAGCATCCGCCGGCTCTCGCCGCAGTGGACCGTGGCAAAATCGACATGGTGTTCGGCAACCCGGGACATGGCCCGCTCCACTGTGGCCGGAATATCATGGAGTTTCAAATCCAGAAAAACCGCGGCATCACTGTTATCCCGGATCATAGAAATCACCTGCGGCCCGCATTGAATAAAAAGCTCAAGCCCGATCTTGAACATGCCCACGCTGCCCGATAACTGCCGCACGTAATCCTCAGCCGCTGCCAGGCTCGTCACATCCAGGGGAAACACCAGATAATCTTTGGGCTGCCGCACAAGAACCTCCGATTCAGTGTTCAGTGTTCAGTGTTCAGTGCTAAGGATTCACCCAATACCCAATACCTAATACCTAATACCTAATACCTAACATAAAAACCTATTGAAAACTATTATTCTGAAATGATATGAAATTATAATCAATTTGGCAAGGACAACTGACACGGTAAATTTGTTCTATCTATTTTTCAGGCGGGCACGGTGGCCCGCCCTACGCGACAATGCCGACATTTTGTAGGGTCGGCCACCGTGCCGACCGCACATGCGAGAAACCCCATGGTTATGGGGTTGTTCGCCAGAACAAATTCACCGTGGGAGAACTGACCATTTCAAGACCTGAACGCATTTCGGATCACCGGCATTGATACGGGCGGGCATGGGCAACCCCAAAAAATCGGCTATCAGCGAATCCCAACAAAATCTGCTCCGGCAGCTGCCCGGCGTGGACGCGGTTCTTGATATTATTTCCCAAAAAGGCTTGTTCCCGGATACCCCCAGACGGGTTGTTACCCGGGCAGTGCGCGAGGCCATCAGCCGGCTCCGTGATGAAATCCTTTCCCGGCCGAAAAAATTCAGCAGCGACCGCTTATCCGAAGACGCCATTCTTAAAAAAGTCCATGCGGCTGTAGAATCCGCCATGGCGCTCAATCTTAACCGCCTGATCAATGCCACCGGCGTGGTTGTTCATACCAACCTCGGCCGCTCCCTTTTATCAGAAGCGGCGCTCGCGCAGATGCAGACCGTGGCGAGCCGGTATTCCAACCTGGAGTTTGAGCTTTCCACCGGCAAACGCGGCACCCGGTATTCTGCGGTCGAAGACCTGATCTGTGAAATAAGCGGGGCTGAGTCGGCCATGGTGGTAAACAACAATGCCGCGGCCGTGCTGCTGAGCCTGGACACCCTCGCCCGCACAAAAGAGGTCATCGTCTCCCGGGGCGAACTGGTGGAAATCGGCGGCTCCTTCCGCATTCCGGATGTAATGGCCAAAAGCGGGGCCATATTAAACGAGGTGGGCACCACCAACCGCACGCATCTCTTTGACTACCAAACCGCCATATCAGACCATACCGGCCTGCTCCTAAAAGTCCATACCAGCAATTTCAGCATTGTGGGATTTACCAAAGCGGTCAGCCTGGCCGAGCTGGTCGAACTGGGGGCCAAACATGACCTGCCGGTGATGGAGGACCTCGGCTCAGGCACATTCATCGACTTTTCCGGCTACGGGCTGATGAAAGAGCCAACCGTACAGGAGTCCGTGGCTGCGGGCATCGATATTGTCACCTTCAGCGGCGACAAACTTCTGGGCGGGCCGCAGGCGGGGATTATTGCCGGGAAAAAACCGATTCTCGACCGGATCAAAAAAAATCCCTTAACCCGGGCCCTTAGAATCGACAAGCTGACCCTTGCCGCCCTTGAAAGTACGCTTCGGGCTTACCGGGACGAATACCGGGCCGTTCAGGACATTCCCACGCTTCGGATGATCACCGCTTCAATCACGGATGTGGAAAAAAAGGCCGGTCAATTAAAAACCATGCTGGAGACAAAAACCCAGGACCGCATTCAGCTTGAAGTGATCTCCGCTGTTTCCCGGGCCGGCGGTGGGTCGCTGCCCCTTCTGGAGCTGCCCAGCAAATGCTTAGCCGTTCGCGCGCCCGGGATTTCGGCCGAAACCCTGGGCACCCGCCTGCGAGGGCACTCGCCCCCGGTTATTGTTCGGATCGAAGACGACCGGATCCTGTTGGATATGCGCACAGTTCAAACCGATGAACTTGAAACCATAGCCACCGCTATCACTGAAATCCTAAATGAGGCCGAACATGACCAATCTGACTGAAGAAAAGGATCTGCCATCGCAATTTCTTTTGGCCAAATCAGAGAGCGAACCTGCGCCTGAAACTGCCTTACCGGCGGATATATCCCTTGCCGCCCTCCAGTCCGAGTTTTCCGAGATTTTGCAGGAAGCGGACTTCTTTGAAAAGAGCATGGCGCATATGGCGGAGGCGAACCGCTTCGGGGCGCTGCTGCTCCAGATCGACGACATGGCGGACCGGTTAAACCCCAATGAACTATTGATCGCCCTGATGCGCCAGACAGACCATGTATCCCGGGAATCCGGCGGATTATGGGGACTGATGGACAATTTTCAGGTGGGGATCGTGCTGCCGGAAACGGATGAGGCCGCGTGCAAAAAGGCCGCAGAGCGCATCAAAACCGCATTCGCCAGACAAACCGGAAAGACCCTGACCGCCGGCATCGCTGTCTATCCCACCATCTCCTATGATAAATCCCGGATTCTGGAAAATGCAAAAAAAGCCGTCGTGCATGCCGAATTCTTCGGGCCGGACAGCTGTGTGCCGTTCGATGCGGTGAGCTTAAATATCAGCGGGGATCAGTATTATCAAAAGGGCGATATTGCCGGCGCCATGCAGGAATATAACCTGGCCCTGCTTCTGGACCACGGGGATGTAAATGTGCACAACAGCCTGGGGGTCTGCTACGGCGTTAAAGGGGAACTCGACGAGGCCCTTTCCGCATTTAAAACCGCCATGCGGCTTGATCCCAAGGAGATCATGCCGATTTACAATGCCGGGTATGTATATCTTTTAAAAAAGGAATACGCCCCTGCCCTGGAGCATTTTCAAAAGGCGGAAAAAATTGATCCGGAAGTTTTTGAGCTTGCTTTCCAAACCGGCCGGGCCTATCTGAACACCGATGCCCCGCAGACCGCTGTCAAATATCTGGAAACCGCCACCCGCTTAAATCCGAAAGCGTGCAGCGCTTTTCGGCTCCTGGGCGACTGCTACCACTTGCTGGATCGGCTAAGCGATGCGGTAAACGCCTATAAATCGGCATTAAAACTCAATTCTGAGGACGCCTGCACCCTTTCCGCACTGGGCTTTATCTATGAGATACAGGGCCAGAATGCCGATATTGCCCTGATGTTCTGCCGCCGGAGCAGCCAGCTTGAACCGGATAACGGATTATTCCGGCATCGACTGGCCCGGATCTATTATAACCGCCGGCAATTGGACGAGGCCCTGGAGGAATTCCAAAAAGCCCAGGATCTGGGATATGACTCCGCCTATTACATTGAACAGACCATGAAACATTTAAGGGCGGCCCAATGAAACAAATCATTGACAGAACACTGGAGAAAAGTATTGCGGTTAAAACCGAATTTATCAGAAATAACAGCGATCTTATTATTCAATGCGCCGAACGGATCGCCGCATGCCTTGCATCCGGCCACAAACTGCTGATATTCGGAAACGGCGGAAGCGCCGCGGACGCCCAGCACATGGCCGCGGAATTCGTGAACCGCTTTGAGATTGACCGGCCGCCGCTGGCCGCCATTGCGCTCAGCACTGACACCTCGATTTTAACCAGCATCGGCAATGATTTCAGCTTTGACGAGGTTTTCGTCAAACAGATCGAGGCGCTGGGCAAAAAGGATGATATCGCACTTGGCATCAGCACCAGCGGAAACTCCGGAAATGTTGTGGCAGCGCTTATGCGTGCCCGGGAAAAGGGGCTTGCCACCATGGGCCTGGCCGGCAAAAACGGCGGGACTATGGCCGCAGAATGCGATCACCTGCTCTGCGTGGCCACCGGCGCCACCGCGCGCATCCAGGAAACCCACATTACGACAATCCACATGCTCTGCGATCTGGTGGATCGGCTGCTGTTTCCCGAAAAATGCTGACTATTTGCTTATCAAAAAAGGCCGATTCCGTTAAGTGATTTTAAAGGCACTGAGGCCCTAATGCATTAAAGCACTGAAGCGCGGTAAATTTGTTCTATCTAATTTTCAGGCGGGCACGGTGGCCCGCCCTACGAATGGGGAAAAATCCGATCCATCGTAGGGTCGGCCACCGTGCCGACCTTATATGCCTGATTTCATTAACCTTACACCTTATCTTCTGATTCATACTCGTACGCGTACTCGTGCTCATAATCGGCTTTTAATTTTTTTGAATACGAGTACGAGTACGAGAATCGTCCCGCTTGCGCGGAACTGAGTACGATAATTTCCTTAAAGGAAAGATTTAAAGGATGCCATACGATTTCACCCCGCTCAAACTGAAAGGTCTCACCACCTACTCCCTGGCTGACCGGAAAAGCAAGGTCAGCCGGAAGGATTTTGCCAGTCCTTGGCAGAAGGGCAAAAGCTATGCTGACTTTCTTAATACGCTGCCGGACATCTTAGGCAGCAGAGACCTTAAATCCGTTATTCACGCCGTGGCAGCCGCTCATAAAAATCAAAAGGTGGTTCTAGCGGGCATGGGCGCGCATGTGATCAAAGTGGGGCTGAACCCGATTATCATCGATCTTTTAAAGCGCAACGTCCTTACCGGAATTGCCATGAACGGGGCGGGGATTATCCATGATTTTGAACTGGCCTTTGCCGGCAAGACCTCAGAGGATGTGGCCGCTGCATTGGGCGACGGCAGTTTCGGTATGGCCAAGGAAACCTGCGAACATCTGGGGGCGGCCATTCGCCTGGCGGCAGACGAGAATATCGGGCTTGGCGAAGCGGTTGGCCGATACATCAACCAAAACGGATTTCCCTATGCGGACCAGAGCCTGCTGGCTGCCGCCGAGCGGCTTAAAAAACCCGCCACCGTGCATGTGGCCATCGGCACGGACATCATCCACATGCACCCCTCGTTTGACCCGGAAGCGGCCGGAAAGGCCACCCATCATGACTTCCGGCTGTTTGCGGCGATTGTGGCCGAACTATCCCAGGGCGTCTATTTTAATATCGGCTCTGCGGTGATCATGCCGGAAATCTTTTTAAAAGCCGTCAGCCTGGTGCGGAATCTGGGCCATGCGGTGTCTGATCTCACCACGGTGAACATGGATTTCATCCGCCACTATCGCCCCATGACCAATGTGGTCAACCGGCCGACCGCGGATCACGGCCGGGGCATCAATCTGGTGGGCCACCACGAAATCCTGCTCCCGCTGATTGCGGCAGGGATCATTGAGCATATTTAACAACCGCGGCATAGCATGTTTTCACCCCCATGATGCCACGGTGAATTTGTTCTGGCGAACAACCCCATAACCATGGGGTTGTTCGCATGTAAGGTCGGCATTGTCGCGTAGGGCGGGCCACCGTGCCCGCCTGAAAAATAAATAGAACAAATTTACCGTGCCCATGATGCTTATTCTATTTACAATCTGGTAAAATTTAGATAAGAAATGGCGTTTTATAGTAAGGAGATATAAAGATGCCTATTTATGAATATGCCTGCGAAAAATGCGACAAAAAATTTGAAACCCTGATCCGGGGCAATGAACAGGCCGCCTGCCCGGAATGCGGCTCAGTATCCGTCAAGCGGCTGCTGTCTGCCTGCGGCTTTGTCAGCAAAGGCAGCGGCGGGGAGACGGTGAGCTCATCCGCCGGCACTTCCTGCTCCGGATGTGCTGCCTCATCCTGCTCCAGCTGCGGCGTATGACGGCTGAAACCATTCGCATCGGCACCCGCGGCAGCCAGCTTGCTCTTTGGCAGGCCAATTGGGTTAAATCAAAACTGGAAGGGCTTTACCCGGAGCTCCGAATCGATCTCGAGGTGATTAAAACCAGCGGCGACAAGATCCTGGATGTACCCCTGGCCAAGGTCGGCGGCAAGGGGCTTTTTGTCAAGGAAATCGAGCAGGCCCTGATGGAGGGCCGGATTGACATCGCGGTCCACAGCATGAAGGATATGCCCGGGGATCTGCCGGATTCGCTTTGCATCGGGGTAATCCCGGAGCGTGAGGTGCCCTATGATGTGCTGATATCGCAGGGCGACAAGCCGATCAACGAACTGCCGGCTGGGGCGCGCGTCGGTACCAGCAGCCTGCGGCGGGCCTCACAGCTCCTATACATGCGGCCGGATATTGAGATCTTCCCCCTGCGCGGCAACCTGGATACACGGATCAAGAAACTGACCGCTGAAAACCTGGATGCCATTATCCTGGCAGGCGCAGGCGTTAAACGGCTAAACCTTGAGCACGTGATTTCCGAATATATTGATCCGGACATCATTCTGCCGGCGGTCGGCCAGGGGGCGCTTTGCATCGAGGTGCGAAAAGCGGACCCGCCGGTTCATGAACTCATCGCTCCCTTAGACCATACCGCCACCAACCGGATTGTCAAAAGCGAACGGGCGTTTCTGAAACGCCTGGAAGGCGGATGCCAGGTGCCCATGGCCGCATTCGGCCGGATTCATGCCGACACATTAACACTGGCCGGCATGGTGGCGGAAACCGACGGCTCCGTCATGCACTATCAAACCATCTCCGGGCCGATCGAGCAGTCAGAGGCCATCGGCCACGACCTGGCCGGCCGGCTGATTGACATGGGGGCGGATCAAATCCTCGCCCGGTTAAGTGAAGAGGCACATCCATAATGAAAGGCAGCGTCTATCTGGTGGGCGCCGGCCCAGGGGACCCCGGCCTGATTACCCTGAAGGGCATCGAGGCGATCAAAGCCGCAGATGTCATCGTCTACGACTATCTGGCATCCGAAAGCCTCTTAAATTATGCCGGGGAATCGGCCGAACTTATCTACGCGGGCAAAAAAGGCGGGGATCATACGCTCACCCAGACCGAAATCAACCGGCTGATCGTGGCCCGGGCGCTTTCGGGCAGTACCGTCACCCGGCTGAAAGGCGGAGATCCCTTTGTTTTCGGCCGAGGCGGCGAGGAAATCGAAGAACTGATCGAGGCGGGCCTATCATTTACCATCGTCCCGGGGGTGACATCCGCCATTGCCGCCCCGGCCTATGCGGGCATTCCCCTGACCCATCGGAAATACGCCTCCACGGTCACCTTTATTACCGGCCACGAGGACCCGGGCAAAAAAACCTCCACCATTAACTGGGCCGCGCTGGCCGGCACGCAGGGGACCCTGGTCTTTTTAATGGGGGTTAAAAATTTGGCCCATATAACCCGCCGGCTCATTGAAAACGGAATGCCCCCTGAGACACCGGCGGGCCTTGTCCGCTGGGGCACCACCCCATCCCAGGAGACGGTGACCGGCACGCTTGATACGATCGTCGACAATGTCGAAGCCGCAGGGCTTAAGCCGCCCTGCATTATCGTCGTGGGGGATGTGGTTACCCTGCGGGATAAAATGCAGTGGTTTGAGACCCGCCCGCTATTCGGCAAACGGATTGTGGTGACCCGGGCCAGAAAGCAGGCCAGCGACATGGTATCCCGGCTGTCGGCACTTGGTGCCGACTGTTTGGAATTTCCGGCCATCAAAATTATGCCGCCGGAGGATTTTCAATCGCTGGATGCAGCCATTGCGAATTTGTCTGAATACAACTGGCTGATATTTACCAGCGTCAACGGGGTAGAGATGTTTTTTGACCGGCTGTTTGCCAATCAAAAGGACGCCCGCGCCCTGGGCCATATCCGGACCGCATCCATCGGACCGGCCACCGCGGAGCGGCTCCTTGGCTACGGGGTCTCCAGCGACATCATCCCGGAAAGCTACCACGCGGAATCCGTGGTTGAAGCATTTAAAAATATTCCGGTGAAGGAGGCCCGCGTGCTGCTTCCCCGGGCCGCGGAAGCCCGGCCGGTTCTGCCTGAGGAACTTGCCAAAATGGGCGCCCGGGTGGATGAGATAATCACGTATCACACCGTATTGGCAGATGACAAGCAGGCCGGGCTGATTGAGGCGCTTTCCGCAAAAAATGTGGATATGATCACCTTTACCAGCTCCTCCACAGTGACCAATTTCAAGTCCCTGCTGCCGGCGGAGCGGTTTGACGAACTTGTAAGTGGCGTCGCCATTGCGGCCATCGGCCCGATCACCGCGGACACCGCCCGGAAAAACGGTTTCTTCGTTGATCTGGAGGCTGAAAAATACACCATCCCCGGCCTATGTGATGCCATATGCCGGTATTTTTCCTCTTCTCAAGTATATTGACCGGGATCTGTGGTTTGGTGTATAAATTAAGGCATGAATACACGTAACCGTTCCGGCCCCCAAAATTTCCAGATGGATGAAATCCTCAAACAGCTGCCGGGGTTTGAGGCCCGATCCGGGGGGCGGTCATTATGGAGGGCGAAAAGCTGGGCCGCTTAAACTATTACTCCGAAGGCATTATCCGGGCAGAAATTGAATGCACAATTCCGGCCACCGGCAACTGGGAGCAGCGATACAAGCCCAATGCCCTCCTGATACTAAACGAGGTCATCAATGAAATTCTGGCCATGAATCTGCCCCAGCGGCCGCGCTCCCGGGTGACGGAACTGATCGTACGCCCCTTATTTTCTCTTTTTTTCCGGAGCTTACGCAGATCCTGCAGCCGCTTTCCGGTGAGTATGCCGGATATCGGGATCTTTTTGAAAAAATCCCGTTTCCCATCGGCTATGGCGTGGAAACGAGCATGATTTTGGATATTTACGAGAAATGGGGACTGGACGTCATGGCCCAGGTGGACCTGGACCGGCGGGTGCACCGCAACCAGGACACCACTGCCCTGGGCCGGATGCCCTTTGTGATTTTAAACACCTTTTTAAACCGGATTGAAAAACTGGGCCATATTGATCTGACCAAACCGATTTTTAAAGAAATGATTCAGTATAAACGGGTCGCCGGGGAGTATCAGCCGCAAATTTTCCGTATCGAGGGCCATGAGCGCCCCCCTATGATCACAATCCCCGAGTACCGTGAAAAATTTCAAAAAACCCCCCAGCCCGAAGGCTAAACATGAAAGTGGCAAACACCGCCCTGATCGATCGGTATAAACGGCAGCTCAATTATCTGCGGATCTCCATTACGGATCGCTGCAACCTCAAGTGCCTTTATTGCATGCCGAGCGGGCCGGGCCATAAAATGGATCAGGAAGAAATCCTACGGTATGAGGAGATCCTTCGGATCGTGCGGATCGGCATCCGGTTAGGAATTTCAAAAGTCCGGATAACCGGGGGGGAGCCCCTGGTGCGCACGGACTGCTGCGATTTTCTGGAGACTCTGGCAAAACTCCGCGGATTAAATGATATATCGCTGACCACGAACGGGGTGCTGCTTTCTGACTATATTGACCGGATCGTCTCCGCCGGGATCAAACGCGTAAACATCAGCCTGGACACCCTGGACCGACAAAAATATGCGGAGATCACCGGTGTGGATGCCTTTGACCGCGTCTGGGCGGGTATTCAAGCCGCCTATGAAAAGGGCATGCATCCGATAAAAATCAACGTGGTGGCTCTAAACGGAATTAATGACGATGAACTGGCAGATCTTGCCGCCCTCTCCTTTCAACGCCCCTTTCACATCCGATTTATTGAATACATGCCCATCGGGCAAACCCGGCAGTGTGATAAGGCGCCGCTGCTCTACCCCGACATCCGGACCCGGATCGAGAAACTGGGCGAACTCCTGCCGGTTGCCCGGCAGCCCAATGACGGGCCGGCCATGCGCTACAAGTTCAACGGCGCCATCGGGGAAATCGGGTTTATCAGCGCCGTCAGCCACCATTTCTGTGAGCAATGCAACCGACTGCGGCTCACCGCGGACGGCCGCATCCGCTCCTGCCTGCTTTCCGACATTCATGAAGATATTAAAACACCGCTTCGAAACGGCCGCCTGGACACGGATCTGGCCGATGTATTTTTCCGGGCGGTCAGGCGAAAGCCTTTTCAGCATGCGGTCAGGCTTGATCCAAACGCCATCAGCGGCGAGATGATCAGTATCGGCGGATAGCACCAAAACCTTTTTTGCCCGCCTATTCGAACCCATCCATAGACCCAGTGATTTCAAGCGATTCATCAATTGCCAGACGAAAAAACTGATTGACAGCTCAATCAGTCGGGGTTATTTATAAACCTTATTCACTTTAAGGGCACTGAGGCAGGGTAAATTTGTTTTATCTATTTTTCAGGCGGGCACGGTGGCCCGCCCTACGCGACAATGCCGACATTTTGTAGGGTCGGCCACCGTGCCGACCTTACATGCTTGATTTCACTGACCTTACACCTTATACCCGATACCTTAAACCGTCAAGTTACCTGGAAAGCCGCCGCACCCGGAAGGCCAAACTATTGAGCCGGAAACAAGCCATAATCAAAACCGCCACGCAACTATTTGCCGAAAACGGATTCTTCCGGACATCGACCGTTGATATTGCCGAATCCGCCGGGGTGGCGCATGGGACCTTATTTTATCATTTTAAAAATAAAGAGGGGATTATTTATGAAATCTTCCGGCTGGCCGGTGACACCTATGTGTCTGAACTGCAGGCGGCAGTCGGTCGGCATCGGATCGGGCTGGAAAAGATTGAAGCGGTTCTGCGGTTTAATACCGCATTCAGCCGGTCCCATTCCAAACAGCTGCTGATTTTTCTCCGCGATTTTCCGGAAGAGCTGGCCTCAAAAGAGAGCCGACTCAAAGCGCTGGTGAAATCGGTCGGAGAGCAGGTCATTGAAATCATAGAACAATGCCTTGAAACCGGCATCGCGGACGGCAGTGTAGCCACATCCAATATCCAGAACACCGCCCATATTTTAAACGGCCTGACCTTCGGTCTGATGCACATGAATCTGTTGAGTCCGCTGGAGATTCCGGAGCTGGCGGACAGTTTGCAGGAATTCTGCCGCAAGGCGCTCGCACCTGAAAATGATTCCGTCAAACCCAATCAATCAAAATAATAAGGGGAGAGCATGGCTTTAATGCATAAGACAATCTGCCGGGCCGGCACATGCCTGATACTTTTCATGCTGCTGACCGGCCAGGCCTGGGCTGAAAAGAAAGCGCAAAAAACGCCCTTTACACTGGAGCAGGCCTACCAAACCGCGCTGCAAAAAAATGAGCAGGTGGCCATTTCAGAGCAACAGCTGGTCCAGGAAAAGCAGGATATCAAAGTGGCCACATCCAACCTTTATCCCCAACTGTCCGCGGAGGCCGGCTACACCCGCCAGAAGGTGACCGATTTCTCCGTTGGCGGCACCTCTCTGGGAAGCTTTGGCGCCCCCCGGGATTACGGGACCCTGACATTAAAACTGGAGCAGCACATTTATCAGTGGGGTAAGGTCTGGTCCGGCCGAAAGATTGCCGAATACTATTTTGAGAGCTCCAAATTCCGCCATATTCGCCGGGTGAAAGAAATTCTCTTTAATGTCAGCACCCGTTACTATGAAGTTTTACTGGGCCGGCGGGCCATTGAAATCGCGGAAAGCGCATTGGAGCGGGCTGAAAAGCAGCTGTCCCAGGCAAAAGCCAGATTTGAGGTGGGGGTCCTGACCCAGACCGACGTGCTGCGGGCGCAGGTTCAGCTGGCCTCCTCCCAGGAGCACCTGGAACGGGCGAAAAACCAGTATGATATCGCCCTGGAAAACCTGGCTTTAGAGATCGGGCTGGAAAACGTGCCGGGCGAACTCATTGAACCGTCTGAAAAAACATTCACGCCGGCGGCTATGACCGACTTATATAAGACCGCACTCACGCATAGAAAGGATCTTCAGCAGGCGGAAGAGGAAGTGCGGGTGGCAGAGAAGCGGGTGGATTTCGAACAGGCGGACTATTTTCCCAACATCAGCGTGGAGGGCACATACACGCAGACCGATGAATCGGAGCTGTTTTACGGCGAATATGACGACTGGCAGGCCACCCTGAAGCTGTCCTATCCCCTGTTTACCGGCTGGCGGACCACCGCAGAGGTGGATAAGGCCAAATCCGGGCTCACCCAGGCCAACGAGGCGATGAGCCGACTGAAAAAGGAAATCCGCAACCAGGTGCGAAGCGTTTATCTGGATATCCGCACTCAGAAAAAAGTAATTCAGCAACTCGAGGAACAGGTCAAGGCGGCCAGGCGGAATTATCAGCAGGTCACCGCCCAGTTCGAACAGGGTCTGGTGACCGCGGTGGACCAGGTGGATGCGTTTACCGCATTAAACGAGGCGGAAAACCGGCTGGCCCAGGCCTATTATTCATATCAGCTTGGCCAGATCCGGCTTGAGCTGGCCACGGGGACATTTCAGACCGATTTAGCGGCAAAGGAGCTGCCTGATGACAAGACCTACTAAGTTTTTGAAAATCCAATTTAAAAAAGCAATTGGGCCGGCATTAGCGGTACCTGCCGGAAAACATCCGGCAGTCGGCCATATAATAGCCAAACCCCTCCTTGCCTGCATAACCGTCCTGGTTCTTATCACCTGGATGCCTGCTGCTGCGGCAGCCGCGGACAAGGATTGCGTGCCGGTTCAAACCACAACGGTTGAAGCGATGGATCTTGAGCGAAAGGTTCGGGCCATCGGTACCCTGGAGGCCATTCAGCAGGTCATGATCCGGCCGGAAGTCAATGCCACTGTCGAGGCGGTTCACTTCGAGGAGGGCAGCCGGGTGGACAAGGGAGAACTGCTTTTCTCCATGGATGATGATAAAATTAAAGACCGGCTGCAGGGGCAGCTGGCAGCCCTTGAAGAAGCCAAGGCGAATCTTGAAAACGCCAAGCTTGTCTACGACCGCCGCCTGCGTTTATACAAACAGGACTTGGGCACGGAGGAATCCCGGGATGAAGCCCGGGCCCGGTACAAGGCGCTTCTGGCAAGGGTGGATCGGCTTCAAGCGGAAATCGAAGGCATTGAAGAAACTCTGTCGGATACGCGAATCAAGGCTCCGTTTGCCGGCTTCATCGGTGAGCGATTCGTGGATCCGGGCGAATGGGTGGATGTGGGCACCCAGCTGGCCCCGCTGGTGGAAACCGACCGCCTTAAAATTGCCTTCACCATCCCGGAAAGATATCTGGGCCAGGCCAGGCCCGGCCAAACCATCAGGCTGACCGCCCCGGCATTTCCGGACAAAGCATTCGCGGGCGAAGTCTATTTCGTAAGTCCCATCATCCGGCAGGACACCCGCAGCCTCATGGTCAAAGCCTACATGGAAAACCCGAAGCGCATGTTGGCGCCCGGCGGGTTTGCCTCGGTTGATCTGATTGTGGATACATTAAAACAACGGCCGGTGGTCCCGGAAGAGGCCCTGGTCCCCACCCGGACCGGCTACATGGTCTATATCGTCGAATCGGATAAGGCGGTTGGCCGGGATGTTGACATCGGCCTTCGCCAGCCCGGCATCGTGGAGATCACAAAAGGCGCCGAACCCGGGGATACGATCATTCAATCCGGGCACATCGCGGTCAGTGAAGGCGATACAGTCTGCGAGAAAAATTGAAATAGAGATCAAGATGCGAAACGATTGGAATAATCCCTTATGATTTGGAATTTCTGCATCAGGCGGCCGGTTCTGACCACGGTCATGTTTCTGGCCATATTTATCTTTGGCATATTCGGCTACAACCAGATGCCCGTCCGGGAGTTTCCGGATGTGGATTTCCCCATTGTCAACGTATCCGTTGTCCTGCCGGGTGCGGACCCGGAAGTCATCGAAACCGAGGTGGTCGAACCCTTAGAAGAAGAAATCAATACCATTGAGGGGATCAAGGAGATCACCGCCACCAGCCGGGAGCAAGTCGGCATTGTCACGGTGCAGTTTGAGCTTTACCGGGACATTGATTTCGCCGCCCAGGATGTGCGGGACCGGGTGAGCCGGGCGCGGCCGGATATGGCCGATGACATTCAGGAGCCGATTATCCGAAAGGTCGACCCGGACGCGCAGTCGGTCATGTGGGTGGCCCTGCGGGGGGATACGCGGTGGGATCCGGTGCGGATGACCGAGTACGCCGACACCGTGATCAAGGATCAACTGGAGCGTCTGCCCGGGGTCGGGCAGATTCTTATCGGCGGCGCGCGCATATACGCGGTCCGCGTTAAGCTTAATCCGGATAAGCTGGCCGCCCACCATCTGACCGTGCAGGACGTCATCGGAAAGCTCCAGGCCGAAAATGTAAATATCCCGTCCGGCCGCATCGAAAGCCGGGAACGCGAATTTCTTGTTAAAACCGAGGGCCAGTTTGCCTCGGCAGAGCCGTTTAATGACATTATCATCACGTACCGAAACGGCGCGCCGGTGCGGTTAAGCGATGTCGGCCAGGCCGTTGACAGCGTGGAAAACGACCGCAACGTCGCCCGATACAAACAGGAAAAATCCATCGGACTGGGCGTGATCAAACAGTCTGACGCCAACATGGTCGAGGTGGTGGAGCGGATCAAATCCGAGCTGAATCGGATCGCCGAAGAGTTTCCGCCCGGCCTGACCCATGCCGTTGCCTCGGATGATTCGCTTTATGTGAAAGAAAACGTCAATGATTTGATCACCACCATTTTCATGGCCACACTGCTGGTGGCTTTGGTGATCCTATTCTTCCTGGGCAGTCTGCGGGGAACCATCATATCGGGCCTCGCCATTCCGATCTCGCTCCTTGCGGGTATGGCCATCATTTATTATGCCGGATTTTCACTAAATGTGCTCTCCCTTTTGGCCTTTATCCTGGTCGTCGGTCTGGTGGTGGATGACGCCATTGTGGTGCTGGAGAGCTGCTACCGGCACATGGAATACGGGGCGGAAGCCAAGCCGGCCGCCCGCACCGGGACCACGGAAATCGCGTTTGCCGCCATTGCCAACACCCTGTCCCTGATCGCCGTGTTTGTGCCGGTGGCCTTTATGCCGGGCATGATCGGCCGGTTCTTTTTTGAATTCGGCATCACTGTCACCGTCACCGTAATCGCCTCAACCTTTACAGCACTGACGTTAACCCCTATGCTCTGCTCCCGGTACCTTAAGGCGGTCTCTATCGGCCGGAAGCCCCGGCTGCTCCGGGCCACGGACTGGGCGTTCGGCAAAATCGAAAGGGTGTACCGGGTTCTTTTAAATGCCGCCCTTCGGTTCCGATGGATCACCGTTATCATTGCGATAATGGCTTTTGCCGCCGGCATCTTCTTTCTAAACCGGCTGGAATCCGAGTTTGTGCCGGATATTGACAAAAGCAAATTCGTGATCTCCTATGAAACTGTTGAGGGGTCAACTGTCAGCAATACCGACAAGTACGGCAGCCAGATCGAGGATATCCTTGCCGATATCGAGGAGGTCCGCTCCTATTTCATGGCCATCGGCTTGTCCCGCCAAGGGCCGGGGAAAGCCAATGAAGGCATTTTCTTTGTCCGGCTGAGCCATCATTCCGAACGGGAACGGAGTCAACAGGCCATCATGCAGGCGGTGCGGCAAAGAATTGCCCCAATTGCCGGCGGCCGCGGATATGTCCTCGAATCCGGCGGGCCGGTGGGCGCGGAAGCACCGCTGCAAGTGGTGCTAAAAAACCCGGATATTGATGAACTGGCCCGGCAGCAGGAAACCGTTATGCAATGGATGCGCAACCAGAAAGAATTTGTGGGGGTACGTTCCAATATGAAGCTTGACAAACCCGAAGTGCGGGTTTTCGTGAACCGGGAAAAGGCGGAAGAGATGGGGGTAACTGTGGCGGAGATCTCCAACACCCTGCGCTACATTTTCGGTGAACCGGAAATATCGGAAATCGACAAAATGGGGGAGCGCTACGAAGTCATCCCGGAAATCGAAACCGAGCATAACGTGCCGGATGCCATCTACCGTCTTTATGTGCGGAATCAATCGGGGAACATGGTCTCTCTGGAAAATCTGGTTGAAATCCAGGAAGGGGTCGGGCCGAGTGAAATCCATCACTTCAACCGGGGCCGGGCGCTTACCATCAGCTCCCAGCTGCCGCCCGGCGTCGCTTTGGGGACCGCCCTGGGCAAACTTCAGAACTTCCTGGACAACGAGCTCCCGGCGGATTTCAGCACGGACATTACCGGTCGGTCCCAGGATTTTAAAGAATCCTTTTTCTACCTGTCGGTTGCCCTCATTTTTGCGGTGATCTTTATCTTTCTGATCATGTCCGGACAATTTGAATCGTTTCTTCACCCGCTGACCATCCTGATGACGCTGCCGCTGGCAGGCATCGGTGCTTTCGGGGCGTTGTATGCGCTGGGCATGACCCTGAATATCTTTTCATTTATCGGGGTCATCATGCTTCTGGGGCTGGTCACCAAAAACGGCATTCTGCTGGTGGACTACGCCAATGTGCTGGTTGCCCGGGGCTATTCAGTCATGGAAGCCGCCCGGCAGGCGGGCATGGTGCGGTTCCGGCCGGTATTGATGACGGCGATCTCCACCATCTTGGGGATTATGCCCATTGCCCTGGGCTTTGGGGCCGGGGGGGAAGCCCGGGCGCCCATGGGGGTATGTATTTCCATGGGGATGTTTGCGGCCACCGCCCTTACGCTGCTGGTGATTCCCGCGGTCTATACCCTGTTTGATGCGCTTCAGAGAAAAATTCTGGCCAACCGGGGCATAAGCACTTTGCTTTTCCTGATTCTCATAGCGGCAGGGACTATACTGTATCTGATTTAATGGAGCTGCCATGAAGCTGATGCACATAACCGTTCATTTTGAACACTCGGATTCCGTTGAAGCCATCCTGGACAATCATGAAATCCGTGATTTTGCCAGATATGCCATGCGGGAAGGAAAGGACCGGGACGGCAAACACTACGGCACCCAGGTATTTCCCGGAAATACCACCGTTTATCAGGCCCAGGTACCGGATGAAAAGGTGGACGCGATTTTTGAGGACTTGAAGGCCTTTAAATACGCCAAACCAGCCCATGAGCATCTGGAAGCCATCGTTTTGCCCGTTGAAAAACGGCTGGAATAACTATTCAAGAGCCTGGAAATCGGAAACAGGGGATCAGGTGCCGGAGGGCAGGTGTTTATTGATAATTTCAAAAAGCTCCTGGCGTTTGATGGGCTTGGCCAGATAATTATCCATGCCCGCGGCCAGGCATTCATCCCGGTAGCCGGCCAGCGCATGGGCGGTCAGGGCAATGATGGGGATATGATCAAACCCCTTGCCGCGAATCTCCTTGACCGCTTCAAAACCGTCCATCTCGGGCATCTGGATATCCATTAAAATCAAAAAGAAATCTTTTGGCCGCTCAGAAAATTTCTTTACCGCCTCAAGGCCGTTCTCCGCCATTTCCACCCCATACCCGGCTTTTTCCAGCATGGTCTTAATCAACTTCTGGTTCACCGCATTATCCTCTGCCACAAGAATCCGACGATTGTCCGTCAATGCGGCGGCCGGGGCCTGAGCGCCGGCCTGCGGGCCTTTTTCTGCTGCCTTTCCGGCCGCCTGCTGTGCGCCGGCGCCGGTGCCGATCAGCTCGTTTAGCAGTTGAAAGAGTTTCTCCCGCCGCACCGGCTTGATGATGGATTCATCAAATCCGGCTTCCCGGCAGAGATCCGGGTCCCTTTCGGTGATATAGGAAAGCGCAACCAGGGGCAGCCGGGAGATATTCGGATTTTTCGATGAGCGGATCTCCCGGGCCACGTCATATCCGCTCATGCCCGGCATATGAATATCAATCATCACGCAGTTGAAGGGGTTTCCGGCGATCAAGGCGCGCTCCAGGGTCGGCAGGACCTCCATGCCGCTTCTTAAGTCCGAGACTTTCATGCCGGCCGAGGTCACCGCATGCGCCAGCATATCCAGATTCACCTGGTTGTCGTCTACGATAAGGATCTGTTGATCCACCAGGGAGGCGGTCAGATCCCACCAGGGGGCGGCTTTTTCCGATTTTTCAAACCAGCCGGTAAAATGGAAGGTGCTGCCCACTTCCGGCTCGCTCTCCAGCCAGACCGTGCCTTCCATCAGTTCGGCCAGCTGCCGGGAGATGCTCAACCCCAGGCCGCTGCCCCCGAATTTTCTGGATATGGAGTTGTCCGCCTGCTGAAACGGCTCAAAAATTCGAACCTGCTTGTCTTCCGGGATGCCGACCCCGGTATCTGAAATGCGGGCATGGAGTTTCACCTGATGGTCTTTTTCCGTCTCCACCCACATGGACAAAGCAATCTCGCCGGATTCGGTGAAACGGGGCGCATTTCCCATCAGATTGATCAAAATCTGCTGAAACCGAAAGGGATCGCCGCGCAGATGCGGCGGCATGGATTCATCAATTTTGCAGACCAGCTCGATCGGTTTTTCCCCGATTTTCGGCCGGATCAATTCGCACACATCATAGGCCAGCAGTTCCGGGGAGAAATCAACGGACTCCAGTTCGATCTCGCCGGACTCGATTTTTGAAAAATCCAGCACATTGTTGATCAGGGCAAGAAGCGTCTCCCCGCTGGTCCGGATTATTCCGGCATAGTCGAGCTGATTATCATTTAACGGCGTATCGATCAGCATGTCCGTAAACCCCAGAATCGCATTCATGGGGGTCCGGATCTCGTGGCTGATATTGGCGAGAAACTGGCTTTTGGCCTGGTTGGCCGCTTCCGCCTGCTTGGCCAGTTCTTCGGCCTTTACTTTTTCGGATTTTAAGGCTTCATTGGCCTCGGTAAGCGCCCGGGTCCTTTCCCGGACCATTTCATCCAGACGGTCATGATGCTCTTTTAACTTTTGCGCGGTCTTTTTGTGGCTTTCAATTTCCTGCTGCAGGTTTTTGTTTTTTTCCGTGAGCTCCCGGGTTAACTGCTCATTTCTTTCAAACACCCAGGAGAAACGCCGGAGGAGATTCTTTTCCAACTGTTTGTGATGGCTGGCTTCGGCGG
The DNA here is from genome assembly GCA_034520365.1 of Desulfobacterales bacterium. Lineage (NCBI taxonomy): Bacteria > Pseudomonadati > Thermodesulfobacteriota > Desulfobacteria > Desulfobacterales > Desulfobacterales bacterium. Next base: position 226,960 of record JAXHNP010000007.1, read on the forward strand.
CTTCCGCTTCCAGCTCGTCGATTTTCGCATAAAGCCGCTCAATGGTATGAAACCATGGCTTCCAGGTTTTAGGGACCGCCCGCATGGGCTGGCGCGCCCCGGTGCGGGGACGGGCCAGGAGGAACCAGATAATCTGTTTGGCCGGCGCGATAAACCAGCGATAAAGCACCAGCGCCATCCCAAGGCTAAGGAGAATGACCACGGCCCATAGGACCACCCCCAACTGTGCCGCCCCGGCAAACTGCATCCGCTGGATTACCATCAGGCCGGTAACTGTCAGACAAATACCTGCGATAAAAATCCAGAGGAGCGCTTCATAGAACCGCTGAAAACTGGTCAACCGCCCGGTATTATCCCCTGGCCGGCCGGAATTCGCATTTTTTCGTGGATCGGCCATCCGCATCCCCGCTATTTTATCTCAACCAGCCATGCTTTGATGGACTCGTAAAAAGTCGATTCTGGGAAGGCAAAGAAAAAAGTTCAAGATCGCGGCGCGCAAATCCCGCGGAATGCAGCGTACTTACTCGTACGTGAAATTTTGAGGGATGCAGCGCAACAAAGATATTGGACTTTTTGCGAAGCCGTCATGCTTTCATTGGTTTTTGCCGTTCTTATCCGGCGCATCTGCCAGATCATCAAGTGAGATTTCCTTTGTTTGCAAGCTTTCCGAAGCGCTCCCGGCTTTGCAGTAATGAAACTGCATGGCGGTCGCCCCGATTTCGATAATATCGAACTCGCTTAGCCGCACTTCAGCGGAAACAGCCCGATAATTCACCCGCGCCTTTCTGGGGCCGCCGACAAACCTCAGCACATAATCGTTTTCTTCGGTTTTGGCGATCTCAGCCGCCGTATGCCCCACCATCAACCCCCTGGCCACGATATCGCAATCCGCTGATTTGCCGATCCGGGTCAGCGCACCGGACAGCACATAGGGGTCATGATCCCCGTTTAAAAATGCCAGGCATCCGACCCGGTTTTTTCGGGCATCCGGTTCCGTCATCCCGGGAAGACTCCTGGCCAGGCGGGAGCGGTGGTCCGAAGTATCGATATGCATGGTCGCCTGACTGACTTCGGGCTCTGCGGCCTCGACACCCTCCCCCTGGAGAACCCCAAAAACCAGGGTGTAGGGGTTGATGGCAATCTGATCCCCGTGATTGAGCTGCCGGGAAATCACCAGCTCTTTATTGACGAAGGTGCCGTTTCGGCTCTGATAGTCGGTAATAAAAAACTGCTTGCCCTCGTTTTCAATTTCCGCATGGAAATTCGATACCGCCGGGTTGTCCAGCACAATCGTATTTTTCTGCAGCCGACCGATGGTGACCGGCATATCCGGCTTGATGCGAAAGGCCTTCAGTTTTTTTTGCCCTTCATACAGGGTGAGTACCGGCATAAGCAAATGCCTCCCTAAAAGGCGGGTTAGGCGTTAAGAGGTTCATTTCTTTATTTTTTTCAGATAATGCTTTGGTTATAGGAAAACCCGCCAACCGGGTCAAGCAAATAACCGAAAGAAACATCTTATGAAAAACAGCTTTTCAAACCCTATCTCAGCCTGCGCGCGTCTCTGTGGAAATTCAATTTGACTCTCACCCCCACGGCAAGTAAGCTAATCCTAAATTGAGCGTATAAAACCTGAACCAACACTTAATCGCAGAGCACTCCGGCGAGCGACATGGCTGACATTGAAACTGTTGTAAAATTTTTTCTCAATATATTCCGCCTGCAGACCGAATTTGTGGAAAAGCAAAACGCGACATGCGAACTGCGGCCGGTGGCCGATGACACCCAGGCCGACCAGGTCTATGAATTTTTGGCCGAATGCGGGGGCAAGTTGAAAACCCGACGGATGAGCATCCGTCAGCTGGGCGAATCGGTTGAAAGCAAAAGCATCTGCTTTAAGGTCATCTATGATGACCTGCTGGTGGTAAAAATCCCGCCGCGCCCGTTTCCGGACTTTGATATCTACCTTAAGTTCATCCGGACCGAAAAGGCGATCGCCAGCCAACTGGCCCCGGATGTGGCCTGCCTGTCGCCTTCCATATCCGGCATTCTTAAAAAAATTCCCCAGGTCCAGCAGTCCAGGAAAACGCTTTTAGAGACCGAGGATGATTATGTCCGGCTGCTTCTCCGGGAGCCCGGGCTTCAGAACCACCTGAAAATCGGCAATCGCCTGGCGTTTTTCATGGAGCTCTCCAGATACGCGTTCCTCAACCAGGTGATCCACGGGATTCATGAAATAAAATCTCAAGTTCCCAAGTTTATTTATAAAAACCGCGAAGCCGTATTCAATGTGGATGCCTTTGAAACCATTTACGGCCCGGATCAGGCTGATCTTTTTTTCGAACTCAACCGGCTGTACGGCAAATACATGAAGCATCTGGACCGGGTGGTTGAATATACGGAGGGGCTGCTTTCAATACCGGACTACCTGCGGGAGGAATGGTTCTTTGACCGGCTGGCCGAGCGCACGCCGGATATCCAGTCCGCCGGGTATTCCGCCGGTACGGCCGAAGATATTGAAAATGCCGTTTCCGCTGAGCTCGACAAAAGCGAAAACACACGCCAGAGATACGCCCATCTGGTTGAGGACCATGTAACGCAGAAAATGTTTGAAGCCAGCCGGTCAAAAATGCAGGCCCTCATCATAAATACCCTTGAATTGCTCGGCCGCTTAAAGGAAAAGGCGGTGGCGGTCCGGGATTTAAAGCCGGACAACATATTCGTGGCCCAAAACTTCGACGGCGCAGACCACATTTTAGGCGATCCCTCAACCTATGACCTGGGCCTGATTGACCTGGAGACCGCCGTATCATTTCCGCACCGTCGCGCAAAAGACCTGGACCAGCCTTTGATGGCCGGCACTCCGTCGTTTATGACCCCCTCGCAGGTCTTTTCCAACCCGGTTTTGTATGAAATCTGCGGCAAGCGGATATTCCGGCTCTTTTACATACAGGACTGGTATGCCGCCATCGGCATCACCTTTAACATCGTTACCGGAAAACACCTGTTTTACCGGACCGCCAAGCTGATTCCGGAAATCATCCGGCTTAAGAAAAAAAACCCCAGCCAGCCGGCCGTCACTTTCAAGCGGGTGAGCTGGAATTTCTGGCATACGGCAGAGGCTGAAATGACTGAAAAAATCAAGGCCCACCAGGACCGCTTAAACACGCTCAAGGTCAATTTGCCCGAGCATATCCGAAAAACCCTGGCGGCGGAAGCCATTGAGGAAAGCGCGGTATTATACGAAACCCTTCATCAGCTCATCCGCACCCAGAGTTTTTTTCCAAAAAGCCGCGACGCCCTGATCAATGCCACGGCGGAGGACATCCGCAAAAACCGGCTCAAACGCGAAACCCAGGCAGGCGCCGCAAACCATCAGGGCCAGGTGATCGAATTTTTAAAAACCCTGGAAATCCTTAAAACGCAGATTCCAATCACCCGCGCCATGGCCCGCCTTCCGCAGAAACCCCTGAGCGCTGCGGAGGTGATGCGTATCCTGTTTTATCGAACTTTTTTCGCCATGTATGATCCCGCCTGGTCAGCGCGCGGCATGCCGGCGGGAGTCGCGGATTAGCCGCCTGCCCGGGCACCGGCGGCTATTTAGGCCAAATACTTGTTGAGGTGGTTTTTCAGGGCCGCGTATTCCGCTTCCAGCTCAGCGTAAATACCGCCCGCATCAGCCAGCTCCCCTGACTTTGCCTTCAGCTCGAGTTGATGGGCATGGTCGCGAAGCCGGTTGGCGGCGATATTGGCGGAAGCGCCCTTTAAGGTATGCGCGGCTTTGGCCACCGCTTCGGGCGATTGATCGGAAATGCCGGTTTTAAGTGCTTCCAGCGTCCTGGGCGTATCCTCCAGGAAAATCTCCAGCACCTCCCGGATCAGTTCATCATCCCCGTCAACCCGCTCCATCAGCTCATTAACAGCAAACTGTGCGCTGTCTTCTCCGGATTTTCGGTCTTCTTGCATGGGGCTTAAAATTCCGATAATTTAGGTTAATGTTGGCAAACACCGCCTGTCAAAATTATAGTAATATTAACATCAATTCACGTAAAGCATTAAAGCAAAAAACCAGCAGCGCCTTTTGAACAGGCGCTTAATCCGGCGGGAGGGAGGCAGTTTATGGCAGAATTTGAATTTACGAGAGACGAACTTGAGCAGATTAAATCCCATGGCCTAAGCGTTGAGGAAGTTTACCAGCAGATCGAGATTTTTAAAAAAGGCACCCCCTATCTGCCCCTGGACCGCCCCTGCACAGTGGGCGACGGCATCAAACAGCCGGATGCGGATCTAAAAGCCAAGTGCCTTGAAACATACCGGCAGGCTGCGGTCAAAAAAAACCTGCTTAAATTCGTTCCCGCCTCAGGGGCGGCCACGCGGATGTTTAAAACGCTGATCAAGGCCAATCAGCGCTACGACCGGATTGGGATCTCAGATGTTGAAGCCGGCATTCTGGATGACGCGGCCGAGGCCGAGGAAATCCGAACATTTATCAAGGGGCTTCCCCAATTTGCCTTTTTTGCGGACCTTGCAGCAGTCATGCAACAAGACGGGCTGAACCCGGATGCACTTTTGCAAAAAGGCGAATTTAAGCCTTTTTTGCAGTATCTGTTAACTGAAAAGGGGCTTGACTATGGCGCAAAGCCCAAGGGCCTCTTAAAGTTCCATGCCTACCCGGAAAAATCCCGCACCGCGTTTGAAGAGCATCTGTTCGAGGCCGCGGGGTATGGCAAAACCGCGGCCGGCGATTGTGCGCTTCATTTTACGGTTTCCCCGGAGCATCAAAAGGGGTTTGAGACCCTTCTTGAATCAGTGCGGGAGCAGTTTGAAAAGCGCCTGGAGGCAAGCTTTTCCGTCGATTTTTCCGTCCAGGCCGCGGAAACGGACACCATTGCCGTGGACATGGACAACAAGCCGTTTTGCCGGAAGGACGGCTCGCTTCTCTTCAGGCCGGGGGGCCACGGCGCCCTGATCCAGAACCTGAACCGCCTGGCCGGGGATCTTGTATTCATCAAAAATATCGACAATGTGGTGCATGACCGGTTCAAGGCGGAAACCATCGAATGGAAGCAGATCCTTTGCGGCTATCTCCTGATTATCCAGGAACAGATTTCCGGCTATATACGCGCATTGAGCCAGGGCCCGCCGGAGACCGGAGTAATTGAGGAAATCACGGGGTTTATTGAATCTGAGCTCTCGATTATCCCGCCCAAAAACTTTTACGGGAAGAATGCGGAAGAAAAACGCCGCTATCTGTTAGACCGCCTAAACCGCCCAATCCGGGTCTGCGGCATGGTCCCCAATTCCGGGGAGCCGGGCGGCGGGCCGTTCTGGGTTAAAGACAAAGACGGGCATACCGCCATCCAGATCGTGGAAACCAGCCAGATCGATCCGGATGATGCCGGCCAGCAGAAGATTCAGCAGGGACTCACCCATTTTAATCCCGTGGATCTGGTCTGCAGCACCCGGGATATAAACGGCAACCCCTTTGATTTATCCCGGTATGTGGATACGGATGCCGTATTTATCGCCTATAAATCCGAGGACGGCAGAGACTTAAAAGCCCTTGAGCATCCGGGGCTCTGGAACGGGGCCATGGCCTACTGGAATACGGTCTTTGTGGAAGTGCCCCTGATTACCTTTAACCCGGTCAAGCGGGTGACGGACCTGCTGCGCCGGCCGCATCAGCCGGAGGATTAGAAAGGTGTAGGGTATAGGGCAGGGGGTAAGGGGAGAATTGAGATGAATTGTGATCCAGCATATGATGCGAAGACACCGGGCGGGCACCTGCCTTTTCCGGATTATACCCGCCCGGTGCTCCGGGTGCCTGAAGCCGCCCGAACGAGAATACTTGAAAAACTCACCCGGATTTACGGCGAATCCGCCGGCCAGGCTGCCTATGCGGAAATCGAGCGGCTCATGAAGGTCTATTACGCGCAGCCGGATTATAAAAACTTTTTCATTGCCTTTGCCGATAAAGACGCCATCCCGCCGGATCAGCTTAAAAAAATCGTCCGGCCCCGCACCTCAATCTTGTCCGCCTTCGCCGCGCTTGACGGCCAAAAGGCTGTCTGGACCACCTTCAGCCGGGATCAGATCGATTTAAACTACCGCTTTTGCTGTATACCTTTTTTACCGGCTCAGCGGATAAACTCAGCGGATGGGCGCAGGGGCTTGAGAGCGTCTCCGATACCGCCACATTCTTTAATTTCATGGATTCGCACGACGGCATCGGTCTTCCCGGCGCCCGGGGCATCTTAAATGAAGCTGAAATTGACCTGATGGTAAAAACCGTAAAGGAGCGCGGGGGGTTGATATCCTACAAAGACAACGGCGACGGCACCAGCAGCCCCTATGAGCTGAATATCACCTGCTTCAGCGCCTTAAACGACAATGGCCGGGATGAGCCGGAACGGCTTAAAATCAACCGCTACCTGGCTACCCGGGCCATTCCCCTGATCCTTTCCGGCGTACCGGGCGTTTATCTGCACGGGCTGCTGGGCAGCCCAAATGCGGTGGAAGCGGTGGAAGCAGACGGGATCGCCCGAAGCCAGAGGCTCCCCCTGTACTTTGCGCCTTACACCGTGCTTTGGTTAAAGCCTGACTGACCGGATATAAAGACTAATCTATTTTTTGGCATTGACAAAAGCACCGGCTTTCTTTAATAATCTAAATTTGCGTATTTTTCGCATACACGGATATGGTACCCCAATAACCATCGCGCCCTGTCCCCTGCTTCATGCCAGCTGTTGGGAGAGCTTTAAATGGCCATACTTGTGATCGACGACCGCCGCGAAGCCAGACAGATCATCCAGTCTTTTCTGGCCGCCGGCGGCTACCAGGACGTCATAACCGCGGAATCCGCAGAGCGCGGTTTTGAAATTTTAGGCATTGAATCCCCGGACCCGCCCGCCAATCCGGCCATCGATTTGATATTAATGGATATTGTGCTTGACGGCATGAGCGGTCTGGATGCCTGCCGCATCATCAAAAACCATCCCAGTTTTTCGGATATCCCGGTGGTCATCATGACTGCGCACACCGATCCCGAAAACATCAATGCAGCCTTTGATGCCGGTGCCATTGAATTTCTGTTAAAACCGGTTCAGAAGCTGGAGCTGCTCGCCCGGGTGCGGTCCATCATGCATTTCAAAGATCAGCTCGATAAACTGCTGGAGCGGGAAAAGCAGCTCACAGAGATTACCAGGGAACTGAAAACCGCCAATGTTCAGCTGGAACGGCTGTCCCACTCGGATGGTCTGACCGGGATTCCCAACCGCAGATATTTTGACTACATGTTCAAAAAACTCCTGGCCTCGGCCACCCGCCTGTCCATTCCCATCGCCCTGCTGATGATGGATATTGACTGGTTTAAATCCTATAATGACACCTTTGGGCATCTGGCCGGCGACGATGCATTAAAGACCATCTCCGGGAGCCTTCATGAAACCGTCAAGCGGGAAAGCGACTTTATCGCCAGATACGGCGGGGAAGAATTCGCCATCGTGCTTTTCGGCACAGAACTGGCCGCAGCGGAAAGCCTTGGGGAAAAGATTCGCCAACGGATTGCGGATCTGAATATAGAGCATGAAACATCGGCATGCAACGCGCACATAACGGTGAGCATCGGTGTGGCCGCCTGCATTCCGGAGCCCGATGTCACGCCGGACAAGCTGATCTTGGGGGCAGATCAGGCGCTCTACAGGGCCAAAAGCCAAGGCAGGGACCGCGTGATAAGCTGTGATCCGGCTGATCTGGAGCGGCTGATAGAGCGCAAAACCCCTTCCCGTTTCAACCGGCATTATGTATAAACGTCATTATCCGCCCAGAAAAAGCACAACGACACCAATCACCAGACAATAAGGCGCAAAATAGAAAAGCTGGCCGTGACGGACGATTTTAATCAGGGTCGCCAGCGCCAGATAACCCACCCCGGCCGAGGTGAGAACCCCCAGTCCAATGACCGTTGGCGATAATCCCCCCCATCCGGCGGATCCGGAAACGAGATTTAAGACAAGAGCCCCCAGAATTGCGGGAATGGCCAGAAGAAATGAAAACCGGGCGGCGGCATCCCGGTTAAGCCCCAGCATGAGACATGCGGCAATGGTGGCCCCGGCCCGGGAGATGCCCGGAATTACCGCCAAGCCCTGCGCGGCACCCACCATCAATGCGCCCCAAAAAGTAAATTCAATAATATCCAGCCCTTTCGCGCTCACCAGCCGGGTCCCCACAAGCAGGGCCGCAGTAAAAAAAAGGGCGAAGCCCACAACTTGCAAGGAGGCAAACAATTGATCGGAAATCTGATGGAAGCCAAAGCCAAGGATGGCAGTGGGAATACTGCCCACAAAAATCAGGCCGGCCATTTTTAAATCCGGATCATGCCGCCAACCCGGAAATGGGTTCGTCCCCGGCATAAAAATTTGGGCAGAAAACCGGAACACGGACTTAAAAAGATCGGCGATGTCTTTATAAAAGTAGACCAGTACCGCCAGAAGCGTGCCCACGTGAACGCTGATATCAAAAAAAAGCGCCGGCTCCCGCAGCCCGAACAGGTGCTGAAAAAGCACCAGGTGCCCGGAGCTGCTGACCGGAAAAAATTCGGTCAGCCCCTGGACAACCCCCAAAATTATGGCCTGAATCGGACCCACAGGTTTCTCCGTATCAAATCAGATGATCCGTTTCTTCGGCCATCTGGCAGATCACCTCCAAGACAACCAGATCCGTTGACCCCGGATTTTCCAGCCGGACATCGGCATCCCCATCTATGGTCAGCTTATCGGGCGGCCGGATTTCGCAGGGCTCACTACTTATTGTCAGCCGGCCGGCGCCGGCGCAGATCATCCAGGAAAGGGCCTCATGGGGGTGACCGGAAAAGGCAATCCCTTCTTCCGGGCGCAGCCTTAATTTTCGAATGCAGAGTTCCGGATTTGCATCAACGATTTCCACCTCTCCCCAGGGCATATGCATCAGGGGGTGGCGAACCGCCTCATCGCGGCTTTTCGTTTTCAGCTGATCCACGATGTGCTTGACCGCCTGAGCCTCTTCCATAGAGGCCACCAAGACCGCATCCGGCGTTTCCACCACGATCTGCTGCGAAAGCCCAACACCGGCCACCAGCCGGTGGGTGGAAAAAATAAGGGAGTCTTTCACCTCCGCGGTCAGGACATCGCCGGAGAGCATATTGCCCGAATCATCCTTTTCTCCCACGGACCAAATGGCCGCCCACGAGCCCAGGTCATCCCATCCGGCATCAAAGGGGATCATCACCCCCCGCTCGGTCTTTTCCATGACCGCATAGTCAATGGAATCCGAAGGGCACGCCTCAAATTCCGCGGCATCCAGCATGATGGTCTCCCCGTCTGCCGCCCCTTTTTGAAACGCCGCCTCGCAGGCATTGACCATATCCGGCGCAAACCGTTTCATCTCATCTAACACGGCAGCGGCGCCAAACATGAACATCCCGCTGTTCCAGCAGTAGTCGCCGGAAGCGAGGTACCTGCGGGCGGTTTCCAGATCCGGTTTTTCCACAAACTCGTCAATATCATAGCCCGGGCCATCGCCGGCCGCGGGATTGGCCCCTGCCGTTTTGGCCGGCGCCCCTTTCCGGATATAGCCGTATCCGGTCTCCGGTTTATCCGGAATCACGCCGAATGTAATCAATGACCCGTTTTCCGCATAATCCACCCCGGCGGCAATGGCCTGACGGAATTTGTCCGGATCATTGATCAGGTGATCCGCCGGCAGAATCATAATCAGAGACCGGGGATCAATGGCGATCGCCTTTAATGCGGCAATGGCCACGGCGGGGGCGGTATTTCGGCCCATCGGCTCTAAGAAAACGGCGGACGGTTCGATCCCGATTGCCTTTAACTGCTCAGCCACGATCAGCCGGTGCGTTTCATTGCAGATCACAATCGGGGCGGCCATGTCCTGGACATCATAAACCCGAAGCAGGGTGTTTTGAAACATGGTGCAGTCGTTGGTCAGTTTCAGCATCTGCTTCGGATACAGCTTCCGGGACAGCGGCCACAGCCGCGTGCCCGAGCCGCCCGCCAGTATAACCGGAATGATCATGATCTGGTTCCTTCCTCTCCATCAGGGTTGCAACAGCTTAAAACCGGTTGCCTTGTCATAAATCCTTTGGGCATGCGAGTCAAGCAGCTCATAGAGTATCACCTCCATGACATGCCAGACCCGCACGCCGGAGCGTACGCATCCGGTGACCGTGGCATCGTTTCTGCCGCAGGCCATATGCATATGAAGAACGGGCGCCCCGGTGTCATCCGGAAACAGGGTCCCGGTGCCGGCAATTTCATGCACATTTTCAAGCACCTGATGCATGGGGCGGATCTTTTCCGCCCGGCCGGATTCCGGCCCCACCACCAGCCGGGAGCCCTGATCCGCTCCGCCGACGGCAATCAGGGCGGCACACCGGATGTTTTCCTTTTCGGCCAGCTTTTCAATGGATTCATGAAGAATATCACCGTCCTCCAGGCGGATTACAAAAACGCGGCCATGATTTGCCTGGCTGTATTTCATACTGAGACCGCTCCTCTCCTTTATTTCAAATTAACGCCCGGCCCGCCCATGCTGATAGGATGCGGCATCTGCCGGCAGATTAAGCAGATACTCGTTTTGCCGCGGCAGACACCAGCCCGCCTGAAAGGCGGATGGCAAATGCTGTTGGATTTTCTGGAACAGCTCGGGGGGGCAGGTAAATAAAAGTTCATAATCCTCTCCGCCGGCAAACATGAATGCCTGCGCCGAAACCCCGTATTTAGCGCAGAATTCGGCAAGCCCGGGGTCAACCGGCAGGCCTTCGGGGGCAAAGGAAATACTCAAATCCGCGGCCCTGGCAATATGGGCGGCATCCCCGGCCAGACCGTCGCTTATATCTATAAGGCAGGCGACCCCGTGATCCGCCAGGATCCGGGCCGCATCCACCCGGGCTTTCGGCAGCTTAAAGCGTCTCACCAGATCCGGAAACGCCGGATCGCCTGCGGTCAGGCATTTGAGTCCGGCCCGGGCCAAACCGACGGGGCCGGTGACATAGACGCCCTCGCCCGGACGCGCGTTTTTCCGGAGCGGAAAAATATCCGGCCGCCCGCTGCCCACGGCAAACAGATCAAGGGTCAGCTCCGGTGCGCCGGATATGTTGCCGCCGCACAGACAGGCGCCATGCCGGACAAGCCCCTGACGGATGCCGCCATAGAGCTCAAGCACCGACTTTTCGGCCATGTATGCCGGTAGGCCCAGATTCACGAACAGCCCCCGGGGCGCTGCATAGCAGGCCGCCAGATCGCTGAATGTGATTTCCACGGCTTTTTGGCCGATCTCGGCCATGCTCTGCCACTGGGTGCGGAAATGGACCCGTTCCCGCTGGGTATCCGTGGTGATGACCAGTTCATCGATCCGGTTCAACAATGCCGCATCATCGCCTGCCGGCACCCGGATGATGGATTCATCCGCCGGCAGCCGGTCAAGGCAGGCATCAATCAGGGAAAACTCGTCCGTCCATGCAGACAGTAACTGCCGCGGGTTGGCACCGCTCGCCCGGGCGAAGGCCTCAGCCGCCTCAAGGGGTGCAGCCGCGCGGGTGATCCCGCTTATCACGGCCCCGCCGGCCGCCCCGTGGGCGATGCAGTCTGCCACGTTTTGCCCGTCCACCCCGCCGATGGCCACCACCGGCACCGGCGCTTTTTCCGCCACCGCTTTTAATCCGGAAAGCCCGATCACCGGCTTGGCATCCGCCTTGGTGGCCGTGGCAAACACCGGGCCCGTGCCGATGTAATTGCAGGGAGATAAATCGGTAGCCGCCAGCTCATCAGGCGTTGACACGGAAACCCCAATGATGGCGGACGGCCCCAGAATCTCCCGGGCCAGTTGGGGCGGCACATCTGTCTGCCCCAGATGCACCCCATCGGCGTCCACCGCTTTTGCAAGCAGCACATCATCGTTTATCAGAAAGGGCACCATGTGCCGGCGGCAGAGATCCCGCACCGATTCCACCGACGGAATATCTGCCATGGAAAAATTTTTGTTCCGGTATTGCACACAGGTAGCCCCTGCGGCGACAGCGGCTTCAACCTGGCTTGTCAGGGAAAAACCCGGGGCATGGGCATCCGTAATAAAATAGAAGCGCAAATTGTCCGCCGCCCAAGGGTTCACCGCCCCACCCCCGCGCTGCTTGCATCGGTCTGGCCAATCCCCTCAAACCGGGCCGCCCACTCAAGCAGGCGCTCCGCCTTGCCCGGGCCGTAACCGGCCACAGTTTCCACCACCGCTTCAAATGCCAGGGGCTTTCCGTTTAACCCGGGTTTTTTGGAAAAAAATTTATCCGCATAGCAGATAATTTCCTCCTCAAGGGATAGAGGCAGCATGTCCCTCTCGGGCAGGGGCAGGTTTTCGGCTCTTATCTCTGCTGCGGTCAGACCGACGCCCACATGACGCTCGCATACCAGTGCATGCCGGTAAAGCCCTTTTTCTTCCAGGATCCGGCGGCCGAGATAGCCGTGGCAGATATAGGGGTAAGCCCCCGAACATCCGATGGATGCGGCATTGGTGAGATAAATGCCGATATCATGGAGCAGGGCGGCCTCCCGGATAAACGCCGGATCCAAACTGAGGTGAGAGAGTCGCCCGGCAATCGCAAGCGCCCGGTCCGCCACGGCGCGGGAGTGGATCAAAAGAAGCTCCCGCAGCTTGGTCCCGGGCGGGTAAAAGGCGTTTATCAGATCAATGGGCTGAATGGACATGTGGGCTTCGGCTATACCTGATGTTTTCCGGAAAGAAGCACGGTTTCGATAAACGGGTCAATGTCACCGTCCAATACGCTGTCCACGTTGCCGATTTCCAGATTGATCCGATGGTCCTTGACCATTTGATAGGGGTGCAGCACATAGGAGCGGATCTGGTTGCCCCACGCGATTTCATCCTTGCTGTCATGCATTTCCTGGAGACGCTTGTCCTGCTTTTCCTTCTCCAGCTGATACAGCCTGGAACGTAAAACCTTCATGGCCAGCTCCCGGTTTCGGAGCTGGGATTTTTCCTGCTGGCTCTGGGCCACGATCCCTGTGGGCAGATGCGTAATCCGGACCGCACTGCTGGTCTTGTTGACATGCTGGCCGCCGGCCCCCTGCGCCCGGTAGGTATCAATGCGGAGATCGCCCTCATCAATCTCCACCTCGATTTTATCGTCCAGTTCCGGATAGACGAAAACCGATGCAAAGGAGGTATGCCGCTTGCCGTTGGCGTTAAACGGCGAAATCCGCACCAGGCGATGGATACCGACTTCCACCTTCAAATAGCCAAAGGCATATTTGCCGGCAACAGAAAAGGTGACGCCCTTGATGCCCGCCTCGTCGCCCTCCTGCATGTCAATCATCTCCATCTTATAGCCCTTGCGCTCGATCCAGCGGGCATACATCCGAAACAGTATTTCGGCCCAGTCCTGGGCCTCCGTGCCGCCGGCCCCGGCGTTTATGGCCATGATGGCGTTATTCTCGTCATCCTCGCCGTCAAGCACCAGCTGCAGGGAGAACCGATTGATCTCTTTTTCAAGCTGATCCGCTTTGCGCTCCGCCTCCCCGGCGGCCGCCTCGTCTCCCTCCTCAACGGCCAGCTCAAGCAAAACGTCGCAGTCCTCCACCTCTTTATAAAGGCTGTTCCAGGATTCAATTTTTGACGACAGCCGGGCACGCTCCTTCAGGATCGAGCGGGCGGTATCCGAGTCCTCCCAGAAGCTTGCTTCGGCAATCTGTTTTTCAATCTCTTTAAGCCGCTGCTCTTTGCCCGGCAGGTCAAAGATACTCCTTGAGCTGATCCAGCTGCTTGTAGAGATCCTGTATGGTTTGTTTAAGTTCCACAGTCATATGATGCGCCCTCCTTTGGCAATTAGGTATTAGGTGTTAGGTGTTAGGTGTTAGGTGTTCTCCTGTTACCTATTCCCAATACCCATCTGTGTCTGCTTTTTTTAAAAAATAATCGTAACACAATTATGATACCGCTTGCAATAAGACAGCCAAGGGGCAGCCAATCTTTATGCCGGGTGTAAAAGGTTTCATGGTCCCTGATTAACGGAATGCTCCGGGACAGGACGGCGGTTTCAAACAGGGGGCTTTTCTCTGCCACCCGGCCCACCGGGTCGATATAGCCGCTGATCCCGGTATTGGCCGCCCGAACCAGGGGCCGGCGATTCTCTATGGCCCGGAACACGGCCATGGAAAAATGCTGGTACGGCGCGCTGGTTTTACCGAACCAGGCGTCATTGGTGATATTGACCAGAAAATCCGCCCCGTTTCGCACCATTTCAACCGAGAGCGAGGGAAAGATGCTTTCATAGCAGATCAGCATGCCGATCCTGATGTCATTCCAGCCAATGGTATCGCCCCGGCGGCCGGCATCAAAACTGCCCACCTGGGCCACCAGGGTGTCAATAAACGGCAGCCACTCATTAAATGGCACATATTCGCCGAACGGCACCAGGTGCACCTTGTTATACCGGCCGGAAACGTTTCCGTCCGGTCCGATCAGATAGGCGCTGTTATAATAACGGGGCTGCCGGTGATCAAATTCCACCGAAGGCGCGCCGAGGATAAAATAGCTGTTCGTCTTTTCAATCCCGTTTAAGACCCGCTCGGTCAGCTCCGTATTATAGTCAAAATAAAACGGGGCCGCGGTCTCCGGCCAGATGACGAGCGCCGGGGATGGGTTTTCGGCGGTTTTGGACAGATCGAAATATTTTTGAACGGTTGCCTCCCGGAACCTTTGGTCCCATTTGTGAAGCTGCCCGATATTTCCCTGAATCACCGCCACATCAAGCGTATCCGCAGCCGCCTGGCGCTTATCCATCGCATTTATCCGTATATTGCCGTATCCCAAAACAACTCCCAAAGCCGCCAGCACCGCCAGGGACCCGGCCGCAGCCACCCATGCCCTGACCCGGCATCCCTGCCACGGCTTTTTTGAAACCGCCAGCACCAGGATCAGCAGCGCGGCATTGACAAACAAAATCAGCGCGGATACGCCGTAAACACCCAGAATATCGGCAAACTGGATCAAGCCCGGGTGCTCTGCCTGGGTGTATCCCAAAAGCCCCCAGGGGAAACCGGAAAACAGCAGGGTTCGAAGGTATTCCAGAGAGACCCAGAACACCGGGGCCACAAGCAGCACCATAAAGGGCCGGCGGCCGGTCCAGGCCAGCAAAAGCGCAAAAAAGGCCGGATAGAGGGCGAGATAAAATGCCAGCAGAAACAACAGAAGCATACTGATGCTAAGCGGCAAATACCCGTATATGCGCATGGTGGGAACCAGCCAGTAAACCAGCGTTAAATAATGGACCATACCGGCCAGAAGGCCAAGCATAAAGCCCTTCCGGGGGCCGGTATCGCGAATGGCCAGCAGCAGAAATACGAGTGCCCCCCATGCCGAACAGGCCATGCCGATGACCGGAAAACCGGCGGTGAGCAGCACGCCGGTTAACACCGCCAGCATGATTTTCCCCCAATTATCAGTTACCGATTGAACAAGCGCCATTTTTCCCAAATCCTGTCCCATTGATGCGGTTATCCCCTAACCCTATAGCCTTTCCGCACGGTAAATTTGTTCTGTCTTTTTTTAGGCAGGCACGGTGGCCTGCCCTACGGCGACATGCGTCGTAGAGTCGGCCACCGTGCCGACTATCTGGCCGTTAACAGGACCGTGGTTATGGGCTTTGCGGTTAGAACAAATTAGCCGTGAGCCTTTTCCGGGTGACTGTTGTATTTTCTGAAATTTTATGCCAAAACCGGCATGATACATTTTGAATTAATCCATGGCTTAAGTATGACAATAGATTGAATTAATTTCATCAAATAATCAACCCGGAAATACCGGATTTAATATGATAAAAGTTTTAATCACCGGCGCCAATGGACAGCTCGGCCGGGACTGCGCATCAATTTTAAGCGATAAATGCGCTGTTACGGCGGTAGATATTGAGGAACTGGACATTACATCGGCACAAGCGGTCAATGCCGCCGTTGACCATTTATCCCCTCAGGTCATTGTCAACTGCGCGGCATTTACCCAGGTGGATGCCTGCGAAAGCCAGGTCGAGACCGCCTGGCGGGTCAATGCGGACGGCCCGGAAAATTTGGCGGCTGCAGCCGCAAAAACCGGGGCCCGGCTCATCCATATTTCCACGGACTATGTGTTTGACGGCCAAAAGCCGATACCTGAGGCCTACAGTGAATCCGACAGCCCCAACCCGCTCTCTGTTTACGGCCGGAGTAAACTGGCCGGGGAAGAGCGGGTTACGGCAGGCTGCGAGAATTCCATAATTCTGCGCACTGCCTGGCTCTATGGCGCAGCGGGCAAAAACTTCATCCGCACCATTCTGGGCAGGGTATTGAATGCCCCGCAAACCCGGCTTAAAATCGTCAATGATCAATACGGCTCCCCCACCTGGAGCTATCAACTGGCCATGCAGATCGATCGCCTGCTGACAAGTTCGGCCACCGGGATCTACCATGCCTCAGCCGAAGGCTATTGCACCTGGTATGACCTGGCCGCAGCGCTTTTAGAAGAACTTGATTTAACCGGTCAAATCACCGCCTGCACCACCGAGGATTACCCCACCCCGGCGGTGCGGCCCCGCAATTCGATCCTTGACAATTACCTTCTGAAATCGGAAAACCGCAATGTAATGGATCACTGGCGGGTGGGATTTAAACAGTTTATCCGAACCCACGGCCGGCAACTGCTGGCCGAGTTAAACCGAATTTGAACGATTTTCAAGTTTGCCGCAGATACAAGGAAAATGATGTCGAGCTATAGGTGCCTATGCGAGACATCATTTGACGCAGTAGATGCGGTGAAATTGGAAATCCCGGAGGGCTTTCATGAATTTGCTTGTCACGGGCGGCAGCGGCTTTATCGGCAGCAACTTCATCCGGTATCTGCTGACGGAAACGGACTTTAACGGCCGCATCATCAATGTGGACTGCCTGACCTATGCCGGCAATCCAGAGAACCTCGCCGATATTGAGACCCGCTTCTCGGACCGGTATATATTCGTCAAAGAAAACATCTGCCATGCTGAAGCCATGGCCAAAATTTTTGATTTCTACAGCATCGACACCGTCTGCCATTTTGCCGCAGAATCCCACGTGGACCGCTCGATTGCCGCACCGGACGCCTTTATCCAGACCAATATCTTCGGGACCTACACGCTTCTGGAGCTTGCCCGGAAACGCATGCACCATATCCAGCGGTTTCATCATATCAGCACGGATGAGGTCTACGGCAGCCTTGGAGAAAGCGGACTTTTCAGCGAAACCTCGCCATATCAGCCGACAAGTCCATATTCAGCATCCAAAGCCGCCTCCGATCATCTGGTGCGGGCCTATTTTCATACCTATGGCCTGCCGGTGACCATTTCCAACTGCTCCAACAATTACGGCCCCTACCAGTTCCCGGAGAAACTGATCCCGTTGATCATTTTAAATGCAGTGGCCCAAAAGCCGCTCCCGGTTTACGGAGATGGCCGCAATATCCGGGACTGGCTTTATGTTCGGGATCATTCCGCGGCGCTGTGGACCATTCTCAAAACCGGCGAAATCGGGGAAACCTACAATATCGGCGGCAACTGCGAGCTTGAAAATATCCGGCTGGTGGAGCAGATCTGCGAGATCATCGATGATATGCCGAGCCTGGGCAGCCAAACATCCAGAAAAGACCTGATTACCTTTGTCACCGACCGGCCCGGCCATGACCGCCGGTATGCCATTGATGCGGAAAAAATCATGACCGATCTCAAATGGGCGCCGGAAACCCCGATTGAAACCGGGCTGCGGGAGACCATTGAATGGTATATCAGCCATCAGGCATGGGTCGACCGGGTAATGAGCGGGGAATACCGCGACTGGATCAAGCAGCACTATAATTTTTAAAAGGATGTGCCAATGAAAGGAATTATACTGGCCGGCGGCTCCGGCACCCGGCTCTACCCCTTAACCCGGGTAACCAGCAAGCAGCTTCTGCCCGTCTATGACAAGCCGATGATTTATTATCCCCTGTCGGTGCTCATGCTGGGCGGCATCCGGGACATTCTGATTATTTCCACGCCCCATGATCTGCCCAATTTTAAGGCTTTGTTAGGCGACGGCTCATGGCTGGGGATCAATCTCCAATACGCGGAACAGCCGCAGCCAGAGGGCATCGCCCAGGCCTTTGTGATCGGCCGGGACTTTATCGGTAGTGACCCGGTTTGCCTGATTTTAGGGGACAATCTCTTTTTCGGCCATAATTTGAGCGGAATTTTAAAATCCGCCTTTGATTCAAACCCCGGCGGCGTTGTTTTCGGCTACCGGGTGCTTGATCCCCGGCGCTACGGGGTGGTCGCATTTGATGAGAACGGGATGGTCGTGGATATCGAAGAAAAACCCGACCAGCCAAAATCCAATTTTGCAGTATCCGGTTTATACGTCTACAGCAACGAAGTCATTAATATCGCGGCAAACCTGACGCCCTCTGATCGGGGCGAGCTTGAAATCACGGATGTCAACCGGGCCTATCTTAAAGAAAACGCCTTAAAAGTAGAACTCCTGGGCCGCGGCTTTGCCTGGCTGGATATGGGCACCCATGAATCCATGCAGCAGGCAGCCAGCTACGTGCAGACCATCCAGAAACGCCAGGGTTTTAAAATCGCCTGTGTCGAGGAGATCGCCTACCGGCTGGGCTACATCTCAAGCCATGATTTAAAGAGCCTGGCCGAAGACATGAACAAAAACGAATACGGCGCCTACTTAAGAGACATTGCCACATTCAAACGCACGGAGCTCGCCCAATGACCGTCACGATAACCCCGCTTGCCCTGCCGGAAATCCTGCTGATCACGCCCAGGGTGTTTACCGATCACCGGGGATTTTTCCTGGAAACCCATCATCAGATAAAATATACGGACGCCGGGCTTGAGCGCACCTTTGTCCAGGATAACCACTCCCGGTCGCGGCAGGCCGTGCTTCGGGGACTCCATTATCAGCTCCGGAAGCCCCAGGGAAAACTCGTGTATGCGGTAAGGGGCGAAATATTCGACGTGGCGGTGGACATCCGGCATGGCTCCCCGACATTCGGCCGGTGGACCGGCACCCATCTGTCAGATACCAATCACCGACAGCTGTTCATTCCCGAGGGCTTTGCCCACGGATTTGTAGTTTTGAGCGAATCTGCGGATGTGGTATACAAGTGCACCCAGTTCTATGAACCCGGCGATGAATACGGAATTTACTGGAAGGACCCGGAAATCGGCATCGACTGGCCGGTGGAGGCCCCGATTCTTTCTGAAAAGGATCAGCTCTTTCCCACCCTCAATTCAGCACCGGAAGCGCATCTGCCGGTTTACCAGGCAGGCGGCCCATAAAGCGAACCATTCCTATATGGCGGAAGAAAGTCTGCACTCTGTTTGAATATCCGTAGCGCCAGATTTGCTCGCATAACTTAAGCTTCATTGCAGCGTTCTGGCTTAAGTGCTGTCAGATTATATTAGTGCGCTTATTCCTTTTCTTTCCATAATATCCAATAATTTTCTTGATGCACCAGCTGGTTTTTTGTTGCCCTGTTCCCATTTTTGAACGGTTGAGGGACTAATATTAAAAAGGCTGGCAAGCGCTGCCTGGCTTAACCGGAATTTTTTCCGTATGGAAATAATTTTTTCAGGGGTATATTCCTGCACCTCCGGCACACAAAGGTTCTCGATATTTTTCATAGTAATATCATCTACTAAGCCACTTTTATGTAGGTCTTTTACAGTATTTGTAATTGATTTTGCGATGGATTTTCTCATGATTTCACCTCAATTAAGTCTTTATTTGCTATGGCTATTGTTATCTCTTCAGGTGTTAGCCTCAGCAAAATTTTTGATAATTCTTTGAAAGCAATAAGTTCTTTTTTTGATAAATTTGATTTCTCATTTTTAGCAAAACCATGAATAAAAATTGCACGATCGCCTTTTTTATAACAAATAATGGTTCGTCCGCCACTGCTTTTGCCTTGACCCGCAAAACGGATTCTTTTTTTATAAAGGTAACCGCCAAGATTTGCTTCGAAGTTCCCGGCAATAACCTCTGTCAATGCATTGGCAAGTTCTTGCTTCGGCATTTTCTGTTTGGCTGCCCATCTTGAAAAATGTTTTGTCATTAGTTTTTTCATTAATTTTAATATAGCACTTAGTGATATATTTTCAACCATATATTTTTCCCACCAGAATATGGCTATGGCATTTTAATATGAAGAGGTTGCCAAACATTCAGTATTATAGAAAGTTTTAGTGGTGGGGATAACACAAACATTCTTGACCAATATTGCCTGCTTATCAGTAAGGACTGTAAAAAGCTATCAGCTATCCTTTAAAAAGCAGACATACAGTATCTGGTGTTAACTTCCAGTGCCCCATAGCCCATCGCATCACTTTTTTGTTTGATGCCAGTAGACATTGAATGCTCCTTCTCCCATAACTTGCCCAAGTAATAATAATCCTTGCGAACTTTATTTCTTATTTTTTTGACAAAAAATTACAATTTTGTGTTTATAAAACCATCATATTACAATTTTGTTATTTAATTTAGTTTTTTAATTATTTTTTATTTAATTAAGATATTGAAATAAATATAAAAAATTTAAAGTCACCAAATTGGCATGATTTTCGCCATATGAGAGAAAAAGCGCGGGAAGTTGCTAAGCCATGAAATTAGAACGGATGACGGGGCTGATGAGTTTTGTCGAGAACCTCTTTAATAAACATTCAAATAATGAAAGGAGCAAGGGAATGAAAAGAGTTTGGGCTATAATTTTAATTTTTCCGGCAATATTTTTTTTCGGGGTTTTGCCCGCCACTGCGGCAGATGCGACTGCAGGAGCAGATGTCGTGTCCGCGTATGTATGGCGGGGGATTACCTTTAACGACGGGCTGGTCGTACAGCCTTATGTGGATGTGGCGGCAGGCAACGGATTCGCCATTAATGTCTGGGGCAATTACGATATTAATGATTTTGACAATACCCTGGATGAAAATGAGTTCTCAGAGGTCGACCTGACATTATCCTACGCATTGCCTATTGAACCGGTGGATATCACTATCGGGCACATCGAGTATCTTTTCCCCACCGGCGGCTCCGGCACCAGCGAAGTGTTTTTGAGCGCCTATATAAACCCTGCAGGCGGCCTGTCCGCAGGCATTGATGCCTATTATGACTATGATGAGGTTGAGGATTATTACTTATCCGCCAGCATAGCTTATGATGCAGAGTTAGACAGCGGCTTGGGCTTAGGAGCTGCTGCTTCAGCTGGCTATGGCAGAGAGGATTTTACCATTGGTCCGGATGACGGATTTCATGAATATACCCTCTCCATGAGTGCCTCTTATCCAGTTACGGAAACGATTGGATTGTCAGCTTTTGTTGCCTATACGGACACATTTGACGAGGATGTGCTACCTGAGCAGGATGTTGATGTCTTTGGTGGGGGCGGGTTTTCATGGAGTTTTTAATATTCCGCTATGGCTACAAAGGTAACTATTTGATTTAAAATTTGGGTTTTTATGTATCCGTCAAGCATTTCTTAAATGCTTTTTGGCGGCGTATAACCAACCAAGGAGATACGAGTATGAAAAAAATTGAAGCAATAATAAAGCCTTTTAAACTCGATGACGTAAGAGAAGCGCTTAACGACATCGGAATTCAAGGGATGACGGTTTCTGAAGTCAGAGGATACGGGCGACAGAAAGGACACATGGAAATATACCGTGGCGCCGAGTATACTGTCCAATTTATACCTAAAATCAAAATCGAAGTTGTCGTCGAAGCCAGCCAAGCGGAAAAGGTGGCCAAATCGATTCAAGAGGCGGCAAATACCAACAAAATTGGGGATGGAAAAATATTCATCATTCCCTTGGAAGAGGCGATTCGGGTGCGTACCGGAGAAACTGGACGCGCTGCCCTATAAATCTTGAAACAAAACAGGAATAGAAGCAAAATAAGGAGAAAAAAATGAAAAAGACGTTATTTCTGACGTTGCCCCTAATACTTTTTTATATTTCAAACTGCTGGGCGGGCGACGGAGTGCCGACGCCCGAATCCAACTCAATCGCCATCGATCTCGTGCAGACACATGCCAACTATGTGTGGACGCTGATTGCGGCATGCCTGGTCTTTTTTATGCAGGCCGGTTTTGCAATGGTGGAGGCGGGATTTACGCGTGCAAAAAATTCCATTAACATCATGATGAAAAACCTTATGGATTTTTCCATGGGCACATTGGCCTTCTGGGCGCTTGGGTTCGGCCTTATGTTCGGTGCCACCAGCACCGGGCTTTTTGGCACATCCGGTTTTTTCCTGAGTGATTTTTCCGTGGATGGTGATCCCTGGGTTTTGGCATTCTGGATGTTTCAGGTGGTTTTCGCAGCCACGGCGGCCACGATTGTATCCGGCGCTATGGCCGAGCGGACCAAATTCTCCGGCTATCTTATCTACAGTGTTTTTGTCAGCGGCCTGATCTATCCCATATTCGGCTCCTGGGCCTGGGGAGGGCTGTTTAACGGCGGCGGATGGCTGGAAGCCCTTGGATTTATCGATTTTGCCGGCTCCACGGTTGTACACTCGGTCGGTGGATGGGCGGCGCTTGCCGGGGCCATCGTATTGGGGCCCAGACTTGGAAAGTACGGGAAAAATGGGGCAATTCGCCCGATCCTGGGCCATAACATGCCATTGGCCGCCCTGGGTGTTTTTATCCTGTGGCTGGGTTGGTTTGGATTCAATCCCGGTTCAACCACTACAGCAGACACCTCCATTGCCATGATTTTTGTCACCACCAACCTTGCGGCCGCAACCGGTGCCGTCTTTGCCATGGCCACCTCCTGGATCAAATTTAAAAAACCCGAGGTTGGCATGAGTTTAAATGGGGCGCTTGCCGGGCTGGTCGGAATCACCGCCGGCTGCGCCAGTGTTTCGCCGTCCAGCGCCATTATTATCGGCGCCGTGGCAGGCGTACTGGTCGTCTTGTCCGTTCTCTTTTTCGAACGCATTCGGGTGGATGATCCCGTGGGGGCAATATCGGTCCATGGCGTATGCGGCGCCTGGGGAACCCTTGCCGCAGGCATCTTTAACATGGGCGGCACCTCACTCGGGATTATCGGCGTCCAGGTTTTGGGTATTGTTGTTTGCTTTGCCTGGACCTTTACCACTGCTTTTATCATGTTTAAAACCATTGCCGCCACTGTCGGTCTTCGCGTCTCTCCCGAAGAGGAAATGGAAGGACTTGATTTCACCGAACATGGGGGTTCAGCCTATCCGGACTTTGAAATACTCTCCCATTCCGGCATTGGCTCCCTTGGCGGCAAAGGCACGACAAAAACGGCGTCAGTTTAAACAATCGATAATATGTCGATTTTACTTCGTTTGAGAAAAGCTATCGGTTGACCGGTTCATTCCGGGCCGCTCTCAAAAAGCAGCCGTGCCCAAGGAGCTTTCTGGACACGGCTGCTTTACATTTTGGCCAGCATTCAAATTTATAACCGCAAAAAGGCTTACCCCCGCTCAATTTTACCTAAAACATTAGGAGCAAAGCGTTTTAATTGGCATGAAAACACTTTTCATCATTAAGCTGGGAACTACATTCGAATGTATTAAAAAAAGTTTCGGTGACTTTGACCAATGGACAAAAACTGCCCTCGGAAGTACTGATATGGATGTAGGTGTCGTCGATACGGAAAGCGGCGCCTCGCTTCCTCAGGCGAAAGACTGTGCCGGTGTTATATTGACCGGGTCTCATTCAATGGTTACCGACAATCTGCCCTGGAGCATTGAGGTGGAAAATTGGATTCCGGAAATTCTTAAAGCCAGGATTCCATTTCTGGGTATTTGCTATGGGCACCAAGTATTGGCAAAAGCTGCCGGCGGCCAAGTGGGTTTTCATCCCAAGGGCAGAGAGATCGGTACAGTTAAAATTTATCTGCTTTCTGCCCATGCCAAAGATAAACTGTTTGGGGAGCTACCCAAACAGTTTGCGGCACATACGGTGCATTCCCAATCGGTGCTGCGCCTGCCGCCAGAAGCCATTCATCTTGCGACAAGCGCCGATGAAGTCCATCATGCGTTTCGAATCGGCGACTGCGCCTGGGGAATTCAGTTTCACCCGGAATTTACAGAAAAAATTATGGAAGCCTACATCAGGACGCAGGCAAAAGAACTTCTGGCGGAAGGCCGGGATGTGGAAAAACTTTTGCTGATGATTGATGAAACACCGGCAGCTCTGAAGATAGCCCGTAATTTTTGCCGCATGGTCAGGGATCGAAAAAGCCGTTTTTAAGACGCAATAAATAAAGTCGAACCAGTAAGCCCTTTTCAAAAGTTAAAATCGAAAATCAGCATCAAATGTCGATAAACCTTAATCACTGTGGCCAGTGCCCGGAATCGCATCGGCGAGGATGGGTATATATAATCGAGCGATGGCTCGCTGTTTGGATTTCGGCATTATGTACTCAATTTCCTTCCTTTGTCAGAGCGGTGGTCAGCTGTTGCGGAAGTTCGGCGTGACCCTGATGGAGCAAACGGAATTTTCAGAAAACCCGGAGTATCAGGCTTATATCCGAAAACCCAGCGCGCTTATTCCGTTGCCGCCCAAAAAATAAGCGCGCCCTCTCATTCTTATAATTTTAGTTCAGGGTAAAGCCGTTTGGCGCATTCAGGACAAATGCTGTGGCTAAATTCAGCTTCAGAGTGTTTTTGAATATAGGATTCGACGGCACTCCAATACCCTTTGTCATCCCGGATTTTTTTGCAACTGGCACAAATAGGCAGCAAACCTTTAAGTTGTTTGATATTTTCAAGGGCCTCTTTTAATTCTGCCGTCTGTTCAGCCATTTTAAAGTGTGATTCTATGATATGCTTGAACTGCTCCATCAATATGATGATTTCTTCTGAAAAAACATTCTTTTTATCATCGTGGATGCAAATAGTGCCAAAAATGTCACCGCTTGGCAGTCTCAGCGGGTACCCCATATAGGAAATCAAATGATGCTCAACTTCGGGCGCTTCACACCATTTTTCGGATTCAAGCGCATTTGACACCATGAGCATGTCATTTTCGTTTATAACTGCTTCACAATAATGATTTGCCAGCTCCACCGTAAGCCCCTCATAAAAAGGATTGTCTGGATTCCGGCTCACCAGGAAAGCTTCAATTTGAGACGAATCCACCCGGGTAATGGCGGCGGATTTAACCGAGGCCAGTCGGCACAGCAAATCCAACATGTTCTGCCATTGATCAAAATTAATTACTTCAAACGGATCAATATTTTTCAGTTGCACGCATCCCTCTCAGTTTAAATGAGTATAATTCTAAAATCATCTTGGCCGGTGCGTCTCCAACCGATGAATTTATGCTTATAATAATAGCTATTTTTGACGGCTTCGCAAAAAGTCCAATATCTTTGTTGCGCTGCATTCCTCGGGATTTGCGCGCCGCGATCTTGAACTTTTTTCTTTGCCGTCCCAGAATCGACTTTTTACGGGTCCATCATTATCCCGAATTGGCCCCCTGATCGCAGCCTGATTTGACAACCCCCGGGCAGCGCTTATGTTAATTATTCAGATACATAAGGATTTGACGGCAGGTTAACAAATAATTGAGAGGTGATACTATGGGTGCATTGGATTGCTTTGGGGACAAGGTATCGGCGTTTTTTATCGGGGTGCTGCTGTTGATCATCGGTATTGGGTTTGTCATTGTGTCGTTTACAGTTCTGCCGATTTTCGGATTAATTGTTGCCATCCCGGCGCTTATCGCCTCGGTGCCCTTTTTAAGAACCGCGTTTCGGGCGGCTTGCGACTATTACGGCTGGTAATTGATAAGCCGACTGATTGAATCATTTTTCAAAAAAAACCATGAAGCCAAAGGGGTGTTCAACAGAACGCCCCTTTTTTTTATATCCGCCATGCATTATTTTCTTGCAAATTTAATTTAACTTTCTTATATTATTATGAAAAATATAAACTAACGCCTTTCATGGAGGGAGCCGTATGAACGAAAAAAAAGATTTTTTCGAAAAACAGAAGGAACTCCTTAGCCAGTGGCGCGAGGATATCGATCAGCTGCGGCGCAAAGCCAAGAAAGCCCAGATATCCGCCAGTGTAAAATTTGACAACTATATGGACGAATTGCGGGGCAAGCTGGATGAGGCCACCGTCAAAGTCGAGGCGCTCCGAAAAGCCGGGGAAAACTCCCGGGATCAGCTTAAATCCAGCCTGGATAAGACCTGGAAGGAGTTAAAAGAGGCGTGGGATAAAACCAAATCCCGCCTCTAAAATCTTCTTAATTCTCAAAAATATCAAGGGACAGTCTCCGCTCGCGAACATTGGCACAAACCGCGTTAATAAACAGTTCCTGCCCCACGCCGTAATGCACCTGCCCGTCCAGGGTGCGGACCGATAGGGTGCCGGCGCTTTTTTCCTTTTCTCCCACTGTGATGATCAGGGGGATCTTGGAAAGCTGTGCCTCCCTTACCTTCTTGTTCAGGCTCTCCGTGCGCTTATCCACCCTGGAACGAAGCCCCGCCCCGGTAAATGCCGCATTCACCGTTTCGGCAAACGGCGTCAAAGAGTCATTTATGGGCAGAATCACCGCCTGCACCGGCGCCATCCAAAGGGGAAATTTCCCGGCAAAATGCTCGATCAAAATACCCAGAAACCGCTCAATGGAGCCATAGACCACCCGATGGATCATCACCGGCCGGTGCTTGTCATTGTCCTGGCCGATGTAGGAGAGATCAAAGCGCTCGGGAAGCGACATATCCAGCTGGATGGTGCCGCACTGCCAGGTCCGGCCGATGGCATCCTTGATATGGATATCGATTTTCGGCCCGTAGAACGCGCCGTCACCCTCGTTTATCTTAAAATCCATGCCATAGTTTTCAAGCGCGGCCTGAAGCCCGTTTGTGGCATCTTCCCATTGCTTTTCCGTGCCGATGGACTTTTCCGGCCGGGTGGAGAGCTCCAGGTGAAATCCCAGGCCGAAGGTGCTGTAGATGCGCTCCACCAGTTTTAAAACGCCCAGGATCTCCGCCTCGATCTGATCCGGGGTCATGAAGATGTGGGCATCGTCCTGGTGAAACGCCCGCACCCTAAAAAGGCCGGAGAGCACGCCGCTTAGCTCGTGCCGGTGTACCAGACCGATTTCCGCCGCCCGGATGGGCAAATCCTTATAGGAGTGCCGCTTTGTTTTGTAAAGCAGCATGCCGCCGGGGCAGTTCATGGGCTTGATGGCCACCTCTGTGTCATCGATCACCGTGGTATACATGTTTTCCCGGTAGTTTTCCCAATGGCCGCTCTGCTCCCAGAGGCTCCGGTTTAAAATGATCGGGGTCTTGGTTTCCACGTAGCCGTCGGCCTGATGTTCCTTGCGCCAGTAATCCATCAGCATGTTCCAGAGCACCATCCCGTTGGCATGAAAAAACGGCATGCCGGGTGCCTCGTCATGGAAGGAGAAGAGCTCCAGCTCCGCCCCGATCTTTCGGTGATCCCGCTTTCTGGCCTCTTCCAGGAAATTGAGGTATTCGTTTAAATCCTTCTTATCAAAATAGGCGGTGCCATAGATCCGCTGAAGCTGGGGCCGGTTCGAATCCGCCCGCCAGTAGGCGCCGGATACCTTCAAGAGTTTAATCGCCTTGATAAACCCGGTGTGCGGAATGTGCGGGCCGCGGCAAAGATCGGTGAATTCCCCCTGACTGTAAAAGGAAATCGTGCCGTCCTCAAGCTCGGAGATCATCTCCTGCTTGTAGGGTTCGCCTTCATAGAACTCCATGGCCCGCTGCTTGGGGACCTCTTCGCGCTTGACCGGAAGCTTCTCCTTGATGATTTTTTTCATTTCCGCCTCGATTTTCGGAAATTCCTCCTCGGAAATCGGGGGCATGTCGATATCATAATAAAACCCGTTTTCCACCACCGGCCCGATGGTAAGCTTGGCGTCCGGATACAGCCGGAGAATGGCCTGGGCCATGACATGGGCGGCGCTGTGGCGAAGGATATCCAGGGCTTCCGGGTCCTTGGGGGTGATAAACCGGATATTCGCGTCCCGGTCCACCGTTGTATACATATCATAGAGCACCCCGTCGATTTCCATGGCCACGCAGTTTCGCGCCAGGCCCTCGGATATGGACCTGGCAATGGTAAACCCGTCCGGCTGATTTTCAAACTGTTTGACACTTCCGTCTGGAAACGTGATATTAATCATTATTTTATCGGTCCTTATAAATATCCGTAATTTTTTTGATCAAACTGATTTTTTAAGCAATTCGGCCCACCGGGTCAAGGACAAATCGAACCTAAACTCAAGTTGAATTCAAATCGCACAGGCTTTTTATCATGCGAGAAAAGTACGCTGAACCCGTTAAACTGATTAACACGCCATCCGATCTGGCGGCCGCTGCCCGCCATCTGGCCGGGCAATCCGTTATTGCCGGAGACCTGGAGGCGGATTCCATGTTTCACTTTAAAGAGCGGATCTGCCTGATCCAGATGGCCGCCCCGGATATGATCTATATCATCGACCCCCTGGCGGTGACCGATATGGCGCCCTTAAAGCCCGTACTGGAGAACCGGGATATCCGGAAAATATTCCACGGCGCGGACTATGACGTGCGCAGCCTTTACCGGGACTTTAATATAAGCATGCAAAACCTCTTTGACACGGAACTGGCCGGCCGGTTTCTGGGATATGCCGAAACCGGGCTGAACGCCATGATCAAGCAGCAATTTGACATCGAACTGGAGAAAAAATTCCAGAAAAAGGACTGGTCCCAGCGGCCCCTGCCGAATGAGATGGTCACCTACGCGGCCGATGACGTCAGATACCTGATTGCCCTCTATGAGCACCTGGAACAGGCGCTTCAGGCCAAGGGCCGCCTGGAATGGGCGTTTGAAGAATTCGCCCATATTGCCGCGGTCCGGCCTGAGCCGAGTGACGGACGCCCCTTATTTCTCCGTTGCAAGGGCGCGGGCCGGCTGGACCCCAAAAGTTTGACCGTTCTGGAGGCCCTGCTTGAGATGCGGCTTGAAAAGGCCCGGCAAAAGGACCGGCCGCCGTTTAAGGTGATGGGCACCGCGCCTTTAATAGCGCTCGCCCAGGCCCGGCCCAAATCGATGAAGAACCTGGAATCGCAAAATATTCTGAGCCGCCGGCAGATACAGATGTATGGCCCGGATATCCTGCGGGCGATCAAAACCGGGGGATCGGTGCCGGCGGATCAGCGGCCGCACTATCCGCGAAATGCCCGGCAGCGCCCATCAGCCGCAACCACCCAGAAAATCCGGCAGCTTAAGCGCTGGCGGGAAAAGGAGGCCAAACGACTGGCCATTGACCCGGGGGTCTTTTTCAGCAACGCCCAGATCAACGCTCTGGTGGAGGCGGTGCCAACAGCGAGTGACGAGCTTGATGCGATTCCGGCGCTCAAAAAATGGCAGATCCGCGAATACGGCGACCAGCTCATCAAGATTATCAATCAAAGGGAAAAAACCTGATGGCTGAAACCCCCATATCCTTTAAAAGCGAGGAACTAACCATTGACGGCCGCCTGGCCATGGCGGATGCAAACCGCGGGGTGGTGATCACCCATCCGCATCCGCTCTTTGGCGGGGACATGAATAATCCGGTGGTTCAGAGCATAAAAAGCGTTTATCAGCGAAAGGGGTATACCTGGGATAAAACCAAATCGGCATTCAGGCAGAATCAATTACGCCAGGGAGGCCTCCCTTTTATCCGGTTTATCCGGTTTATCCGGTTTACCAGCCAGGGGGGGGGGGGTTATTCCCCGTACACCGTTACCTTGTAAACCCCGTATATTCCCAGAATATTTTCAACATCCCAATCCACATGATGGATTTTTGTGATGTTTCCGTTCTCCATTGCCGTTTGAATGCTGGCATCACCCGTTGCCACGAGGGAAAGAACGCTGGTGCACTCGGCAGTGCCGACTTTACTCGCCGATGACATGCTCCCCTCGGCATCTATCGGGAGTTTAACTTTCGTATACAGCGAACCCACCGGATAACTGGTTGCACATCCCATTACCATGGGGATTAAAGCGATCAGACCGATGAAACAAATCAGTTTTACATGTTTCATGGCAAACTCCTTTCTTCAGATAACCCATTAAAACAGATCCAATTATGTAAGTTAAACGACATGCCCGAATGCCGATTCGGTCGCTGATAAGAATAGCAGACGCGTTGATCCCGCACCATACGCAGGCAAATTAGTATGAGAAAAAAATATAATCAATATCAAACCATATGTCCCGTAAAATACTCATTTCCGCGAAACAAGCAATTTATTCTTTTACATCTATCTGAAATTTGATACAAATATTTTCAGCCATGCATACTTACACAATTAAATAAACATTAATTTCCGCCGGTTAAACCGACACCCATTATTGGATCAATGACCCGTCGATTCACCTTGCAAAGCCGCCGCCAGATCCCCACGATTCTGATAAGAGCATTGATTATCGGTATATATGGAGTTTTGGCATTTGCCTCGGCATGGCTCCTAAAGGACTATGCGCCGGGCTATATTATTGACCGGGTAGTGCCCTACGGCCTCCCGCCCCTGCTTTCGCTCTTAAGCGGCGCCTTTCTTTCGGTCTTTGTGCTAAGCCTGGAGCAGCCGCGGATTGAAACCTTCCTTTTTTCATTTATCTCCCTGGCCTTTGCCGGGCTTAATCTGGATATCTTCCTGCTGGCCATCATCACGGATCCGGATCTCGCCCTGACCATCTCCCGGATCGACCACTTTTTTCTGGTGCTGGTGACTACAGGGGCCAATCTCCACCTGGCCTATCTGGTGGCAGAAAAAAAGACCCAATGGTGGGTGGTTTATCTGGCCTATGCGTGTGGGGCGGCCATCGCCCTCTTTACTCCGACAGACCTCTATCTGCAGGGCGTACATGATTACTTCTGGGGATTTTTTGCCAAAAAAAACTTCCTCTATGATGTCATGAGCGCCATATGGCTGGCGGCTATCTTTTACTGCGTCTACGTGCTGGGCCGCGCCTATCGGCAGACCGAAAGCCGCCGGAAACAGGGGACCATTAAGTATCTGATTTACGGTTTCGTGGCCGCCGGCGTCCTGAGCCTCACCAATACCCCGGCAATCTACGGCCATGAAGTCTACCCGCTGGGCACGTTTATTTTTATCTCCCTGTTTTTACTGGCCTACGGGCTGTTCAAATACAATATGCGGATCGCCCTTGAACAGCTCCGAAGCCTGGTCTTCCGGATCGGCCATTTCGCACTGCTCATAGGGGCCGGGCTTTTGCCCTGGATCTTCATCTCCGCCGACTCCCCCCGGCTGCGTATGCTGGCCGGGGTCATCATGATCTCGATTGCCTATCATCCGCTGCATGTCTTCTGGGACAAAGCCCTTAGCCTGGTCATCAAAAGAGCCGCCGAAAGGCTCCAGGGCGAATACTACCGATTGACCTACACCCTTTCCGGTCTCCACCACCTGCAGGCCATCTATCAGGAGATCAGCCAATGGCTGTTCCGGGTGTTCATGAATTCCCGGTGCGCCATGGTATTTTATAATGAGAAGAGCAAACAGTTTGAGGGCTGGCGGACCTGGAACACGGACGCGATGTCCGGATTCTTCACCGCCGCAGACAACATCCCGGCCGGCGATCAACCCATAACCCTTAGCCGGGAACACCCCCTGATCCAAAAAATTGCGGCCAAAAAGCCGCCCTTTGTCTCCCACGGGCTGATCCGGCAATGGATGATCGAGGACCGGATTCCCCCGAATAAATCCGACTGGCTGCAGGAGGCCGGCGTGGTGATTCCGGTATTTTCCGAAAACCGGATCATCTGCCTTTTAATGGCCGGCAACAAGATAAATGACCGCTCCTATATCGCCGCGGAACAGGAGATACTCAAAAATATCGGGGCGATACTGGCGCCGATCATTGAAAACGCCCGGTTCTTTGAACGCCTGGAATACCTGGTGGAACGGCGGACCCGGGCACTTCACCGAACCCTGGCGGATGCCCGGAAAAAGAGCCGCCAAATCACCGCCATCAACCAAACCATCAAAAAACAAAACCATATCTTTTTACGTCTTTTTGAGACCAGCTCCCGGATTCATAATATCGAAGACCTGGACGAACTCTTCGGCTTTACCCTGAAACACCTGAAATCCCTTTTTCCCCAGCTGGGCTTTGGCCTCATCCTTGAGGGCGGCAGATCCGAAATCCTGGAAGGCGGGGCATTTCAGGGATTAACCCAATCTGAACAGGGGATTGTGCTCAAACACCGCGCGGATCTTGGCAATCCGGATCTTGACCGCATACTGAAATCCGAAATGCCCCCGCCCCGGCATTCCGAATCCAAAGACCTGACATTTCAATGGCATACCATTCCCATGCAGGTAAAAGACAACCGCATCATCGGCTACATGGTCATCAAGGGACCGGCCCTCGAACAGGCCACCCTCAAGGTGATCGGCATCTTCCTGGCCCAGGTTTCCGCCGTGGCCCAGTACAAGCTCCTTATGCGACGGCTTGAGACCATGGCCAATACGGACGGCCTCACCGGCGCAGCCAACCGGGCGTTTTTTGAAAAAGAATACGCCGCCCACCTGAAACGCGCCCGGCAGTTTCCGGATATCCCTTTTTCCCTGATAATTATTGATTTAAACGGATTAAAACAGATAAATGACCAATACGGCCATGAAACGGGGGATGAGGGGATCAAACGGGTGGCCCGGATGCTGGCCGGCCTGTGCCGGGAAACCGATATACTGGCCCGCATCGGCGGCGATGAATTCGCCCTGCTGCTGCCTTCAGTTGACAGCCAAAAGGCCAAGGCGCTGCGCAAGCGTATCCGTGAAGAAGAAAAGCAACTGGTCCTTCCAGTTGCCGACCCCCATGCAAAGCAGGCGGAAATTCCGCTGCGCATCAGCATCGGCCTGGCCGGCTCCGAGGAGACCGCGCCGGAAAATGTCATGAAGCTGGCAGACCAGCGCATGTATAAAGAGAAAGCAAACTACTACCAGACCTTGCGGCAGACCCCGGAAACTCCGCCCAACCGGCATGATAGGGCTTGACATCCGGCCGCCGGACCCCGTAAGAAAACACAGGTGATGAATCGGCAAACTTTCACCTAAATTGAGCGATTAAAATCTATGCCACAGCAATCAGGCGACATAAGACCCACCGATGATATCGGACTGTTGTATCAGATCACCCGGGTACTGAACCAGTCACCGGACTTAAAGCAGTCCCTCTATGATGTGCTGGAACTGCTCTCCAAAACCATGAACATGGTCCGGGGCACCATCACGCTTTTAAATCCCTTAAACAATGAGATCAATATCGAAGTGGCCCACGGCATGCCCAAAAGTGCCTTGCATAAAGGTAAATACCAGCTCGGCGAAGGCATCACCGGCCAGGTCATCCAAACCGGCCGGGCGGTGGCCATTCCGAAAATAAGTGATGATGCCCGATTTTTAAACCGCACCGCCACCCGCAAAAAAGAAAAGGACCAGGACCTTTCCTTTATCTGCGTGCCGATTAAAAAGGAGACCCAGGTAATCGGCGCCTTAAGCGTGGACCGGCCCTATGATCCGGATTATCCGCTCGAAGAAGGCAAGAAGCTTTTATCGGTGATTGCGGCCATGATCGCCACCCAGGTCACACATCTGGAGCGGCTGCGCATTGAAAAAGAGCAGCTTGAGGCTGAAAATGAGCGGCTTCAGGCCGAACTTCAGAAAAAATACCGCATTAAAAACATCATCGGCAACAGCAACAAAATGCGGGAGGTCTTTCAGATGATCTCCCAGGTGGCGGAGAGCAACGCCACGGTCTTAATCCGCGGGGAGTCGGGTACCGGAAAAGAGCTGGTGGCCAATGCCATTCACTATAACAGCCGCCGGTCCAAGCACCCCTTTATCAAGTTAAACTGCGCGGCCATTCCGGTCAACCTGATTGAGAGCGAACTCTTCGGCCATGAAAAAGGGGCCTTTACCGGCGCCCTGCACCAGAAAACCGGAAAATTCGAGCTCGCAGACAAAGGCACCCTGTTTTTAGACGAAATCGGCTCCATCGATCCGGATGTGCAGGTAAAACTGCTGCGGGTGCTTCAGGAACGGGAAATCGAACGGGTGGGGGGCAACAAATCCATCCGCGTGGATGTCCGGATTGTTGCGGCCACCAACCGGAACCTGGAACAGGCGGTCACCGAGGGCAGCTTCCGGAGCGACCTCTATTACCGGATCAATGTGTTTCCCATTTACCTGCCGCCCCTGCGGGAACGCAAAACCGACATCCTGGTGCTGGCGGAATTTTTCCTGGAAAAATACGCCCGGGAGAACAACAAGTCCATCCTCCGCTTTTCCACCCCGTCCATTGACATGCTCATGGGCTACCACTGGCCCGGCAATGTAAGGGAACTCGAAAACTGCATTGAACGGGCCGTGCTATTATGCGAGGATCAGGTGATTCACAGCTTTCATCTGCCGCCTACGCTTCAGACCGGGCAGACATCGGACACCCTGCCCAATGCATCCCTTGATAGCGCCGTGGAGCGCCTGGAACAGGAAATGATCATCGACACGCTGAAACACACCCGGGGCAATATCTCCCAGGCGGCCAAAGCCCTTCATACAACGGTGCGAAAATTATCCTACAAAGCCGGCAAGTATGCTATCGATCCCCGGCAATACCGGTAAATTTATAGAGCGTCCTGGCCGGTCTCCCCGGTCCTGACCCGGATGACCTGATCCATCGGCATGATAAAAATCTTGCCGTCCCCGATTTTTCCCGAATACGCCGCCTTTTGGATGGTCTCCGCCACCCGCTCGGCCCGCTCCGCCTCAACCACCACCTCGATTTTTATTTTGGGTATAAAATCAACCGCATATTCAGCCCCCCGGTAAATCTCGGTATGGCCTTTCTGGCGGCCGTAGCCCTTGACCTCCGCCACGGTCATGCCGTGGATGCCGATATCGTTTAAGGCCTCTTTTACATCATCTAACTTAAACGGTTTGATAATGGCTTCAATTTTTTTCATCATTCCAATCCCTTGATTTCTATCCATTCTTTTCACGCATACCGGTTTCAACCGAAGCTGCCGGCGACCCTAAACCGCCGGGGGTAAAGGTAATGTCAAGTATATCAGCTTGACACAGGAAGCCGATTTTTTCTATAGTTTTTTGGCCATAAGCCAAAAACGCCGATCGTCACCTTGGGTATGCGATCCTTCGCTTCTCTGGGCCAAACCTTTATGGAGACGCGTAATGCCAGTTAAAGTATTTGTCAACAGCGATAATACGGCCACACTGATGTGCCCGAACTGCCAGAACACCCGCATTGTTGACGTATCCAAGTATCTTCGCCCGGATGCCCCGTCAAAGCTGAAGGCCAAATGCAAATGCGGCCATTCCTACGTCGTATCTCTGGAAAAACGGAAATATTTCCGTAAAGATACCCAGCTTGAAGGGATTTACCGCTATACGCTCTCCAGCTCCATTGTCTCCTCTGGGGAAGTGCAGGGGCGCTTAATGGTAATCAATATCTCAAAAACCGGCATGCGATTAAAATTAAACGCCATGCCCCGGTTTCAGGTCGGGGACCTAATTAATGTGGAATTCCAATTAGATGACAGTAAAAACAGCCTGATCAACCGGAATGTTTATGTCCGGAACATGAAGGGCTTTTTCATCGGCGTGGAATACGCCACCCAGCCATCGCTTGACAGTGCCCTTGGCTTCTACCTATTCCATTGAAAAAAAACTCCATATCCGCCGGACCCGCTGGCGATGCTCTGTCAGCCGGCTGGCGGCAATTCTGGCCGGCTTCTGCTGCAGGTTCAGCCGGTGGACCAGATACCGATACACCAGATAGGCCTGCTTGAGGATATGGGCGGTGATATCATCGATGACACCGGCAATGGCCAGGGCGTTCAGCTGCCGGACCACATCCGTCCAGCGCACCAGATCGGGATGATCGTGTGCGGAAACCAGAATCAGATACTGCACGAGAAATTCGATATCAATAATACCGCCCGGATCATTCTTGATATCAAAACGCTTACTGCCCCGACCGCTGGCGTGCGCCTCGCGCATGCGGTTGCGCATATCCGCCACTTCCTGCCTGAGATTGGCCCCTTCACGCTTTTGGGTTAAAATCCGGCGGCGGATATCCAGAAAATAATTGCCAACCGCCGGATCACCGCTAATCGGCCGGGCCTTGAGCAGGGCCTGATGCTCCCAGGTCCAGGCCTCATCGCGCTGATATTCTGCGAATGCATCGATATGGCTGACCAGCACGCCCGCATTCCCGCTGGGCCGCAGACGCATATCCGCATCATAGAGTTTTCCGGTAGGGGTCATGGTGGTTAAAAAATGGATCACCCGCTGGCCCAGCCGGACGTAGAACTGATGGTTGTCAATGGGGGAAAGCCGGCCGCCCTGGGTATACCCCCGCGGGGCGGCATGCAGAAACACCAGGTCCAGGTCCGAGCCGTAGCCCAGTTCATAACCGCCCAGCTTGCCGTAGGCCACCACCGCAAACCCCTTGGCGTGCTCCGCAGAAACGCCGCCGGGCAGACCGTACTTGCTCTCAAGATGCGCCCATGAAAGGAAAAGCACCACATCAAGCACCGTTTCCGCCAGATAGGTCAGCCGGTCGCTCACCTTCATCAATGGCAGGAGACCGGCCACATCCGCGGCCGCAATCCGCAGGGTGTGGCTCTGCTTGAATATCCGGAGTTCATCCATCTGCTGCTCCAGATCCCACGGATCCGCCCGATCGATTCGCTGCCGGATCTCCTGTTCAAGCTCAGCCTTGCCAAGGGGCACATATAGACTCCGCGGGTCCAGCAGCTCATCCAAAAGCAGGGGATGCCTATCCAGAAATGACACAATCCAGGAACTGGCGGCAGCCAATTGAATCAGATGGGTGAGCGCCTCCGGGTTCTCAAGCAGCAGGGCTATATAGCAGGAGCGGCGGCGAATTGCACGGATCAGCTCAAAAACCCGCTGCAATACGTCCGCCGGAGCTTCGGATTCAGAAGCTTTCTGAAGGATCCGGGGCATCAGGCGGTAAATCCGAACCCTGCCCTCAGAGCTTATATCCGGGGCATCCGGAACATCCAGAAACTGGCGCAGGAGCTCAAGGATTTGATCTGGCTCGCTAAACCCGATTTCCGAAAGGATCTCCCTGGAGCGCTCCCTGTCAGACAATGAATTCCATAATTCCTCAACCAGCGGACCGGTTCCGGAATTCTCCCCGGCTGCTTCCGACGGATCGGCCAGCAGCTCGTTGAAATGGCTATGCACCCGGTCCATATGGGCGGAAAGGGTTTGATAAAACGCCTGCCAATCGGAAAAACCCATGGAAAGGGCCAGCCGCATGCCCGGCATTTCATCCCTGGGAAGGGTATGGGTCTGCCGGTCCTCAAATACCTGCAGGCGATGCTCGGTGTCCCGAAGAAAG
Source organism: Desulfobacterales bacterium (assembly GCA_034520365.1). Classification (NCBI taxonomy): domain Bacteria; kingdom Pseudomonadati; phylum Thermodesulfobacteriota; class Desulfobacteria; order Desulfobacterales; species Desulfobacterales bacterium. Next base: position 264,470 of record JAXHNP010000007.1, read on the forward strand.
CAATACGCATCGCAAAGCTCATTGTAGACAGCCTCCGGAATACAGTGCTCATCCAAAAGAATCTTCAATGTGGCCAGCAGGTTACGTGTCTGAAAGGCCGGATTTACGCCCCCGCGGATCAGTTGAAACACCTGCCCGAAAAATTCGATCTCCCGGATGCCGCCGGGCCCCTGCTTGATGTTTCCTGAAAGCCCCTTGCGCTTGACCTCCTGGACAATTTTCCGCTTCATCTCCCGAAGGTCCTCAAAAGTGCCGAAATCGAGGTAGCGCCGAAATACAAAGGGCCGCAGCCGTTCGATCAGGCGTTGGCCGGCCTCCCGGTCGCCTGCCACCGGCCGGGCCTTGATGAGCGCATACCGCTCCCACTCCCGCCCCTGATGCTGGTAATAGGTTTCAAACGCATCAAAACTCATGGCTATCGGCCCGGAGTCGCCATAGGGGCGCAGGCGGGTATCCACCCGAAAGACGAAACCATCCGGTGTATTTTTGGACAAAATATTGATAAGCCGCCGGAAGAGTTTGGAGAAGAACTCCTCATGGCTGATCGGGCGCCCGTTTGAAGGGATTTGTCCCTTCTCGGGAAACGCAAAAATGAGGTCCACATCAGAGGAAAAATTCAGCTCCGCCCCGCCCAGTTTACCCACGCCAAGCACCACCGGCAGCTGCCGGCTGCCGTCTTTTAACTGAGGCGCGCCGTATTGTGCACTCATCCATTGATACACCGCGTTCAGGGCGCAGTCCAGGCAGACCTCGGCAAAATGGGTAAGGTCCGCCATGGTTTCATGGAGATCCGCCCACCCGCAGAGATCCCGGATCGCAATACGAATCATCTCCCGGCATCTTACGCGGCGGAGCCGGCTGATCAGATCCGCCTCGTTTTCCGCCGCCTGACAGACCGGCTGAGTCTTTGAGACAAAATCCCCGGCATGGTAAGATCGGGAAAGATCCCCGCTCACCGTCAGGTCATCGATGATCCCGGGCGCCCGGGCCGCCCATCGGGCGACGAACGGGCTGAACGCAAACCCGAGCCGAAGCGCGTGTACGGTCTCCGGATCCTCGGGAACCGAAACGCCTGCCTTATCACAGGCGGCCGTATACTTTTCCCAGCTTTCAGCCAGGTCGATCCGGAGTTTTTCCGGAAAAGCGTCTATCGCCTGAATTTTTCTTACTTTTTCAGCCATAATCAATCCTGCTCCAGGGTGCATTGGGCCAGCAGGCTGTCCTGCCAGTAGCTCTGGCCGGGCTCAGAGAAAAAAGCCCGGAAAAGCGCAAGGCTTTCCGCCCGCATCACATCCGGAATCACGGTAATACCGGCATCTGCGTAAAGCGGCGGCAAATCCGCCAGCCGGCATCCGGTGCCGCCGCCCATAACGTCCTCATAGGCATAAACAATTCTGGAAATGTTATTCAGAATAATCGCCCCCAAACACATCAGGCAGGGCTCCATCGTGGAATAAAGGGTGAGTTCCCTTCTGTTTCCCGTATAACCGGCCTCCTGAAGCCTTCTCAAGGCGATGATTTCCGCATGATCCAGTTCATTCGGGCAGTCCCCCCGGCTTCCGCTCCGGCCGGCGGCGGCGAGTACCCGGGCACCATCGGCAATCACACAGCCCACGGGAAATTCGCCCGCGGTCAGGGCTGCTTTGGCCTCCTCAAGGGCTTTTTCCATAAAATAGGCATCGCGCATCCGGCCCGTCTCCGCTTTCTCGCTTCGACCTAAATTGAGCCTTTTAAACTGTTAAAATATAAATTGGTATAACCCTTTACAAAGTCATATTTTTAAAAATCTGAAACGCTCAATTTAGGTCTGATTAAAAAACCTCCATTCAAGAAGAAATCTGATTTTACCACGTCTTCCGGCATCACGGAACACTTTTCCGCCAGCCCCGGTTCCGGCAAACCATAGCCCTCCCCCGGGCTTACGGCCATCTATATAACCGGCCGGTCTTCACGGCTAATTTGTTCTGTATCCAAATCGAAATCGCTATCGGGATCGGGATCGAAAAAAATATGACCCTTGGACACGAAAAACTGGACGTCTATCGCTTTTCAATAGGCTACGTTGCATGGGTTTACGAGAAGGCCGACAGCCTGAACGAAGTCCATCGGCCCGCCCGGGATCAATGGCTTCGGGCCAGCCAGTCGATACCGCTCAATATCGCCGAAGGTAATGGCAAGACCGCGGAAGCCGACCGAAGGCGTTATTTCGAAATCGCTCGTAGCTCCGCGCTTGTATGCGCGGCGATTCAAGATGTGCTGGTTGTCGGCAAGGCGCTGGACAAGATGGAAAGCCGGAACCGCAAGGATGAACTCGACCGTATGGCCGCGATGCTCAGCCGTCTCGGCGGAAGAGGATACCAAGTTCGAGAGGATCAGGAAGTCTACAGCATCGATTTCGATCCCGATTTCGATCCCGATAGCGAAGAAAACGAATCCCAACCTTAGCTTTAACAGGACCGGGGGTATGGATTTTGCGGTTAGAACAAATTAGCCGTGGGCCGTTCCCTGATCATATTGACATTAGCGGACGTTTTGGTTAATGAGACAGTAGGGGCAAAGCTTCATTCAGATTTCGCATCCCCGACGCCATCAAAGAAAAGCGGGAAAGGAATGCCTATGATTATCGGGCTGGATGTTGGCGGCACCCACACGGATGTCGTCCTCCTCGGGGAAAACGGGCTTGAAAAGCAGGTCAAGGTCCCCACGGACACGGCTGCACTTTTTAATACCGTGCTCACCGGGCTTGAAAAAATTACCGAAAACGTCCCCGCCGACGAAATCACCCATGCGGTGCTGAGTACCACCCTTACCACCAATGCGATCGTCCAGGGAAAACTCTCTCCGGCGGGCATGATCGTCACGAGCGGCCCCGGCATCCATCCGGAAGCCTTTCGAACCGATGAAAATTATTTCATCGTTCCCGGCGGCATTGACCACAGCGGCCGGGAGATTGAAAAAATCGACCCTGATAAGGTCAAAGCGGCCGCAGATCAGCTTGAACGGTCGGGCATCCGGCATGTGGGGGTGGTAGGCAAATTTTCCGCCCGAAACCCCGTGCATGAACGCCAGATCGCCGAAATCCTGGGCGACCGGTTCGACCGGGTTTTTCTGGGCCACCGGATTTCCGGCAATTTCGGCTTTCCCCGGCGGATCGACACCACATTTTTAAACGCTTCGATCTACCCCGTACATCGGAATTTTTTTGAAGCGGTCAGCCATTCTTTGAAGCAAAAGGGCATTCAGGTGCCCATCCATATTCTAAAGGCGGATGGCGGCACCATGGGGTTTGAAAGCTCAATCGCCTTTCCCGGCCAGTCGATTCTCTCCGGCCCGGCGGCCAGCGTCATGGGTTCGGTGGCTTTTGCCCCGGATTATACAGAAACCCTGATCCTGGATATCGGGGGCACGTCCACGGATATGGCGGTTTTAATCAAGGGCGTGCCGCTGCTTGCCCCCCATGGCGTGGACATTAACCAATACAAAACCCTGATCCGGGCGCTGAAAACCCAATCCATCGGGATCGGCGGGGATTCCTGCGTGCGGGTGATTGACGGGGAGCTTAAAATCGGGCCGGACCGGACCGGAAAGGCCATGGGATACGGCGGCAGCGATCCGACCCCGACCGATGCGCTGTTTGTCCTGGAACGATCCGTGGGCGGCGACCGCGGCCGGGCGATTCAGGGCATTGAACCCATTGCCGCCCAGCTTGGCCTCTCCATGGAAGAAGCGGCCTTTGAGATATTTGATAAAACCTGCCGGGAAATCCTTGCCGGCGCCCGGCAAATGATCGCGGACATCAACAGCAAACCGGTCTATACGGTTAAAGAGGCCCTGCAGGGCTACCAGGTCAACCCGGATCATATTCTGGTCCTGGGCGGCCCGGCCGCCTATTTTGCGGAGCATTTCGAAAATATCAGCAGCTACACGGTGGATACCGTGCCGGAGTGCCAGGTGGCCAATGCCATCGGCACGGCCCTGTCCCGCACCACCTGCGAAATCACCCTGTTTGTGGACACCCAGAAGGGACTGGCCACCGCACCGGAAGAATCGTTCAGCCAAACCGTGGATCTCCATTTTTCCCGCGTCGATGCCCACCGCATGGCCGCGGACCTGTTGAAGCAGAAGGCGGTCAAGCTGGGGGCCCAAACCCAGGATATTGAAACCGAACTGCTCGAGGACCTGGAATTTAATATTGTCCGGGGCTTCCGGATGATGGGGAAAAACTTAAGGGTCAAGCAGCAGATCAAACCCGGCTTGATCCACGACTTTAAAACCATTTCCAAAAAGATCGCCGACAGCTGCGTCCGGTAGCGGAGAAAGCTCGGGAATGGCAATATTAAAACACATCGGAGTCATCCATGCTAAAAGCGTTAAATAAAACCGGTCTGGTATTTTTCCCGGCGTTTGACTGGGCGATCAGCCCCACGCACCCGGAACGCGAGGAGCGGCTGCTATATACCCAGGATCAGGTGATGGAAGAGGGGCTTTTCGATATTGACGGCATTCATGAGTACAAATCCGAAGTCGTGGATATCAAGGACGTGCAGCGGGTCCATTTCTCCTATCCGGATGTCTGGCAGGTGATGACCGAATCCCACTTTATCAGCGCGGGTGGTGCCAAAACCATTGCCAGGGCGGTGATGGAAAAATCGGTTAACAACGGGTTCGCCCTGGTTCGGCCGCCCGGCCACCATGCCATGCGCGTGGTGCACGGGGGGCGCGGGTTCTGCAACGTCAATAACGAAGCCATCATGCTCGAATACCTTCGCCATGCCTACGGTGTTGACCGGGTGGCGGTGGTGGACACCGACTGCCACCACGGCGACGGCACCCAGGACATTTACTGGCATGACCCGGACACCCTGTATATTTCGCTGCACCAGGACGGACGGACCATGTACCCCGGCTCCGGATTCCCCCAGGAATTGGGCGGCCCCAATGCGGCCGGCACGACCTTAAACATTCCGCTTCCCCCGTATACCGGCGAAGAGGGCTTTCTCTACGCCATAAACGAGGTGGTGCTGCCGGTGATAGACGAGTTCAAGCCGGAGCTGATTATTAACTCCGCCGGCCAGGACAACCATTTCACCGACCCGCTGACCAACATGCTGTTTACCGCCAAAGGGTACGCGGATTTAACCCGCCTGCTCAAACCCGATATCGTGGTCCTGGAGGGGGGCTACTCCATCGAAGGCGCGCTTCCCTATGTAAACATCGGGATTATCCTGGCGCTTGCCGGCATGGATTACAGCCATGTGATCGAACCGGGCTATGATCCGGACAAACTGAAACAGACCGACAGCATCACCCAGACCGTGAAACAGACCTGCGATACGGTCAAAGCCAACTGGGCCCAGCGGGAGGCCATCGGCCGGAGCATGCGCGGCAATCAGGAATATGCCGAACGCCGGCGCAACATTTTCTATGATACCGAGGGCATCCATGAAACCCAGCGGGAAACCTTAAGGCTGTGCCCGGAGTGCAGCGGCGCCCTGAAAATCGATTCCACATCCGACCGGGGCGCCCATCTGCTGGCAATCCATATCCCCCGGAAAGCCTGCAATAACTGTTGGGACCTGGGCCGCCAGTGGTATGAATCCGCCAACCCGTCGGACTACGACATGATCTGCCTCCAGGACAGAACCGAGGACAGCTATCAGGTAAAAGAGAAATGATCCCGGTCAGCCGGCCGCTCATGGCCCGAACCGGAAACCCGGCCAAACCTGTTTTATGATTTTTCCCCGGCAGCACCGCCTGCATCGAAACCTTTCCATACGCTCAAGGATACTGGCCGGCATCCGCCGCTTTTTTATTGAAAACCAGTACATAGAGGCAGAGACCCCGGTCTGCATTCCGGCCCCGCTGCCGGAGCCGCATATTTACCCGCCAAGTGCTGCCTGCGGCTACCTTCAGCCATCCCCGGAAATCTGCATGAAGCCGCTTCTGGCTGAGGGCTTTGAAAAAATCTTTCAGATCTGCAAATGCTTCCGTCAATCCGAGCGCGGCCGCCGCCATCTGCCGGAATTTTCCATGCTGGAGTGGTACGCGGCGGGTGAGGACTACGAGGATCTCATGCACACCTGTGAAGCCATGTTTGAAACCATCTGCCAGGCCCTCGAAATTCCCCTTCAAATCGAATATCAGAAAAACCGCATCGATCTGACCCGCCCCTGGCAGCGGCTCACGGTTTCCGAGGCTTTTTCCCGCTACGCGCCGGCGGATATGGAAACCGCCCTAAACCACGATGATTTTGATGAAATCATGGGGATTGAAATTGAGCCCCGGCTGGGGCTTAAACAGCCGGTTTTTTTATGCGACTATCCGGCGGCGAACTCACCTTTGGCCGCGCCCCAACCGGACAACCCGATGCTTGCCCAGCGGTTTGAGCTCTATATCGCCGGCCTTGAAATCTGCAACGGATCCACCGAACTGAGCGATTCCCGGTTTCAGCGGAAACGCTTTGAAGCCGAAATAGAACACCGCCGCGAAAACAGCCTTCCGGTCTATCCGTATCCCGCCCGGTTTATAGAGGCTTTGCAGGAAATGCCGGCCGCCGCCGGATGCGCCATGGGGGTGGACCGGCTGACCATACTGTTTGCCGACGCCGAATCCATTGATGAGGTGGTGGCCTTCACCCCGGAGACCCTTTGAATGGGATTTTTGCGGGCATTGGCGAAAAAGGCTTGATTTTTTTACGGATCTTATAATAATTAATGGAAATTATTCGAATTTAAGATCACCCTAAACCAACGGCAGCCTGAATTGATGATGCGAATACTCACCCTGCAGCTTGCGATGGCGGTTCTTCTGGGCGCAGCGCTTACCGGTTCTGTGCGGGCGGAAATTTATACCTATGTGGATGAAAACGGGGTCCGCCATTTCAGCAACGCGCCCACCTCGCAGCGTTACCGATACGCCGGCCCGGAAATTGAAGACAGAATCGCCTATTATTCATCCACGGATACGTTCGATCATTACATCCGGGATGCGGCAAGCCTTCACGGCCTGGATTTTGCGCTGGTAAAAGCCGTGGTGCAGGCAGAATCCAATTTTAACCCCAATGCCGTCTCCAAGGCCGGCGCCATCGGGCTTATGCAGATCATGCCGGGCAACCTCGCCGCCTTCCGCCTCCACGACCCCTATGATCCGCGGGCCAACATCCTGGCCGGCACCCGGTATCTGAAATCGCTTATCAAAAAATTCAACCATGATCTAACCCTTTCCCTGGCCGCCTATAATGCCGGTCCGGCCGCGGTGGAGCGCTACAACGGGGTTCCCCCCTACCCGGAAACACAGAAATATGTCAAACGGGTGATGGCATATTACAACCGCTACAAGAACTCAGAATAATCAGATATGGCAACAGAAAAAAAATTGCTCGCATTAGAGCGGATCTATGCGCGCTACGAGGAATATACCCGGCAGCTTCGGGTGGCCTGTCAGAAATACTGCGCCCACTGCTGTACCTGCAATGTCACCATGACAAGCCTTGAGGCGGCATATATCCGAAAAGCCCTGTCGGATGCCGAATGGGCCGCCATACGGCAAAGACTTGCCCCGCAGCTTGAGAAAATCCGGTATCAGCCGGAAATAACGCTCAACCAGATGGCCGGATTATGCGCCAACAGCCAGGAACCGCCGGAGGAAATCATTGATCCGAATTGGGGCGCCTGCCCCCTGCTTGAAAAAAAAGCATGCCCCATCTATTCGGTCCGCCCCTTTGGCTGCCGCTGCCTGCTCTCCGGCAGAAACTGCGGGGATTCCGGATATGCCGAAATTGATGCGTATACGATCACCGTAAATTATGTGTTCACCCAGTTTATCGAGCATCTGGATCAAAGCGGCAAAACCGGCAACCTCTCAGATATATTAATGGCGACCGACCCCGAAACCGCCGCCGCCGGGGCCTCCATACATGACAGCGCCGCCGGCTGCCATGTGATCAGAAACCGGGCCATCCCCATGCTGCTGGTGCCGCCCGAGCATCAGCGAGACATCGCCTCAATTGTCAATGACCTCCATGCCATTGTCGAAAGCGCCTGAGGCTTTATTTTAAAGCCTTCTTGACTTACTCTGGGAAAATAATTTATGAACAACAAATTTGACAATAAGCTCAAAAGGCCAAAATGAAAACAAAACTCAAAACCATGATCAAAAGTGCCGCAGAAGCGGCCTATAAATCCGGGGCCTTAAACTCCGACGCGTTCGCCCCGGTTGAGATAGAAGCGCCCAAGGCAGGGGCCCACGGGGATCTGGCCTCCAATTTTGCCATGTTAAATGCCTCCGCCCAGAAAATGGCGCCCCGAAAAATCGCCGAGGCCCTGGTGAGCCACCTCTCAGACCCCGAGGGCATTATTGATAAAACCGAAATCGCAGGCCCCGGATTTATCAACTTTTTTATCCACAAGACCGCCTGGCACCCGGTACTCCATGAGATCCACGCGCAAAACGGGCAATACGGGGCCTGTGATATCGGAAAAGGCCAAAAAGTCCAGGTGGAATTCGTAAGCGCCAATCCCACCGGCCCCTTGCACGTAGGGCATGGCCGGGGCGCGGTGGTGGGCGATACCGTGGCCGCGATTCTCTCCTTCTGCGGCTATGATGTGTTCCGGGAATACTACATCAATGACTCCGGCAAACAGATTCAAACCCTGGGCCGGTCCGTATATCTGCGATGCCTGGAGCTTTTCGGCCGCGATATAGCCTTTCCCGAGGACTGCTATCAGGGCGACTATATATACGAAATCGCCAAAACGCTAATGGAGCGAAAAGGCGAATGGCTGACAAACGCCTCTGAAGAAGAGGCCACTTCCGACTGTGCCCGATACGCGGCTGAAAAAATTCTGGAGGGCATCCGGGAGGATCTGGCGCTTCTGGGCATCTCCTTTGATCACTGGTTCAGCGAACAGGGCCTCTATGATACCGCCAAGGTGGAAGCCGCGATCAAGCAGTTTCAGGACGCCGGGCTCATCTACGAGAAAGAAGGGGCCCTGTGGTTTAAAACCGAGGCGTTTGGGGATGAAAAGGACCGGGTGGTGGTGCGGCAGAACGGGCAGACCACCTATTTTGCATCAGACATCGCCTATCACCGGGACAAATTTGACCGGGGGTTTGACCAGATCATCGATGTCTGGGGGGCGGACCACCACGGCTATATCCCCCGGATATCCGCGGCCATTAAAGCGGGCGGAAAAGACGGGGGCCGGTTTCACGTGATTTTGACCCAGTTGGTTAACCTCCTGCGCGCCGGCACCCCGGTCACCATGTCCACCCGGGCCGGACAGTTTGTCACCCTGCGCGAGGTTGTTGACGAGGTGGGCAGCGATGCCGTGCGCTTTATTTTTCTGACCCGGCATTATGAGAGTCCGCTGGATTTTGATCTTGAAGTGGCCAAGCAAAAAACCAATGACAATCCGGTCTATTACGTGCAGTATGTCCACGCCCGGATATCGAGTATTTTTAAAAAGGCCCGGGAAGAAAAAGGCATTGCCTCGGTCACCGGTGAGGCCGCATCGGTGGCTCGGCTCACCGAACCCGAGGAGATTTCGCTGATCAAGCACATGGCGCGCTACCCGGAGGTGATCCAGGCGGCCGCCCAATTGATGGAACCGCACCGGATCGCATTCTACCTCATGGATCTTGCAGCCGCATTCCATGCCTATTATAATAAGCACCGGGTTTTGATTGATGACCCCCAGCTGGCGGACGGACGGCTCTATCTGGTGCTGGCTGTCCAGAAAATCATCCGAAACGGCCTCGGCCTGCTGGGTGTTTCTGCACCCGAGACCATGTAAAAAGGCATATGGCCACCAAAAGCCCCCAAAATAAAGCGGCCCGAAAAAGGGCCGCGCCCAGGCCCATTTTTATCATCAACCGGGGCAATGTGCTGGGCTGGATCTTTCTGGCGTTTTCCGCCTGCGGCCTGATGTTTGTCTTAGGGGTCTTGGTCGGCCGGGATCAGGCGCCCATCCGGTTTGATATCGAGCGCCTGGATGAAAAGCTCACCCACTTGAAACAAAGCGTTTTAACCAACCAGGAGATAAAACCGTTTGATGTGCTCGAAAACCTGAAAAAAGACGGCATCCCGGAAGCAGCGGAAACTGATCCCCATACGGTGGCGCCGCGCTATGCCAAAAAAGAAATCTCCGGCGAACCGGTATCCCCCGAGGCCCTGAAACCGGAACCGGAGGCTGCGGCAGAAACCCAGGAATCAGAAACCGCTTCCGGAAAAACCGCTGACAAAATGCCGGACACCGAATCCGGGGCATCACCCCCGCCGCCGCCTGAGAAAACCGAGTCAAAAGCGGATTCAACGCGAAATACCGCCTCCGTCAAAAAACCCGCGGTATCGAAACCGCAGAAAACAGCTTCCGCCCAGACCGCCGCTTCCCGAAATGTCGACGGGGACGGCTATGCCATTCAGATCGCTTCCCTGAGTGATCCGGAAAGCGCGGCCACCGTCAGGGACAGATTTCTGGCCAAAGGGTATCCAGCCTATGTAAGAAGAGCGGATGTCAACGGCAAAACCTGGTATCGGGTCCGGATCGGTTCCTATCCAAGCAGGGATAAGGCCCGGAAGGATTTAAAAAGCCTAACTGAGGCCGGGGTTAGCGCCATGATCTTTTTAAGAGACGGCGCGAATCCATAAAAGGAGACAACAATGAAAATATCCAGAAAAGAAGTTTTGCACGTGGCGGATCTGGCCCGCCTGACCATGGATGACGACGCGGTTGAGACGTTTGCCGGACAATTGGGCGGCATCCTGGAATATGTGGAAAAGCTGAGCGCCGTGGACACCTCCGGCATTACGCCCACCGCCCATGCGGTGGAGAGGGCCAATGCCTTTCGAAAGGATGAAACCACCGGCCATCTGCAGCGGGATGCGGCGCTGGCCAATGCACCGGAGGCCGAAGACGGCCAGTTTATCGTGCCCAAAGTGATTGAGTAAAGGAGCTGATGCCAATGGAACTTAATGCACTGACCATCCACGAAGCCGCCCGGCTTTTGAAAAACAGGGAAATCTCGGCAGCGGAGCTCACAGATTCCCTTCTTTCAAAGATCGAGTCAGTCGAACCGCTGGTGGACGCCTATATCACGATCACCGGGGAGGCGGCAAAATCTGCCGCTGAAGCGGCGGATCAGGCGATCGCCCAAGGGACGGCCGGCCCGCTTTGCGGCATTCCCCTGGCCATCAAAGATCTGATCTGCGTAAAGGGCATTAAAACCACCTGTGCCTCCAAAATGCTGGAAAATTTTTATCCGCCCTATGATGCCACGGTCATTGAGAAACTAAACACCGCCGGTGCGGTCATGGCGGGCAAAGCCAATATGGATGAGTTTGCCATGGGCTCTTCCACGGAAAACTCCGGGATAAAACCCACCAAAAACCCCTGGGATCTTTCCCGGGTGCCGGGCGGCTCCAGCGGCGGCTCAGCCGCTTGCGTGGCGGCCGACATGTGCCTGGGGGCGCTTGGCTCGGATACCGGCGGATCGATCCGACAGCCGGCCTCGCACTGCGGGGTGGTGGGAATAAAGCCCACCTACGGCCGGGTATCCCGATTCGGCCTGGTGGCATTCGCCTCTTCCCTGGATCAGATCGGGCCGCTGGCCAAGGATGTCACGGATGCGGCGATACTTTTAAACGCCATTTCCGGATACGACCCCCGGGATTCCACATCCGTGGATCAGCCGGTGCCGGATTATGCGGCCGCACTCACCGGGGACATTAAAGGGCTTAAAATCGGGATTCCCAAAGAGTATCATGGGGCCGAAGGGGTTTCCGAAGAGGTTTCTTCGGCTGTTGAAAAGGCCATGACCGTATTTAAAGAGGCCGGCGCGGAATTTATCGAAATAACGCTTCCCCACACCGAGTATGCGGTAGCTGCCTATTATCTCCTCGCCCCGGCCGAGGCAAGCTCCAACCTGGCCCGCTATGACGGGGTGAAATACGGCTTTCGCGATCCGGAAAGCAGCGGTATGAAAGAGATGTATAACAATACCCGGTCCAAAGGATTCGGGCCCGAAGTTAAGCGGCGGATCCTTCTGGGCACTTATGCCCTGTCCGCCGGATACTACGACGCCTATTACAAAAAAGCCTCCCAGGTGCGGACCCTGATCAAGCAGGATTTCAACACCGCCTTTGACGCCTGCGACCTGATCCTGGCGCCGGTGGCCCCGACCCCGGCATTCAAAATCGGAGAGAACATTGATGACCCTTTGCAGATGTATCTGTCTGACGTTTTCACCCTTTCCGCCAATCTGGGGGGCATTCCGGGGCTTTCCGTGCCATGCGGCTTCTCACAAGAGGGGCTTCCCATCGGCCTTCAGCTCATGGGGAATTATTTTGATGAGGCGTCCATATTGAATGCCGCCTACTTTTTTGAGCAGCAAACCGATTATCACAAACAAAAGGCCGGATTGATGCCTTGAATTAACGGACACGGGACCATTTTTTTGGATAAGATTAAGAGTAAAAGTAAGACGGTCGCAAATACATGAAAGGATGCATATGAGCATACAACCCGAGGGCGAGGATCTGCGAAAAGCCATCAAATGGATATCCGAGATGCGCCAGGAGGAGCCGGACAAGTCGCTTACCCGGCTGGTCGAAGAGGCCGGCGCCAAGTTCGATCTGCCGCCCAAGGATCAGGAATTCCTGTACCGCTTTGTCAGGGATAATGAAGCATAAATGGGGTTTCAGGTGTCAGATGTTAGATGGGTATGGTTTGACTGAAGACTGAAACCTGAACACTGAAACCTAATCCGAAGGATAAGGCGCTGATGTCCAAAATCCGCATCCTGCCTGAAATTCTTTCCAACAAAATTGCGGCCGGCGAGGTGGTGGAGCGGCCCGCCTCGGTGGTCAAGGAACTGGTGGAAAACGCGATTGACGCGGGAAGCTCCCGAATCACCGTGGAAATCGGCCAGGGCGGCCGGTCCATGATCCGGGTCTCGGATAACGGGGCGGGCATGACCCATGATGATGCGCTTTTGGCCATTGAACGCTACGCCACGAGCAAAATTTACAAGGACCCGGATCTGTATGCGATCTCCACCCTGGGCTTCCGGGGCGAGGCGCTTCCCAGCATTGCCGCGGTCTCCAAATTTACACTGATCACAAACGACGACCAGTCAACCCCCGCCACCCGTATCTATGTGGAAGGCGGCAGAGTCAAGCAGGTGGATGAAACCGGCGCGCCGCCGGGTACGCTTATTTCAGCCGAACAGCTGTTTTTCAACACCCCGGCCCGGCGAAAGTTTTTAAAAACCGTAAACACCGAGATGGGCCATATCGCCGATGGTATCGCCGCCGTTGCCCTGGCCTGGAAGGATATCCAGTTCCGGCTGTTTCACAATGACCGGATGGTCAAAAACTGGCCCTCGGTGAATAACGGGCTGGACCGGGTGGTTGACGTGCTGGGCAAGGAATTTCGCTCCGGGTTGTATCCGATTTCGCTCAAGGGATCCCATATTTCGATTACCGGCTGGATATCCGATCCCGGCATTACGCGAAGCACGTCTCAGAAAATCTACATCTATATCAACGGCCGCTATATCCGGGACCGGGGCGTCTATTACGCCATTTTAGACGGCTATAAGGGGCGGCTCATGAAGGGACGGTTTCCGGTTGGGGTGCTGTTTCTTGACATTCCGCCGGAAGAAGTGGATGTAAACGTCCATCCCACCAAACACGAGGTCCGGTTTTCCCGGCAGCGGGAGCTTTACCAGGCCATCAAGACCGCGGTCGCCGAAACCCTTCAGCCATCCGGCTGGCAGGTGCCACCTTCCCAAACGCCGCAGGTTGAAGAGGCATCGGTATTTTCCGGAAAAGATCCAACACCGGACCGCCCGCCGGAGAACCAAGCCCCGCCAGCAACTGAACAATCGCCCGGCAAACCAAACGCCTCGGAAATCCGCAGACAATCCGGCATTAAAACTCAGCCCGGGCACTTGGGGGAGGCGGCCGACGGACCGGCAGACGAGCAGTCCGAATTATGGCAGCAGCCGGGATTTTCGCAGATGGCGGTCATCGGCCAGTTCCATAATACCTATATTCTCTGCGAATCCGCGTCCATGCTCTATGTGATTGATCAGCACGCCGCCCATGAGCGGATTGTATATGAAAATTTGGCAAAACAGCGGCAGGCATCCGGCGCCGCGCCCAGCCAGGCGCTGGTAATCCCGGAAACCATTGAACTCAATTACCGGGAGAGTGCGGCGGTGGCTGAAATGATTCCGGATTTCGCGGCCATGGGGATTGCCATTGAGCCGTTCGGCGGAAACACCTATATTGTGAAATCGCTTCCCGCTATGATCTCCGAGAAATCCGCCCAGCCGCTGATCACTGAAATTGCGGAAACCGTGACCGAATCCGGCTATGCCCCGGGCCTGGATGAGACCATTGACCAGTGCCTCATCCTAATGGCCTGCCACGGGGCAATCCGCGCCAACCAAGCCCTATCGGATAAAGAAATCAAGGCCCTATTGGCGCAGTTGGACCGCTGCGAAAACCCCTACCACTGCCCCCACGGCCGGCCCACCCTTATCCAGTGGCCGCTTGAATCCCTGGAGAAGCGGTTTCGAAGGACGTTGTAAGCCATGGCCGCTGGCTCAACCCAGTTTTTTCTTCAGGATCTGGTTGACCATCTGGGGGTTGGCCTTGCCCTGGGTCTGCTTCATCACCTGGCCCACAAAAAAGCCCAAAAGCTTTTTCTTCCCCGCCTTATAGGCGGCCACCTCATCCGGGCATCCGGCAATCACATCATCAACCACGGATTCAATGGCCGAGGCGTCGGTGACCTGAACCAGCCCTTTTTCATCGACAATGGTTTTCGGGGATTTCCCGGAGGTCACCATTTCATCAAAAACGGTTTTAGCGATTTTGCCGCTGATCACCTCGTCATTCACCAGCTGCAAGAGTTCCGCCATCTGAACGGCCGAAATCGGGGATTCCTCGATGGTCCTGCCTTGGGCATTTAAGAGCCCCAGGAGGTTTCCCATGACCCAGTTGGAGACCAGCTTGGGGTTGGCCACTTCTTTGACGCAGGCTTCAAAATAATCCGCCAGCTCCCTGGACGCGGTCAGCACATCCGCATCATAGGCCGGCAGATCGAATCGATCCATGAACCGATCTTTCCGCTGATGCGGAAGCTCCGGCAGGTTGGCCTTGATTCGGGCAATCCAGGCATCATCAATTTGTAAGGGCACGAGATCCGGATCCGGAAAATACCGGTAGTCGTGAGCCTCCTCTTTTCCGCGCATGGGAACCGTCTTGTTTTTATCCGTATCCCAGAGCCGGGTTTCCTGAATCACCGTCCCGTTTTCGGAGATGACCCGGATCTGGCGGTTGATCTCATAGGCCAGGGCCTTTTCCACGAACTTGAATGAATTGAGGTTTTTCAGTTCCGACCGCGTACCCAGCGTCTCGCTATCTTTCGGCCGTACCGACACATTGGCGTCGCAGCGGAAACTGCCCTCCTCCATATTGCCGTCGCTGATGCCCAGATACCGCAAAATGGCGCGGAGCTGGCGCAGATAGGCGCCCGCCTCCTCCGGGGATT
Organism: Desulfobacterales bacterium; assembly: GCA_034520365.1. Lineage (NCBI taxonomy): Bacteria > Pseudomonadati > Thermodesulfobacteriota > Desulfobacteria > Desulfobacterales > Desulfobacterales bacterium. The sequence goes on from JAXHNP010000007.1 coordinate 280,030, forward strand.
CGATATCGGGGTCACTGACGATTTCAATGAGCGGCACCCCGGTGCGGTTGTAATCCACCCGGCTCACCGCCCGGTCCGGGTCATGGATGAGCTTTCCGGCATCTTCCTCCATATGAATGCGGGTTAAGCCGATCCGCTTTTTGCTGCCGTCCGGCCGGGTGATATTGACATGGCCGTGTTCGGCGATCGGCAGCTCATACTGGGATATCTGATAGCCCTTGGGCAGATCCGGATAAAAATAGTTTTTCCGGGCAAACCGGCTTTCCGGCGCAATCCGGCAGTTGGTCGCAAGCGCCATGCGCATGGCATATTCCACCACGCCCTGATTTAACACGGGCAAAACGCCGGGCATGCCGAGGCATACCGGACAGACATGGGTGTTGGGCGGTGCGCCGAATTGGGTGGAGCAGGCGCAGAAAATCTTGGTCCGGGTTTTTAGCTGGGCGTGGACTTCAAGTCCGATTGTGGGGACAAACTCCATGGGTTTTTCCTGCGATATTTTCTAAGCCCCCTCATACCGGGGGCGATAATTTTTTCCAGATTATTGATTCGGGCCGGCAGCGTATTGCTCGGGATGCCGGTATTTTTTGATGCCGTAGAAAAGCACCACCAAACCGATCAGCGCCATGATGATGCCCGGCACCTTATCATGAAATCCGGCCAGCTCCTCGCTGATATAAATCTTGTGGGTCAGGATAAAACCCACCCAGCTGCTGCCGCCGATGACCGCGAGTACCCCCAGAATCGTCATGGTAATGCCTTTGAGCCAGGTAATCTTTTGCTGTCTCTCCGGTTCCTCAAGCTTTTCAAACCGCAGCCGTATCCGGTCATGGATGATATAGGCGGCCACCAGAATGATAATCGTTATGCTGGTCACAAATTCCCACATGTAATAATACGTCTCAGCCATGGCGTCGTTCCTTTTAACAGTGGTTGGTATGGAAGGCGCTATGATACGCCCCTGTTCGGGTTAAACCGAGGCGATTATTTCAGAATCTTTATCCGGATGCAAGTATGATGTTGGGGATCCTTCGGCTGCCACGGCTAATTTGTTCTGTATCCAAATCGAAATCGCTATCGGGATCGGGATCGAAAAAAATATGACCCTTGAACACGAAAAACTGGACGTCTATCGCCTTTCAATAGGCTACGTTGCATGGGTTTACGAGAAGGCCGACAGCCTGAACGGAGTCCATCGGCCCGCCCGGGATCAATGGCTTCGGGCCAGCCAGTCGATACCGCTCAATATCGCCGAAGGTAATGGCAAGACCGCGGAAGCCGACCGAAGGCGTTATTTCGAAATCGCTCGTGGCTCCGCGCTTGAGTGCGCGGCGATTCAAGATGTGCTGGTTGTCGGCAAGGCGCTGGACAAGATGGAAAGCCGGAACCGCAAGGATGAACTCGACCGTATGGCCGCGATGCTCAGCCGTCTCGGCGGAAGAGGATACCAAGTTCGAGAGGATCAGGAAGTCTACAGCATCGATTTCGATCCCGATAGCGATTTCGATCCCGATTTCGATCCCGATAGCGAAGAAAACGAATCCCAACCTTAGCTTTAACAGGACCGGGGGTATGGATTTGTTCTGTATCCAAATCGAAATCGCTATCGGGATCGGGATCGAAAAAAATATGAACCTTGGACGCGAAAAACTGGACGTCTATCGCCTTTCAATAGGCTACGTTGCATGGGTTTACGAGAAGGCCGACAGCCTGAACGGAGTCCATCGGCCCGCCCGGGATCAATGGCTTCGGGCCAGCCAGTCGATACCGCTCAATATCGCCGAAGGTAATGGCAAGACCGCGGAAGCCGACCGAAGGCGTTATTTCGAAATCGCTCGTGGCTCCGCGCTTGAGTGTGCGGCGATTCAAGATGTGCTGGTTGTCGGCAAGGCGCTGGACAAGATGGAAAGCCGGAACCGCAAGGATGAACTCGACCGTATGGCCGCGATGCTCAGCCGTCTCGGCGGAAGAGGATACCAAGTTCGAAAGGATCAGGAAGTCTACAGCATCGATTTCGATCCCGATAGCGATTTCGATCCCGAGGAAAACGAATCCCAACCTTAGCGTTAACAGGACCGGGGGTATGGATTTTGCGGTTAGAACAAATTAGCCGTGCTTCGGCTGCATTTCATTTTGACATTTCCGGATGTTTGCATATATCTTTAACGATTTACAAAATACCAAAAAGGCTTGTCGCGTTATGAAATTTTTCCTTTGTGTCATCGGTATGGTTATGATCATTGAAGGGCTGCCGTATTTCGGTTTCCCGGAGAATATGAAGGCCATGATGGAAAAGGTGCTGGAACTCCCGGAGGCCACCCTGCGAAAATTCGGATTCGTTTTGATGGTGTTGGGGCTTTTACTGGTCTATATCGGGAATGCTTAAACGCCATGCATTCAATCGATGACTACGCCTACGAGCTGCCGGAAGACCTGATCGCCCAGACGCCGGCGGAAAAGCGGGATCAGTCGCGGCTTCTGCATCTGAACCGGAAGACCGGCGCGGTGTCCCATCACCGGTTTGATGAAATTGCCGGCCTGCTGTCGCCGTCTGACCTGCTGGTGGTCAATGACACCAAAGTCATCCCCGCAAGGCTTTACGGGCAAAAGGCCTCCGGCGGCAAAGTCGAAATTCTGATCGTCAACTATCCGGAGGCGGCCGCCCGGGCCGAAACCGGCCGCTTTGCCTGCGAATGCCTGATCCGGGCCTCAAAAGCGCCCAAACCCGGCACTAAGCTCGAATTCGGCCCGGAGCTTTCCGCCGTGGTCCGGGAAGTTCGGGATAACAAGTTTCTGCTTGAGTTTGCGGCCCAAACCGCATTTGAAGACATCCTTGAGCGCCAGGGGGAGGTGCCGCTGCCGCCTTATATCCGGCGGCCGGGCACAGATGCCGACCGTCAGACCTACCAGACCGTTTATGCCGAACAAAAGGGGGCAGTGGCCGCGCCCACGGCCGGTTTCCACTTTACCGAAGCCCTGCTTGACAAGCTTCGCCAAAACGGCATTGAAATTATGCCCATTACGCTCCATGTGAGCTGCGGCACCTTCATGCCGGTCCGGGCCCAGGACATCCGAAACCACCAGATGCATTCCGAAACCTACCATATCCCCGAAGATACCGCCGATGCGGTCAACCGGGCCAAGGCCGATGGCCGGCGGGTCGTGGCCGTTGGGACCACGTCGGTACGGACCCTGGAATATTCGGCGGATGCGGCCGGCCGGATTAAGCCCCACACCGGCAGCTGCGACCTGTTTATTTATCCGGGCTATCGGTTTAAAACCGTGGATGCCATGATCACCAATTTTCATCTGCCCCGCTCCACCCTGCTGATGCTGGTCTCCGCGTTTGCCGGCAGGCAAAACATATTGGCCGCCTACCAGGCGGCCGTGCGGCACGGCTACCGGTTTTACAGCTACGGGGATGCCATGCTGATGGATGACAAAAACGTTTAAGAAGATTAATGCTTGAATTCACGATCACCGCCGAATCCAGCCAGACCCGGGCCCGAACCGGCCGCATGCAGACCCGCCGCGGAACGGTTGTCACCCCGATTTTTATGCCCGTGGGCACCGCCGGCAGCGTCAAGGCGGTCTCACCCGAGGATTTAGTCGACTGCGGGGCCCAAATCATTCTCGGAAACACCTATCACCTCTATCTTCGGCCCGGCTGCGAAGTCATTGACGAATTTGACGGGCTCCACCGGTTTATGAACTGGCACGGCCCGGTCCTGACAGACAGCGGCGGCTTCCAGATATTTTCCCTGGCCAAAATCTCCAGGGTCACGGAAAACGGGTTTTCCTTTCAGAGCCACATCGACGGCTCCCCCCATTTAATAACCCCGGAGGATGCGGTGGCCATCCAGACCCGGCTGGGCGCGGATATTATCATGTGCCTGGATCAGTGCATTTCATATCCGGCAACAGAGACGGAAGCCAAAAACGCCCTGGATCTCACCACCCGCTGGGCGCATCGATGCAGGGCCGCCTGGGAAGAAGGCCGCTCAGACAATGCGCTTTTCGGCATTGTCCAGGGGGGGATGTATCCGGCGCTTCGGCAAAAATCGGCGGAAGCGCTTATCCAAATGGACTTTCCCGGCTATGCCGTGGGGGGATTAAGCGTCGGGGAACCCAAGCCCCTGATGATGGAGATGGCGGATATGACGCTGCCGCTTCTTCCTGCGGAGAAGCCCCGCTATGTCATGGGCGTGGGCACACCGCTGGATCTCGTCCGGATGGTCGCCATGGGGGCGGATATGTTCGACTGCGTCATGCCCACCCGAAACGCCCGAAACGGGCAGCTCTTTACCGATCACGGCCCGATCAATATCTCAAACGCCCGGTTTCGGACCGACACCCGGCCCATCGCCGATACCTGCGGCTGCTATACCTGCCAAAATTTTTCCCGCGCCTACCTCCATCACCTCTACCGCTCGCGCGAGATTCTGGTCTACCGCTTAAACACCATCCATAACCTCTATTACTATCTGAACCTGATGCAACGCATCCGGTCGGCCATTTTTGAGGACCGGTTTGGGAAGTTTGCCGCCGATTTTTACCGGAAACAGGGGGCCGATTTTTAAACATATATTCAAAAATGAGGGACTCGTAAAATGTCGATTCTCTGACGGCAAAGAAAAAAGTTCAAGATCGCGGCGCGCAAATCCCGAGGAATGCAGCGTACTGACTCGTACGTGAAATTCCGAGGGATGCAGCGCAACAAAGATATTGGACTTTTTGCGAAGCCGTCAAAAATTTTTGCCATTTACCTAAATTTCATCATAGCATAATTGCTTAAGGCTTATTATTTTTAAATCATAAAATGGCATAGGCCATAACGCTTATCTTAAAGGAGGCGACTTATGAAGGAACAAGTTCAACAGGTACTGGAGAAAATAAGGCCGTCGCTGCAGGCAGACGGCGGTGATGTGGAATTGGTGGATGTCGCGGATGGCGTGGTCACGGTAAAGCTGCAGGGCGCCTGCGCGGGCTGCCCGATGTCCCAGATGACCCTTAAAAACGGCATTGAACGGATACTCAAACAGGAAATTCCGGAAGTTAAATCCGTCGAACCAGCTTAAACCGCAGCGGAGAGGCTTATGACGATTGCCACGCACATTGCGACATTTTTAGAAAAATCGTCGTGGATACGAAAAATGTTTGAAGAAGGGGCCCGGCTGAAAGCCATTCACGGGGCGAACAACGTGTTTGACTTCAGCCTGGGCAACCCCTACCTGCCCCCGCCGGAAACATTTCGGCATAAATTAAAGGAGATTGCCGACTCGGAAAAACCCGGCGTGCATGCCTATATGCCGAACCCGGGCTATCCGTTTGTCAGACAATCCGTGGCCCAATACCTGAAAAAAGAGCACAACGCCGAGATCACGGAAAACGAAATCCTGATGACCTGCGGGGCGGCCGGCGGCCTGAATGTGATATTAAAGACCATCCTGGATCCGGGCGACGAGGTGATTACCCCGGCGCCCTATTTTGTGGAATACGGATTCTATGCGGACAACCACGGGGGAAGCCTTAAAACCGTCCAGACCCACCCGGATTTTACCCTTGATCTGGATGCCATTGAAAAGGCGATCACGAATAAAACCAAAGCCGTGCTCATCAACTCGCCCAACAACCCCACCGGCCAGGTCTATTCAGAGGAAAGCATCAGCCAGCTGGGCGAGATCCTTTCCCGAAAAAGCCGGGAACTGGACCGGACCATTTACCTATTATCCGATGAGCCGTACCGAAAAATCGTCTTTGACGGCATCCGGGTGCCGAGCATTTTTGCCGCCTACCCGGACAGCCTGGTGGCCACATCCCATTCCAAGGATTTATCGATCCCGGGGGAGCGCATCGGATTTATCGCCATCAACCCGGCAGCCCAATATAAAACGGATCTCGTCAGCGGCCTGGCCCTTGCCAATCGAATCTTAGGATTTGTGAATGCCCCGGCCCTGATGCAGCGCCTGGTGGCTGAACTTCAGGGCGAGAGCGTGGATATCTCTCATTACGCCAAAAAACGCGAACTGCTCTGCAACGGCTTAAAAGACTGCGGCTATGATTTTGTCAAACCGCCGGGCACGTTCTACCTGTTCCCCCGCTCGCCGATTGAAGATGATGTGAAATTCGTCCAGGCGCTCCAGGAGGAGCTGATTCTGGCCGTGCCGGGCAGCGGCTTCGGCGGCCCCGGCCATATCCGGCTGGCCTTCTGCGTGGAGGATCAAACCATCACCGATGCCATGCCGGGATTTGAAAAAGCGATCAGGAAATTTCAATAACTCAGGTTTTAGGTATTAGGTTTTAGGTATTAGGTTTTGGGCCTTGACGGGAAACAATAATTTTAGAAGTTTCAGGTTTCCGGCGGCGCCTGAAACCTGAACGCTGAAACCTGAACACTCAAAAAGGAGGACGCTATGGATACTCGCAAGCCAGTCTTTGCCGGCAGCTGGTATCCGGGCAACGCGGCTGAATGTGAAAAACTGATTCGGGAATTTCTGACAGACGAGCGTTTCAACGTTCAGCCGAATGGCGGATATCTGGGCGGTATCGTCCCGCATGCCGGCTGGGTCTTCTCCGGCAGTCTCGCCTGCAACGTGATTGCCGGCCTGCAAGCCCAAGAAAACACCCGAAAACCGGATACCATCATAGTGTTCGGCATGCACCTGCCGCCCAACGTGTCGGGCTATATCATGGCCGAAGGGGCATGGGAGACCCCGCTGGGCGAGCTGTTCATTGATGAAGCGATGGCGCGCCCCATCGCCGAACAATTCTCACTTAAGGCGGAAACCGCCAATCGGTTTACGCCGGATAACACCATTGAACTCCAACTCCCGTTTATTAAATACTTTTTTCCCGAGGCAAAGCTTGTCCCCATCGGACCGCCGGCCGCCGCCACGGCCGTGGAGATCGGCGAAAGAGCCGCAAAAATGGCTGAATCGGCCGGCAAAACCATTAAAATCGTCGGCTCCACGGACCTCACGCATTACGGCCCCAATTTCGGATTTACGCCGGCCGGCAAGGGCCGCGAGGCCTATAACTGGGTTAAAGACAAAAACGACCGCCAGGTCATCGATGCCATGCTCGACATGGCGCCGGAAACCGTGATCAAAGAGGGACTTTCCAACCACAATGCCTGCTGCCCCGGCGCGGCGGCGGCCGCCATTGCCGCGGTTAAATCCCTGGGGGCCCAAAATGCCCGGTTCGTCGGGTACAGCTCAAGCTATGAGCACAGCCCGGGGGATACGTTTGTCGGATACGGGGGGGTGCTGTTTTATTAACCCACTTTGCCGAAGCTTCCCGATATACCTGAAACTCCTTGACATCCAACTATATTTCAAATATGACAAGCACTGTTCATTGGACAACCCGTCAGGTTCATGTAACACCGCCGGTATTCATTCGCTTGCGAACCGGCACAACTCCAATTCATCCGGATAATGGCACGTACCATACAAATTTAAAAGGGAGGCATTAATGCAATTTGTAGACTATCAAAACGTCCACCAGATGCTCAAAAAAACGATTGATGCGAAATCCGATGTGATCGCGCATCGATGGTTTCTGGACGGCGAAGGGTCTTCTGAATCGGTTACATGGGGGGAATTCTACGACCAGGTCAAACAGGCGGGCAAAAGCCTCATGGCTCTGGACGTGGAAAAAGGGGACAAAGTCATTATCCTGAGCTATACCTGCTACTACTGGGTCTTGTGCGATATGGCCAACGCCACCATCGGCGCGGCCACAGTCGGCATCTATCAGTCCAACCTGGCGGAAGACTGTAAATATATTATCAACCATTCGGATGCCGTGGTGGTATTTGCCGAAAATCAGCAGCAGCTGGACAAACTCCAGCAAATCCGCGAGGAGATTCCCAATATCCGCAAGGTCATTCTCTTCAACGGCGATGCCCCGGCCAATGACGACTGGGTCATCAGTTTTGACGAATTCATGGGCCTATCCAAAAACATCTCGGAAAAGGATCTCCAGCAGCGCATCCAGATGCCCACCCCCCAGGATACGGCCACCATCGTCTACACCTCAGGCACCACGGGCGTGCCCAAAGGGGCGGTAATCACCCATGACAACGTTACCTTTACCGCCCAATCCGTGGAGGCAAGTGCGGATGTCCGGGACGGGGATGAGACCTTCCTGTTTCTACCCCTGGCCCATATCTTTGCGCGCACCCTCGTCAATGCCACCCTGCTGATCGGCGCCACTACCAACTACTGCCGGAGTATGGACACCATCACAGAGGATTTAAAACTGGCCAAGCCCCACTGGTTTCCAAGCGTTCCCCGCATCTATGAAAAAGTGTATTCAAAAGTTTTAAGCGGGGCGGAATCCAAAGGCGGTGTGGCCCTCAAGATTTTCAACTGGGCCAGAAACATCGGCGACAAAATGGCTGACTGCAAATTAAACCGCGAGCCGGTCCCGTTTATGCTGGGATTGAAGCACAAAATCGCCTCCGCCCTTGTGTTCAGCAAGCTCCATGAAGCCCTGGGCGGCCGCCTCCGGTTCTGCATCAGCGGCGCAGCCCCGCTGGAGCCCGCGATTGCCAAATTTTTCATCGGCGCGGATGTGCTGGTGCTCGAAGGCCTCGGCATGACGGAGAACACCTCGTTTACCAATGTGAATCGCCCGGATAACTACCGGATCGGCTGGGTCGGCCCCCCGGGCCCTGGAATTGAGCAGAAAATCGCCGATGACGGGGAGATTCTCTTCCGCGGCAGAAACGTGATGAGGGAATACTACAAAATGCCGGATGAAACCGCGGAAACGCTATCCCCCGAAGGCTGGCTCCATACCGGCGATCTCGGGGAAATCGACTCGGAAAACTTCCTGCGGATCACCGGCCGGAAAAAAGAGCTCATCATCACCGCAGGCGGTAAAAACGTTGCCCCCTCGGCCATCGAAGGAAAAATGGCGACCTCCAAATACATTAACCAGTTCTGCGTGGTGGGCGACCGCCGGAAATTCCTGTCCGCCCTGGTCACCCTGGATGAGGAAAATGTCACCGAATATGCGGATGCCAACGGCATCCCCTATAACTCCTTTGATGACCTGATCAACAATGAGCAGATTTATAAACTGATTGAAAGCGAAATCCAGGCGAAGAACAAGGATCTGCCCTCGTATGAAACCATCAAGCGCTTTAAAATCGTTCCGGAATTCACCGTGGAAAACAAAATGATGACCCCCACCATGAAGATCAAGAAAGCGGTGGCAATGGACGCCTATCAGGATGAAATTGAACAATTGTATAGCTGAATCTCATGAATGATATGGATACCCCATCCTGGGAACAAATGGTCATCCCGCCGGAAAAGGCACTGAAAAAGATCGAGCCCGGCATGTGCATCTTTTTGAGCACGGGTGCGGCCGAACCGCGCACCCTGGTCCGGGAACTGATGAACTCGAATGCGGACAATCTGCAGGACCTTGAGTTGTTTCAGCTGTTGAGCTTCGGGGATGCCATCTCCATCCAGAAACTGCAGACCCAGAAATTCCGGCTGAAAACCTTTTTCTCCGGCTGGGTGGCCAAGGAGGCCATTACCGCCGGACGCGTGGATTTGATCCCCAGCCGGTTCTCCCGGCTGACCCAGTTAATCGATTCCCGCCGGATTCCCTTTGATGTGGCGTTTATCCAGATTTCCCCGCCCAATCGGCTGGGCTACTGCAGCTTCGGGATCTCCGTGGATGTGGCCCGGCAGGTCATGCATCAGGCAGGCGTTGTGGTGGGTGAGATAAACCCGGATGTGCCCCAGACGTTAGGCAACACCTTTGTCTCCATTAACGAATTCGATCTTTTGGTCAAGGCCACGGAAAAACCGATCTATTTTGACCGGTGGCCGGAGGATGAGGTGTTTGACCGGGTCGCCGCCAACGTGGCCTCCGCCATTGAGGACGGCTCCTGTATCGCATTCTCCATCGGTCCCTTATATGAGCCCCTGGGCCGGCACCTGATGAACAAGAAAAACCTTGGGGTGCATACGCCGATATTTACGGATGCCCTGATGGATCTGGTAAAAAGCGGGGCGGTGTCCAACCGCTACAAGGAACATTTCCCAGGCAAATCCCTTACCTCCTATGCCATGGGCACCCAGGAATTAATGGCCTGGCTGGACCAGAATCCGCTGGTGGAGTTTCAGGGGATTGACAAGGTCTTCAACCCCATGCGTATCGGCCGGAATCCGAGATTTGTGGCTGTCGCCAACATCCGAAAGACCGATTTGACCGGACGGATCGCCCTTCATGTGGGCAAAAGCAATATCACCACCGACCCCTCGGAGGTGATCGATTTTGTAAACGGCGCAGAGATCTCCCCGGGCGGCTACACTATATTTGCCCTGCCCAGCCGGAACCTGAAAGGCGAATCCAATATCCGGGGCTCGCTTGAGGATGTGCCCAATCAGTTGAATGTCCGGGAATCCGTGGATCTTGTAGTAACCGAGTACGGGGTGGCCAACTTAAACGGCCGCACCATCCGGGAGCGCGCCCAGGCCCTTATTGAAGTCGCCCATCCCGATGACCGCCAGTGGCTGATCGAGGAGGCCAAAAAGCAGAATATCATTTACGGGGATCAGATTTTTCTGGCTGAAAGCGCCCATCTATATCCGGCGGATATCTATACCCGCCAGACCTTTAAGAACAATGTGGAGGTCCGTTTCCGGCCGATGCGCCCCTCTGACGAGGAGGAGATGCGGCGGCTGTTCTACCGGTTCTCGGATGAATCGGTTTATTACCGGTATTTCACGCCCCTTAAGACCATGCCGCATTCCAAGATGCAGGAATATGTCAATATCGACTACAGCCAGGTAATGTCCATCGTCGGCCTGGTAGGCGATCTGGGCAAAGGCCATATCATTTCTGAGGCCCGGTACGTGAGGCATAAGGACCGCCCCTATGCGGATGTGGCCTTTATCGTGGATGAGGAGTACCAGAACCTGGGTATCGCCACCTATCTCTACAAGCTTTTGATGCGGCTCGCCAAGGAGCGCGGTCTACAGGGCTTTACCGCGGATGTTCTCCCGGCCAATAAAGAAATGATGCGGGTATTTGAAAAAGGCGATGCCGAGGTCAAGGCCACCCTGGAGCACGGGGTCTACTGCCTGACCATCCCATTCTTCAGTTCATAGGCCCATACTGCCGCGAAAGCCCCCAATAATAATCCGCTTCCCCGTTTTTCCCGCGCTTTCGGCAGCCGGCCGCATAAATCTCACACTTTTCTTTTAATGCCCGAACCGCCGCGCTGTATTTTTCATCGGTCAGCAAGCGGCCGGCCAGGATTTTTTCAATTGCAAAAATCCGGTACTTGTCCAGACCCGGCTGGCGGGATAATTGATCGGCATGCCCGCCCTGTTTAACAATCAGCGGTTTTTCAATCAAATGGACCGGGTATTGAGAGCTTACCCGCAGCCACAGGTCATAGTCCTCGCAGGCGGGCAGGTTTTCATCAAATCCGCCGATTTCAACAAACAGCGCCTTTTTGGCCATCACGGCAGACGGACTGACCAGGCACAGTTCAAGGGAGGGGATAAAAATATCACCGGCAGGCTTTTGATGCCGCCGGCGGGGGTTAACCCGGCGGCCGTTTCGGATCCAGACCTCTTCGGTCTGGCAGATCAGGGCATCGGGATGGGCATTAAAAAAGGCGACCTGCTCGGAAAGCTTTCCCGGCAGCCAGTAATCATCGGAATCCAGAAATGCGATCAGGTCGCCGGAGGCCGCGGCGATGCCGCGGTTTCTGGCGGCGCTCACCCCCTGATTGGGTTGATGGATATAAACGATCCAAGACTGATAGGCTGAAAGCAGGCTCCGGGTTTGATCTATGCTGCCGTCATCGACCACAATGAGTTCAAAATTCGGGTAATCCTGGAAAAGCACCGAATCAATAGCCTTGCCCACCGCCCAGGCCCGGTTGAACGTGGGGATGATCACACTCACCTGCGGCGTTGACTCGGCCGTCAATGCATTTTCCGGGCTGTGACTCATATCATCCGCCGGATGTGATCCGCATGCTGCTTAAGTTTCCTGGCGGATACGGGATACGCGGTTTTAAGCTCCTGGGCAAAGAGCGAGACCTTGAATTCCTCGATCATCCAGAAAAATTCTTCCACCGCATCCCGCTTCTCCTGGGAGGTACTCGCCTCGATTTCGTTTAAAAACGCTGCCAACTGGTCATTGAAAGGCTTGACCTGTTCGGCCTTTTTCTGGTCCTTGTCAAGATCCATCACCCCGCGCTCGGCCCGAAAGGACAGGGCTTTAAGGTATCTGGAGAGGTGTCCCAGACGCTCGAGGGTATAGATGTCCATAAAATGCTCCGGCACCAGACGGCTTAGCGAGCGCCGCAGCTCGGAGAGAAAGGCCGTGACCAGCGGTCTGTCAGCATGCCCGGATTCCAGCTTATAGATGAGGGACCGGGTCTGCGCATAGGCCTCGATGACGGCGAGCCCCTTCTCCATTAGCGCCCGGCCGGCAGGCAGCAGGTTTTCCGACTGGGTACTGGCATGGCTGTAGAATTGCTCCGCTGTGCGGATATTTGCCGCAAACAATTCATTTATCACCCGATCCATTATCCGGGCCTCAAGTTTCTGCCGGCCGCCGAAATACATGGCTGCCGGCTCCACCGATGACGGCAGGGCCACGGTCTTTTTCAAAAATTTTATGTCCTTTGCCAAATAGCGGCGGTAAAGCCGGGCGACCCCGGTTTTATGGGCGCGAAGGGCCGCCTCCGGGTCCTCGAAAAGCCGAAGATCCACGGTATCCCCGTTTTGGACAAGCGCGGGATACACGTGAAAGCCGCCTTGCCCGCGCCCTTGAACCGCAATGGCATCCGGGAGATCCGGAACCTCCCAGGTGGTCATCCCGGATTTTTCCCACTTTTTTCTTTCCGCGGCCAACCCGTTCGCATCCGTTTTCTCAGGCGCCTGGGTCAGAAGTGCCTGTTTATCCCGGCTGCCGGCGACCTCTTTTCCGTTTGAATCGGTAATGGCAAAACGCAGGCGCAGATGATCCGGCAGATCCGCCTCCCGCCATTCGGACACCGGGATATCCACCCCGAACCGATGATAGATGAACCGGCTCAATTCACTGCGCAAGGAGCCCTGATACATGGGCATCTCTTTCATGATGCAGCGGAGGGTATCATTTATAGGCACTAGCTGTTTGCGACAGGATTTCGGGAGCCCCCGGAGCAGGGCGTTGATCTTTTCCTCAAGCAGGCCGGGCACGATCCAGTCCGTAGGTTCCCGGGATATGGCGGAAACCCCGGAGGCGGGCACCTTGACGGTTACGCCGTCAGCCGGCGCGCCGGGATCAAACCGGTACGCGCACGCATACCTGGATTCGACAAGCTTAAGGGAATCCGGAAAAAGGGAAAGCTGGTCGTCTTCCGGATGGTAAGTCAACAGATCTTTCTGATCCATTCTCAGGAAATGATCGGACCCCATCTTCTTGATGCGTTTTTTAAGCGTGGCCATATCATAGATATTCTCCAGCCGCTCGCGGTAGAATTCAAGCATGGCCGCTTCCGCGACCAAAAGATCCCGGCGGCGGAGCCGGTTCTCCATCTCCCGGATGGATTCGATCTGCTCGCGGTTATGCTGCATAAAGGGGAGTTCTTTTTTCACCCGGCCTTCGATCAGCGCCTCCCGGATAAAAATCTCGGTGGCCCCTTCCGGATCTACCGGCCCGTATCGTTTAGGCCGGCCCGGTTCAATGATCAGCCCGAAGAGACTCACCTGCTCATCGGCCATCACCGCCTCCTGCTTTTTCTCCCATCTGGGATTCAGATAGGTATACCGGCAAAGGGAGGCGCCGATGGGCTCAAGCCACGTGCGGTCGATATTGGCCACATTGCGGCCGAAAAGCCGGGAGGTCTCAACCATTTCCGCGCACACGATCCAGGCCCCGCCCCGGTTAAACACTCCGGAGCCCGGAAAAATCATCATTTCCCGGTTTTTGGCCGCCTGATAGACATTTTTTTCCTTTTTCACCGCAATGTTTGACAAAAATCCGCTTAGAATCGATTTATGGATGGCCGCATACCCTTGGGAAAAGTCTTCATCCCCGGATTCATTTTTTTTACCAGGCGCCGGCTGACTCGGCTTGACCCCGGCCTCGTTTAGAATCGCGGTGATCTGCTCGTGCACATCCTGCCATTCCCGCATGCGCTTAAAGGAGAAAAAATTCGACCGGCAGAACTCCTTAAGATCCCTTGCCCGGACAAAGGCCCGTGTCATGGCCGGCGTCCCAAAACAGGCCCGCCAGATATTGATCCAGGTGATAAAGTCCGAGGCCGGGTCCTTAAACTGGTTGTGGGCCGCCTCTGCGGTTTTTTCGGCATCCTCCGGCCGCTCCCGGGGGTCAATGGTGCTAAGCGCTGACACAATCACCACCAGCTCTTCAAGGTGGCCCTGATCCGCGGCTTCGAGAAGCATTCGCGACAGCCTGGGATCAAGCGGAACAGCGGCCATTACACGGCCCCTGGCGCTCAGGCGGGGGGTTTTTTTCTTTGCGGGCTTTTCCTTTTTCCGGGCTGCCGCCGGGACCAGGGCCCCCAGTTCGTGGAGCAGATCAAAACCGTCCTTAACCTGCTTTGCGGGCGGGGGATCAATAAAGGGGAAAGACTGAATATCCCCCAGGTTTAAGGAAATCATCCGGAGGATCACCTGGGACAAATTGGCGCGCTGGATTTCCGGCGGGGTGAAAAGCGGCCGGGACTCATAGTCAGACTCGGGGTATAGCCGTATGCAGACGCCGTCCGCCACCCGGCCGCACCGGCCCTTGCGCTGGTCGGCGCTGCTTTTTGAGATCGGCGCAATCGGCAGTGACGTGGTTCTGGAGCGGGGGTCATACTGGGAAATCCGGGCCAGGCCCGTATCAATCACGTATCGGATGCCCGGCACCGTAATGGAGGTTTCGGCCACATTGGTGGCCACCACGATCTTTCTGCCCGGGATGGATTTAAACACCCGCATCTGATCGGCCGCAGGGAGCCGCGCAAAAAGCGGGAGCACCGTGGTATGCCGGTAGTTCCGGCCCTCAAGGGTTTCACAGGTCTCCCGGATATCCTGTTCCGTGGGCATAAAAATCAGAATATCGCCCGGTTTTTTTTCAGAGATCACTGCATCCGCCGCGTCCACCGCCTTTTCCACGTAGGTAAGTTCCTCTGCATCGCCGTCGGTATCGGATTCCGCATACTGAACTGTCACCGGATACGTCCGGCCGGAGACCTCGATTACCGGGGCATCCCCAAAGGCTTTTGAAAACTTTTGCGTATCAATGGTGGCGGAGGTGATAATGAGCTTCAGATCCTTGCGGATGCTTGTGAGGTTTCTCAGGATCCCCAGCAGAAAATCGATGTTTAAGCTGCGCTCATGGGCCTCATCCACGATAATCGTGTCATAGGCATTCAAATACTTGTCCCCCTGGGTCTCGGCCAGAAGGATGCCATCGGTCATAATCTTGATGAAGCCGTCCGCCTTGTTGAACTGCTCCTGAAACCGAATCTGATAGCCCACGGATTCACCGGGCGACTCCCCCAGTTCCTCGGCGATCCGGTCGGCCACTGTGACCGCGGCGATCCGCCGGGGCTGGGTGCAGCCGACAATTCCCTCGATCCCGCGGCCCGCCGCCAGGCAGAACTTGGGCAGCTGCGTGGTCTTGCCGGAGCCGGTCTCACCGGAAACAATCACCACCGGATGATTCCGGATGGCGGCGATAATATCATCCTTTTTGCGGGTGATCGGCAGATTTTCCGGATATTCGGGCTTTGGCCGAATCTTTTTCCGTTTTTCCTTATGCGCGATCGACCGCGTGAGACGCTCCTTCAGCTGATCCAGCTCATGCCGGGTTTTCTTTGCCGACCCGTCACCGTTTTTCCGGCGCTTGATCTTTTTAAGCTCACGGAGCGCCGCATGCCGGTCCGCGTGCATGACATCCGGCAGCAGGCTTTCCAGGGATTTTATTTTTTGATATAAATCAGATGATCTGGACATGCTTCGGTCATTGTCAATGTTTTTAAAAATTACAGAACCCCTGCGGGCTCAAATTGGGCATACAATAAACAGTACGTTCCGATTTTTCAATATCTTCCACATCCTTTCCCGGGACACGGTAAATTTGTTCTATCTATTTTTCAGGCGGGCACGGTGGCCTGCCCTTCGCGACAATGCCGATATTTTGTAGGGTCGGCCACCGTGCCGACCTTGCATGCGAGAAACCCCATGGTTATGGGGTTTCTCGCCAAAACAAATTCACCGTGTTTCCCGGAATAAAGGCTTTGACATCCCGGCTTGAAGTGATATAAAAAATTGATCGCAAATGAGAACATGTTTTATCGGGATAAATCCGATAAACCCGAATAAATTGAAAGGCTAAAAACGGGTCAGTGTTTTATGCAAACGTCCCAGCCCCCTCAAAACCTGCCAACCGGATTACACCGGCTGCGTAAAGATCAGCTCCGGTATATACTGGATAATATTTCCGATTACGTATGCCTCCATGACCTGCAGGGAAAAATCCTGGGGGTTAACCGGACAATGCAGAATCATGCCGGTATAACCGATCCCCGGCAGCTGGTGGGCCAGCCGATTACCCTGTTCATGCCGGAACAATATCAGGCCCTGTTCGACGACTACATGGCCCGCCTGCTTAAAAAGGGGGCCAACTCCGGGCTGGTCAGCCTGATCACCCAAACCGGGGAGGAACGGGTGATCGAGTACAACAGCCTGCTGATCTACGATGATGAGGGCCGGCCCCTGGCGGTGGCCAGTCTGGGCCGGGATATCACCGAACGGCTGAGATCCGAGAAAGCCTTAAAAAAAAGCGAGGAAAAATACCGCAACATCCTGGAAACCATTGAGGACGGCTATTATGAGGCCGACCTTAGCGGCAGCATCAAATTCTGCAACCCCGCGCTCTGCCGGATACTCGGATATAGCGAATCCGAACTGCTGGAAAAGAACTATCGGGAGATTTGTGAGCCGCCCTATATCAATACCATTTATAACACCTTCAACAAGGTCTATCACAGCCGGGAATCCACCAAGGCATTTGACTGGCGGCTGATCCGAAAAGACGGTTCAGCATGCTTTGTGGAAACCTCGGTTTCCCTGATAGAAGCCGACGACAAGCGGATTGCCGGTTTTCGGGGGATCTGCCGGGATGTCACGGATCGCATCGAGGCGGAAAAGGAGCGGCAGAGTTTGGAGAACCAGCTTTTCTACAGCCAGAAAATGGAGGCCCTTGGCACCCTGGCCGGCGGATTTGCCCATAACTTCAACAACATCTTATTCCCGTTAATCGGCTATATTGACATGGCCCTGATGCAAGCCCCGGCGGACAGCCGAACGCGCCAGCACATGGAAAAGGCGCTGGAATCCGCCAACAAGGCAAAAAATATCGTCCATCGGGTGCAGGAATATACCCGCAATGACAAGGGGCATCAGATCCAGCCGCTTGATGTGCCGGAAGTTGTGGACCAGGCCCTCCGGCTGGTTCGGGGCTCGCTTTCCAGCCGGATCAAGCTGTCAACGGAATTTGACGAGACCTGCCCGCAGATTATGGCGGATGCGGGCCAGATCCAGCATGTAATCGTCAACCTTTGCGCCAATGCCAATGATGCGATCATGTCAAACGGTCGCTCCGGCCATATCACAGTTGCGGTTTCGTCCGCGAACATCGCATCCGCCGATTCAGGTAAAGCCAAGGCACTGCCCCAGGGACGCTATGCCTGTATTTCGGTCACAGATTCCGGATGCGGAATCGATTCGGGGATGGTGGACCGGGTGTTTGACCCGTTTTACACCACCAAACCGGAAACCGGAAAAGGCTTAGGCCTCTCCCTCTCCCACCGGATTGTCAAGAAATACGGCGGCGAGATATTTATTGAGAGCCAGGTCGGCGAAGGCACCGCTGTTCACGTATACATTCCCGAAATGACGGCGGACGCTCAACCTGATGAGAACCAGTAAATCATGTATTAAAAAGTCATTTTTAAGCTCGGTCCCGGACAAACGGCCCGGGGAGGAATACTTCCAACTGAAATGCCGACTGAGAAAAACAAATATATGGCCACGCCCCTGGCGGAGCATTCCAATGCATCCATTCGCATCCTGATCGTGGATGATGAGCAGCCCATCCGGGAAATGATGGAGCTTCTACTCTGCCGGGAGGGCTATCAGTGTGCGAGCGCAAAAGACGGCGACACCGCCCTGGAGATCCTGGGGGGGCAACCGATTGACATCGTGATCACAGATATCAATATGCCGGGTATCAGCGGGGTGGAACTGCTGGAGAAGGCCCGGAATTTCACGGATGCGGATTTTATCGTAATTACCGGCTATGTCGAGGACTTCAGTTACGAAAACCTGATTTCCGCCGGTGCCAGCGATTTCATTTACAAACCGATCAGCAATAATGAGATTCTGCTGCGGTTTAAACGGGTCCTGCGCGAACGTTTTCTGCTGCAGGAGCGCGAAAAGATCAACCGGGAGCTTGAAAAAAACAATCAAAAGCTGGCCAGATATGCCGAGGAGTTAAATGCCGCCCTATCCGACCTGAAAACCACCCACAATGAACTGCAATCCGCTTACCTGGACACCATTAACCGGCTGGCGCTGGCTGCGGAATTCAAAGACGAGGAGACCGGCGACCACATTTCCCGGATGAGCGATTACTGTGCGCTGATGGCTGAAAAATACGGACTTGAAGCGCGCGAGGTGCAAAACATCCGGTATGCCGCACCCATGCATGACATCGGTAAAATCGGCATTCCGGATAAAATCCTCATAAAGCCCGACCAGCTTACAGACAGCGAATTTGAAACTATCAAAACCCATACCACCATCGGCGCCTCCATCCTTTCCGATGCCCGGGCGGAAGTGCTTAAGGCGGCCCATGACATTGCGCTGACCCATCATGAGAAGTGGAACGGCAGGGGCTATCCCAAGGGCCTGAAAAAGAGAGAAATCCCCATACGCGGCCGGATTGTGGGCTTGCTGGACGTATTTGATGCATTAACTTCCAACCGTCCCTATAAAGCGGCATATCCCTATAAGGTGGCCCGGAATATTATTGAAAGCGAACGGGGCAAAAGCTTTGATCCGGATTTGGTGGATATCTTCATTGCCAACTTCGAGGCGTTTGTCCAAATCAAAAAACAAACCGGCCCGACCGCGCATATTTCAATCGCCGATTTTCAATGGAGCGCCCGGGATTTATCTAACGGGCTGGATAAACATATCAGCCGCCACTGAAAACAAAAAAGGAAGCCCGCCTTTTATCCCCGGACTTAAATTGTGCCGAAAACCCCTAATTTTGAGTTTTCCTGTTATTCGCCGATGATTTTAAGCAGCACCCGCTTTTTTCTCCGGCCGTCAAATTCGCCGTAAAAAATCTGCTCCCAGGTGCCGAAATCAAGGCGTCCCCCGGTAATGGCCACCACTACCTCCCTGCCCATTACCTGCCGCTTCATATGCGCATCCGCATTATCCTCGCCCACATTGTGCCGATACTGGGAAACCGGCTCATGCGGGGCCAGCCGCTCCAGCCACTCATCATAGTCCTGATGCAGGCCTGATTCATCATCATTAATAAATACAGAGGCAGTAATGTGCATGGCGTTTACCAGCACCAAGCCCTCCTTGACCCCGCTTTCCGCCAGGCACTCATCAACCTGCGGAGTGATGTTGATAAATGCGCGGCGGGTGGGAACGTTGAAAAACAGCTCTTTACGATAGGATTTCATTCTTTGCTCCTTTCTTCGCCCTGTTTGATTCATTAAGCGGGTATCGTTTCACCCGGCTAAATCCGAATCCAAAATTTTACGGGCTTAAAATAACATTTTTACAGCCCGGCCACAAACCCTGCGCGTTCATATTTTTGGCCTGTTTGCCGAAAAATAAGGCCTCTGGCCGGTGCCCCCTCAGTGATTGTTAAACCGCGAAACATGCTTATGTTTTGATGGCCGTGAAATTGGCTTGACACAGCAAAAATTTCTATGGCAATTAAAATGTTTTATTTTTGTTTCAGGAATTTGTCTCATTTTTAAGAGGTATGACGGGTGTATCAACTCCCTAAAAAAACAGTCTTAAGCGGCATATGTATTGTGCTTATCTTTGGCGCGATTTTTACGTTTTCCATACTGGCCGCATGCCCGGTAAAACAGGAAACCTGCCCGAACCAGCGGCCGCCTGTGGCCTTTCCGCATGACATGCATATGGCAAGCTTTGACTGCTTAGACTGTCACCATGTCTATGACAAAGCGCATAACAACATCCTGGATCCCATGGAGCTGTATGCCGGCAACCCGCATGCAAAATGTGCATCCTGTCATGATTCAAAGCATAGAATCAATCGGCAGGAAGCCTTCCACCAGCAGTGCATCCGATGCCACTTAGATTTCGGCCGGACGGGAGATGCCGCGGGCGGCCCGAGCCTCTGCGGGGAATGTCACCAGACAGCCGGGCAAACATCGGATTTTGTGATGATACTTGGAGAACCCCATGATTAAAGCCAAACCAAAGCCCCTGGATGAAATCCTTTCATATATCGGCCCCTATGAAGACATTTTGATCGCCGGATGCGGCGGCTGTGTCTCGGTCTGCCTGGCCGGGGGACAGAAGGAAGTCAATATCCTGAAATCCGAACTCGATTTTGCGCTGCGCGACGCCCGGGAGACCAAGCAAATAAGCGGCTACACGGTGGAGCGCCAGTGCAATGCCGCCTATCTCGGAGAGATTGACGCGTATGCCGAAAAGGCCGACTGCATGCTCTCCATGGCCTGCGGCGCGGGCGCCCAGCTGCTCGCCGAGCGATACCCCCAAACCCCCGTTTTTCCGGCGGTAAACACCATTGCCATCGGCGTTGACCGGGATATCGGTTTGTATGAGGAACGCTGCCGCGCCTGCGGGGAATGCGTGCTCGCCTATACCGCCGGCATATGCCCGGTGACCCGCTGCGCCAAGGGTCTTTTTAACGGCCCCTGTGGCGGCACCCAGGGCGACAGATGTGAAATCAGCCCGGAAGTGCCCTGCGCATGGCACGAAATTTTTGAGCGTTTAAAGGCCCAGAACCGGCTCGAGGATATCCTGAGAATCCATAAACCCATGGAATGGCGCAATCAAATCCAGCGCAAATTCGTACAAAAGGGTTATGAAAACAGGTACTTACAGGAAGACTAGGCAAAATGGCATCTCAAGAACAGCTTTTGCAGTTCCTCCAGGGCCCCATGGTCTGGGCGGCCTGCCTTATTTTTGCAGCAGGCCTTGTCGGCCAAACCATCCGGCTCTGCCGGCTCACCCGGAAAAGTGATCCGGAAAAAATTCAATTTATCGCCAATCCCCGGAAAACAAAAAAAATTGCCGGATGGCGGCGCTGGATACCCTACCTGGGCCAGCTTAAAACCACCATGCTGGGAACCAGTCCGGTGCTCTCCGCGGTGACCATTATTTTCCACATCTGCCTGTTTATCACCCCGATTTTTCTTTTGGGGCACAATGTGCTTTTAAAGGCCGCCACCGGGATACCGATCCCCTCTTTTTCGGAAACCACTTCCGATCTGCTGACCCTGCTCGTCCTGTTCTGCGGCCTGTTTTTCCTGCTGCGCCGATTGCTTCTGCCGAGGGTGCGGGTCATTACCACGCCCTATGATATCCTGCTGCTGATTCTGGCAATTTTTCCGTTTTTAACCGGCTTTATGGCCCATCATCAGCTGGTACTGGATTACAAGCTGATGATCATACTTCATATGATCTCAGGGGAATTGCTGCTGATCCTGATCCCGTTTTCCAAATTTTTTCATATGATTTTCTTCTTTTTCGGCCGGTTTTTCATTGTCAACGAATACAGCCTGGGGATGCCCAAACGCACCTGGCAATTCTGATTCTCAAACGGAGACTTCCTATGGCCCGAACCGATATTGATACCGCGCCGATCCAACGGATCCTCAAACACAACAAACAAGAGATCAAGCTGGGATTAAAGGTGTGTGCGCATTGCAGCCTTTGCGCGGAAAGCTGTTTCCTGTATGCGGCCACCAAAGATCCCCGGTATATGCCCTCATATAAATTCATCAATTCCATCGGCCGCCTATACCGGAAAAACGGAAAGGTGAGCCGGGAAGAACTGACGAAAATCCGCGATATCGTGTGGCATGACTGCGTATTATGCACCCGCTGCTACTGCCCGTTCGGAATCAATATCCCCTCCCTGATCGCCCTGGCGCGCCAGGCCTGCCGGACCCAGGAACTTTACCGGGAATACGACAGGGAACCCATGGGAACGGCAACGTAAAAAGCCCAATTTCTGCGGACTACAATTTTTTCAGAGCAAGAGTAAGACGGAAAAACCTTACACCTTAAACCCTATACCCTACACCCTATACCCTACACCTCCCCCGCCGCCCACTCCCGGTAATTTTTGAGCTGCGGATAATACAGCATCAGCCGGATCGGCCGGTTTTCCATAGCCCGCATGACGCTTGCATAGCCCGCCATCTGCTCCTGGTAGCGCTCCTTTTCCCGGTCCAAAAAATACTCGACGGCCCCGCCGTGGTGGATACTGCTTTTGTAGTCGATAATCCACCGTACCCCCTCATCATCGACAAATGTCCGGTCAATGACCATGTTGACGAGCCGGCCCGCCAAAATTCCGGACACTCTGTATTCGCAGGCCGCCGACGCATGGCGGGAGAGTATCCAGCGGCCCGCGGGATCCCCGATCGTCTGTATCAAGGCGGATTTTACCTGGGATACGCCTTCCTCCAGCTGATCCCCGCTGATGCCCGCGCTTTTAAGATGCCGGAAAATGCGCTCTGTCAATTGCTCCACCCGGGCGGGCCACCATTTTTCAAGGCCGTCCTCGCAAATAATTCGCAGCCAGCGGTGAACCACGGTCCCTATGCGGCGCACCGTCTCCCCGGCCCAATCAAACGGGGGGCGCTCAGATGCCGGCACCAGGACTTCCGGAGCCGGCACCGAAAGGCCGGCCAAGCCCGGCGGGGGGGCAGGAGGCTGCCAGTCCCGGGACAAGCGCCGGATATAGGGAATCATGGCGGACTCCGCTTCCCCGGGCCCGGGGGCGCTCCCGGCATCCGAACGCGCCTTCCGGTCCCTGTCCGCTTCCTGAAAGCGCTCATATACCACCGGCCATAGGGGATAGAGCAGGGAAGCGGCATCCGGCGGCCGCACCGCGCCCGGCTCGGTGCCCGGCTTTGCCCCGCCCAGCAGGTGCAGCCGTTTTTTCGCCCGGGTAGCCGCCACATAAAGCAGCCGGCCATCTTCATAGGCCCGCTTTTTTTTCTCAAACTGCCGGATATACTCATAGGTTTTGCTGCTCTCCGGCCCGGCCTCGGCAATGGGGGCCAGCAGCAGATCACTGCCGGCTCCGCCTGAGCGCTCAAGCCACATGAGAAGCCGTGATCCGGCAGCCGGCGGCGGCCTGTCCAGACCCGGCAGAATCACCGTGTCAAACTCAAGCCCCTTGGCCTTATGAATGGTCATCACCTGAAGCTTCGGGTCTGCTGCCGGATCGGGCCTTGCAAAAAGCTCGGCTGTTTTGGATTCAAATGCGGCGATATCATCCAGAACGCCGGTACCGATCGCCTCATCCAAAAGATCCAGAAAAGCCCGGGCATCGTTAAAATCCGCCTCGGAAAAACAGCCGGCCGGTCCGCCCAGTAAAAGCCACGCCCCCTCGACCAGACGTCTTAAGGACCGGCGCTCCCGCTCCAGAATCCGCGGCAGGAGAATATCCCGGCACCGCTTCGCCCGCATCTGCCCGTCAGAACTCAACCGGCCGATCCGATCCGCATCCTGCAGAAGCCCCATAATGGTTTTATCCGGCGCATCTGCCGCCAGCGCATAGAGATCTTTAAGGCACAGGCCGCACCAGGGCGCCCGAAGAACGGCCAGCCAGGCGATGCGATCCGCCGGATGCGATATGGCCCGGGTAAGGGATAAAAGATCCTGGATGACGGGCCGGTTTTTAAGGGACTCGATTTCCACCCCGGTAAATGAGATCCTGTGCGCCTTGAGATGCTTGAGGATTAGCTCCAGATGGGGCCGGCTGCGGACAAGGACCGCAATACTGCCCGCCGGATCATCCGCCTGCGCCTGGCGGATACAGGCCAAAACGGCTTCGGCCTCCTGCTGCCGGTCCGGCGGAATCACCGGATGAATCTTTACCGCAGCCGTGCCTTCGGATCCAAACACGGCTTCAGCCGGCGAATAGGCCACCGCCCCCAGATGCGCATCATTTTCCGGCGGCATAATTTGCGGAAAACTCTGGTTGACCCAATCCACAATCCCTTTTTGCGAGCGAAAATTGACCCGCAAGGCCAGGGGATTGAGCGCCAACTGTCCCAGCCCGTTCTGCCATGCCCGGATGAACAGCCCCACCTCGGCCTCACGGAACCCGTAGATCGACTGCATGGGATCGCCCACGGCAAAAAACGTGCGCCCGTCCCCGGGCTGCCAGCCCATGGTCATTTTTTCCAGCAACGTGTACTGGGTAATGCTGGTATCCTGGAACTCATCGATCAGGATGTGCTGTATCTGGTAGTCCATGGAAAGGGCGAGATCCGTGGGATTTTCCGAATCCCCGAGCGCCTGGTCCGCCCGAATGGCCACTTCGGAAAAATCCACCTTGCCCTCGGCCTGAAACGCCAATGCCAGATGGGCAGATGCGAGCCGCAGGATCTCCGAAAGCGCCTCCAGAATCACCCATTCATTGTCACTGTAAGCGCACGCCGGCAGGCCGCGCAGGGCGTGCAGTCGCCCGGCCAGGCCGGAATCAGCCGCCAGCTCGGATATCAGGGCTTGAAAGGCGGATTTCTTTTCTTCATAGAGGGTTTTCAGGGCTTTGTTTTTTTTTGCGCTGCTGGGCGCCGGAAACCCCAGATTTTTATCCGACTTGCGGCGGAAGCCGCCGTCTTTGGTCAATAGCAGATCGCACAGCCCCAGCCACTGATCCAGGGCCTCCGGCCGGGCCGCAGGCAGGGCCTTAAGCTCCCGGCAGGCCAGAAGGGGCGAGGCCGGATTGGCATCTGCCAGATTGCCGGCGGCAAACCGGGCCAGATCCAGCAAATCATCAATTAACGCATCCGGAAACCGGTTTCTGGCGTCTTCGAGCGCTTCTGTGACGACTCTCTCCAATGCCCGCTCCAGATGCTCCCGCCGTTTTTCCGGAAGCTCCCCGGCGGCGATATGGCGGAGCCATTGATCCCGCCTGGCCAGCATCCCGGCAATCAGGCCTTCAATCTTATCCAGCTGATTGTCCAGATGGCGGATCAAGGCTTCAATGGCGGACGACCATTTTGAGCCCGCCTCCAGTTCGGCCACGGTTTCCCGGGCGGCCTGCTGATAGAAGTCTTCCGGGGTTTCGGCGATTTCCGGAGGGGCGCCCAGCCGCGACAAAAACGGCATCTGCCGGGTTATGGCCGCGCACAGGGCGTCAATGGTCTGAATCCGCAGACGGCTCGGATTCTCCGGCAAATGCCAGTTCTGCCGATCATTCTGCGCCTTTGCGGCCCGGGCCAGCCGCCAGGTGCGCGCTTCGTGCGGGGCCTCTGGCGGCTCCGGATCTTCGGCGCGTTCAAGGGCGCTTAAAATCCGGCTCCGCATCTCCGCGGCCGCCTTTCGGGTAAAGGTGATGGCCACCACCGCCTCCGGCGTCTTTACGCCGGCCAGCAGCCTCAGGAAGCGCTGGATCAGAAGCTCGGTTTTTCCCGAACCGGCCGGGGCCTGTACGATAAAGGAGCGTTCGGGGTCAATGGCGGCCTCCCGCTGCCGGGCATCCGCCACCGGCTGTTTATCCGCCTGTTTCATTTTCCGACTCCAGCATATCGCGTTCATTGATGCGGCATATGGGGGCGAAATCGCAGTACCGGCAGCTTTGATAAATGGCTGTGGGCGATACGGCCGCATAACCGGACTTTACTTCATTTCCCAGATCCTCGAGCCGGGCCCGCCATTGGGGCAGCAGCTCCCGGAGCGAGGCATATTCCGGGGCCTGCCGGTTGTCTTTTTCAATCGCGCAAACCCCCGGGGCGATCCCCTCCGCATCAGCCACACCGATAAACCGCGCCTCGCCTTTTCGGACCTGGCCGAACAATACGGCCGCCAGCGGCTCGTTCAGGCTGCTCGCATAAAGGGGGAGCTGCGGCTCGGCCATGCGCCGGGTAAACCAGTCATTTAATGTGGGCGTGCTGGTTTTATAGTCGATAATCACCAGCCGGCCGTCTGCCAGCTGATCAATCCGGTCCGCATAGGTTTTCAGGCCGAATCCGCAGATCATGACCGGCAGTTCGGCCTCCCGGTGCTGCACCGCAAACGGGGCGCGCTCCCGCTCCTTTTCCAGCCATTCCGTGATAAGGGCGATCAAACGATCGGTCTCCAGCGCGGTAAACCGCCTGGTAAAGGTTTGCGGCTTTAACCCGCTTTTTTCCCGGATGGCGGACGTTACCGTTTTTTCGATGACTGCCAGAAGATCCGTTTCCGGCATGCGCATCAATGCGTCATGCGTTTGCAGGGTCTCCCACAGTTTTTCCAGTGCCCGGTGGACCAAAGCCCCCCGCTCGGCTGCGGACAACCCGGAAACCGGGGCCTCCAGCGCCTCCGTCCTTAACCGGTATTTGACAAACGCTTTAAACGGGCACTCGGCCTGGGCTTTTAAAAGCCCGGTACCCCCGCTTACGAACGCCCCGTCGGCCACTTCAGGGCCTGTCTTATCCGCGGTGCGCTCAAATGCCGCGGCGTTGCGAAAGTCACTCCAGAATTGGGGGGGGTCGATTTTCCCTGCATCCAGGTCGGAAAGCGGAAGGTGCCGGATCAGGGGGCTTGAAAAGAGCTCGGCATCCCCTTGGCGCCGGGGAGAGCTGAAAATCACCCTTGGGGCAGTACTTGTCAGGCGCCCGGTGATCTGTTTGGCGTATTCGTATTCCCGTTCGGCGGAGGCATGCCGCATGTGGTATTTTCGTTGAATCCATATGGGAATGAACGGATTGGGCCGCGGCGGCGGCGGCCAGGCCTCATTATGAACCCCCATGACCCATAGGGCATCAAAGGCGGCACCGGCCGCTTCCAGCACCCCCATCACCTGAACCGGCCGATCGCCTGTCTCCGGCTGAAACAGGGTATCGGCCAGAATCTGCCTTAACAGACGGACGGCGCGCGCATGGGGAATCTGACCGAGCACCCGGTCCATTTCCGCCAGCCGGGAGATCGCCTCCTGCCAGGCATCAAGGGTCTGGTATGCCGTACTGGATAGCGTTCGCCCCCCCGGCCATTCCAAAGCCGCCAAGAGGCTCGTGAAAACCGTCGTCCATTGGGAAGGAAGCCTTGGGCGGGACAGCCCCCCGGCAGCCGCTTCCAAAGCCCGGAGGAGCCGGCCAAGGTGATGGCATCCCGTCGCTTCGGCTTTTTTATAAATGGCATCAACACTAAACTCCGTTTCACCGGTTTTTCGAAGGCGGGCATCAAACAGGCTCCGGGACGCCAGTTCCGCATCCGCGCCGCCGATAAACGGGGATCGCATAATCCCGGTGAGGATACTTAACGGGATACAGCCACCACCCCTTTCAAGCATCGCCAGCGCCAGGCCAACCATCGGATAATCCGCCAGGGGCCGCCCCAGGGAAATATTATATATCCGCTCAAGATCCGTATCTGTTGAAAACACCAGATCCGGATGCAGGATATCATCAAAAATCCGGATAATCGGCTGCCGCACGGCCTCAAGGTCGGGCACAATGACACCGATGCGCTGATCCGGGCGCTCGGTGAGCAGATGCCGGATCCAACAGGCCGCATGGGTAATCTCGGTCTCGGTATCCGGCAGTTCAACGCGTTCGCCATGGCTTGAGACTGAAGGCGCGGCTATCAGCTTTACCGTTTTTTGGACGGATTGGATCGCAGCGAAGAGATCCGTCATCTGCGGCGGGTATTCATCAAACCCGGCGAACAGGATGGTCTCGGGCGGCTCAATCAGAGACTGCCGGATAGCTGAGGCCACAAGATCCGGCAGACCGGAGGCCGCCACCCAGTTTTCGCGCCGGCACCAACGGGTGAAGTTTTGCAGCCAGTCAATAAAGGCCTCTGTATCCGGCGGCGGGGCATGGGATAGCTGCCTGATATCGATCCGCCACTGCCGGCATAGGCGCCAGGCCTGCTGTGCGGTTTTGGCTGCGGCCTGGGCCTGAAGCAGCCCTCTGCCGTAATCGGAATCCCGGATCACGGACTCCCAGATCCATAGCTCCTGAGTCGGAGAAAGCCTATCCGGCCACTTCTCAGCCGATGCCAATGCGGGATTAATCAGCAGGGCATCATATAGATTTTCAAGCCAGGCCGAATACGGAAAAATATCCGGGGTCTCCCAGGCGGACCGGCCGGCGGCCATATTTCTGGCCGCGTACTCGCCCGTCAGATGCCGGGCCAGCCGGCGGTTGACCGTGACTACGGCCGCGCCCTGCTCAATTTTTTCCCATATTTTGGAATGCGGAATCTGCGGATAATCTGTCATTAATATCCATCAGCAAAGGGATAAATTTATGGTGCGATCCGGGAAACGGGTACCGGGACAGCGCGTTTATTGAAACCCAGCAATGGGCCGGCGGCCCGTTCCGCCGCACCCGGCCGCCAGTATAGCGGCAGACATAGACATCGGCAACTATTTTAAAATGGGTATACGCATGCCGGATGGTTGTCAACCGGGAACCAATGGCCACCTCCAGTCCGACCGCTTCGCGGATATTTCGAAGACAGGCGGACCCCCCGGATTCACCCGCCTGCCGAACCCCGCCGGGAAATTCCCAGAGGCCGCCCAGCATAGCTTCGGCCGGGCGCTGAACGATCAAAAGGCGCTGCCCCTTGACAATCACCCCGATCACCATACGGTATTCCGGCACCGGCGCTTTTTTGATGCGCACCGGATATTGCGACACCTGATCCTCCCCCCGGGCGCGGCACCATTCGGCAACGGGGCAGGCCCCGCAGTCCGGATTCGCGGGTTTACAGACCAGGGCCCCCACTTCGATGAGCGCCTGGTTGAATATACCCGGCGAGGTTTTATCAAGAAGCCGGGCGGCAACCGCTCGAAACTGCCTGTGGGCGGCGGATTGATTGACCGGCGTATCGATTGCAAAGAGCCGGGCCAGGACCCGCTTCACATTCCCGTCCACCGCGGGCCAGGGTTTTCCAAAAGCAATGCTAAGCACCGCTGCCGCGATATAATCGCCCACCCCCGGTAGCTTTCGGAAGGCATCCCACTGATCGGGAATCCGGCCGTCTGCCTTGTCAACCAGCTCCCGGGCCGCCTTGTGCAGGTTTCTGGCCCGGGCATAATAGCCCAGGCCCTCCCAGCATTTGAGCACGTCCTGCAGATCCGCGGCCGCGAGGCAAAAGATGTCCGGAAATGTTGCCACAAAGCGATTGAAATAAGCAATCACGGTATTTACCTGGGTCTGCTGGAGCATGATCTCTGAGACCCATATCCGGTAAGGGTCTTGCGATTGCCGCCAGGGGAGGCTTCGATGATGCGCCTGATACCAGGTCAGAAGCGCTTTTTGAATTTTTGCCGCTTTATCCGCCGGCAACCGCGGGGCGTTATTTTTTGGCATTTAGCATAAAATGGATATTATGTGTTGATGATTGCGCTGATATGTAATAACGAGTATATTTTTAATCGGAATTGAGCGTTACAGATTTTTACATTCTTTTTAAATAATTTTTCAGTCTATAAAATAGATATCGCGCCAAAACGACAAAGAATCAAGGTAATGGGGAATCATTCAAGCGCAAACCACTCGCCTGCACCCGACAGGCCGGATCTGATTGCGGACTGGGAGCACCTCTTCAAAGTGTTTATCCAACCCGAGGACCATGCCTCGCGGGAAACGCTTATCAAATACATGGAGCAGATCCTTTTCGGGCTCCATGATTTTTTGAGAAAACACGTAGGCATCACCGAAGCCAAAAGCCTGAAGGATCTATCCGAGCAATTTACCAATACGAGAATCCGCGAAAACCCGGAAAAAAAACTTGCGGATGTTATTACCTGCGTGATTGACGATATCGCCCCGCACGCCGTTAACATCGCCTCTCCCTATTTTGTCGGCCATATGACCTCGGCCATCCCTTTTTTCATGGTGCATTTAAAAACCATTGTGGCGGCCCTCAATCAGAATGTGGTCAAACTTGAGACCTCCAAGGTGGTCTCGATCATCGAAAAACAGGTAATCGCCAAAATCCACCGCATGATTTTTGAAAACAGCGAGGCCTTCTACCAGGCGCATGTCCAGAACACCGAGACCACGCTGGGCGCCTTTGTGGAGGGGGGGACCAGCGCCAACCTGACGGCCCTCTGGGTGGCCAGAAACGCCAGACTGGCGCCCAAACCGGGCTTTGACGGCGTGGAGATGGACGGCATGGCCGCCGCGTACAGGGCCCATGAAATTGACCGGGCGGTCATTCTGGTTTCCCGTCTGGGGCACTACTCGCTTCGAAAAGCGGCCGGCATCTTAGGCATCGGCAACAAAAACGTGATTCCGATTGAAACCGATGAACGCAACAGGATCGATATAGAGGCGCTCCGGCAAACCATCCGAGAGCTTGAGGCGGATCAAAAAACCAGCATAGTGGCGGTCGTAGGCATTGCCGGGGCTACGGAAACCGGCACCATTGATCCGCTGCCGGAAATGGCCGATATCTGCGCGGAACACGGCATCCATCTGCATGTGGATGCGGCCTGGGGCGGTCCCACGCTTTTTTCAGGCAAATACAAATACCTGCTGGAGGGCATCAAGCGCGCGGATTCGGTGACCATTGACGGGCATAAACAGTTTTACATGCCCATGAGCTGCGGCATGGTCTATTTCAAAAGCCCCACCGCCATGGATGGCATCGCCTATTACGCCAATTACGTAAACCGCCGGGGCTCGGTGGATCTGGGTATAAAATCGCTTTCCGGCTCGCGGGAGGCCAATTCGCTGATTCTCGACAGTGCCCTTAAAATTATGGGGACCAAGGGCTATGAGCTCCTGATCAATCACGGCATTGAAACCGCGGCGGCATTTGCCGAGGAAATCGACCGTCGGGAGAATTTTGAGCTGGTCACCGCACCGGCGCTAAATATCCTGACCTACCGCCTGTGCCCGCCGGCGCTTAAACATCAGCTGGTTTCAGGGGATGACGACGCCCGGCAGGCGGCCAATGAGCGGTTAAATGCCATTAACCGCAACTTGCAGCGGCTGCAGCGTGAGGCGGGCTGGAGTTTTGTGTCGCGGACGGCACTCAAAACAGCACCGAACGAAGCCCCGGAGAGCAAGGTGGTTTTGCGGGCCGTAATCATGAACCCGATGACTACCCTTGGTATCTTAAACGAGATTCTTGACGAGCAGGAAGAAATCTATCACACTTATCTGGTCGGGGTGTAAACTATCAGGAAATCTGATCCCGCACGGCCTCGCGCCCCAGCTCCAATGCCTTCAAATTTGTGTCCAGAAAAGCTTTTTTGGTGGTTTCCTTAATCGCGGCCTGCACGCTCTCCGGGGTGACCGGGAGCAGATCAATCTCGATCAGCGCGCCCAGAAGCACGATATTGACCGATAGCTCATTTCCGGCGGATTTGGCCAGGCGGGCGGCATCCAGGGTAATCAGATGCCCGGTTTTGGCCTTAAGGAGTGCCAGCATCCTGTCCATATCCGGATAGGTCCCTTTGCCGATGGCCGCGGTAAACGGCGGCAGCGGCGCGGTATTGGTGATCACAACCGTCCGGGAATTGCATTTTTTTATCGCCCGAAGCGCCTCCAGCGGCTCAAAGCTCAGCAGAATATTTGCCTCGCCGTCTGAAATAATGGTGCTTTCCGCATCGCCAAACACCATGGCCGATTCCACGACGCCGCCCCGCTGCGCCATTCCGTGGATTTCACTCATCCGAACCGGCACATTCTCCCGGCAGGCGGCTTCGCCCAGCACTTTTGAGGCCAACAGATTGCCCTGGCCTCCTACGGCAACAATGATCAAGCGTGTAATATCCATATATCCTATCCCGTGTTTGAAACGCGCATTTCGGTATTGATTATTCAGTTTTTTTAAGCGGCAAAATGGCATGCTCCGGACAAACCTGCACGCAGACCCCGCAGCCGGTGCAAAGGGCCGAGTTGATCTGCACGGAATCGTTTTCCACATAAAACGCCGGGCATCCCAGTTCATTGATACAGATCCGATGGTTTTTGCAGCGATCGCTCACATAAAAAGGCCTTCCCACCGATTTTTTGAGGCTTTTTTCAAACAACGTACAGTTCTGCCGGGCGATAATCACTGAAACCCCGTCATGGGAAATCGCCTCTTTGACCGCGGCAATGCTTTTTTTTACATTATAGGGTTTGATGACGGTCACATGCTCCACCCCGATGCCGCGCACCACGGATTCAATGGAGACCTGCTGGTAGCCGCCGTAATTCAGCTCATCCATATCCACGCCAGGATGGGGCTGATGGCCGGTCATGGCCGTGGTCTGGTTGTCCAGAATCACCAGTGTCAGGTCATGGCGGTTGAACACCGCGTTGATTAAGCCCGGAATGCCGGAGTGGAAAAAGGTGGAATCGCCGATAAACCCGATAACCTTTTTACCCGTGGCCTTTGAAAACCCGCAGGCGGTGCCGGCGGAGGAGCCCATACAGATGAGAAAATCCCCGCTGGAAAGCGGGGGCAGAAATCCCAGGGTATAGCAGCCGATATCCGTCGGCCGGATGGTCTCAATCCCCTCGGCCGCCTTGTTCACCGCATAAAAGGTTGCCCGGTGTGAGCAGCCCGCACACAGGTTCGGCGGCCGCTGGGGCAGCTCCGGCACATCGGATGCATCCGGCAGTTTGGGCGGCTCATAGGGGATACCAAAATACGCGGCCATGGTTTTTCTGACAAGCGCCGGATCATATTCGAACAACCGGGAGAAAAGTTCCGGATCTTTTCCCATAATGGGAATCGTCAGTCCGGCCTCCTGGGCCAGGGCTTTGACGGCCTCCTCCATATAGGGCTCGCCCTCCTCGACCACCAGCACCTTCTCGCATCCGGCCAAAAAGGTTTTGATCAGCTCCCCCGGCATGGGATGGGAAAATCCGACCCGCAAAACCCGGGTTTTATCGCTTATATTCAGCTCTTTCACCGCATCGGTCACATAATTGTAGCTGACGCCGTTGCAGACAACGCCCCAGGGCCCCTCCCCGAGGGTGAAATTATACGGGGAGTCGCAGGCGATCTGCTCGGCTTCTTCAATATGTTTCAGGAGCTTAATGTGCAGGTTGCGCGACACCGCGGGCACGGTGACATAGTTGAACGGATCTTTTGTGAAATCCCCGGCTGTCTGGGGCGCCTTCATTTGGCCGAACTCGATGGGGGCGGTCGAGTGGTTGAGCCGCGTGGTGGTGCGGAAAAGGACCGGCTCCTGGAGTTTTTCTGAAAGATCAAATGCATACCCCACCATATCCTTTGCCTCCTGGGCCGAAGAGGGCTCAAGTATGGGAAGACCGGAGAGCTTTCCGTAATAGCGGTTGTCCTGCTCGTTCTGGCTGGAGAACATATAGGGGTCATCCGCGGTCAGTATGACCAGCCCGCCGCGCACCCCGACATAGGCCAAAGTCATCAGCGCATCAGCGGCCACATTCACGCCCACATGCTTCATGATGCACATGCTGCGCAAACCGGAATTCGCAGCCGCGGCCGCGACCTCCAGGGCCACCTTCTCATTGGTGCTGTATTCAAAATAGAGATCGCTTTCCCGGGCCATCTGAAAAAAATTCAGGGAGATTTCAGACGACGGCGTGCCCGGATAGGTAGAGGCAAACGCCACCCCCGCCTCCACGGCGCCCCGGGCGATGGCCTCGTTGCCTAAGAGAAACGCCCTTTCCCCGGGCTTGTCAACAATCAGCTTATGCATGGCAATTTCCTTATCTGGCTTTTTAGGTTTAAGCAGGCGTAATAGTTAGCGGTTAATATACCAACGCCCGGAAAACTGTAAAGTCTTTTCTTGACCGGAACGGTTAGTGGTGTTTGGAATTAATCTTGAATTCGCATCCAAACGCTGTTATTTGACAAAAAAAGAAATTTACAAAGCCCCTCGGGAGTTCTTGCCTCCCCGGCACGATTTATCTGTCCGCGATAATAAAAAGCCTTTTTATACTCATGGTATTTATGCCTTGACCGGCATCAGGGGTTAGAGGAAATGATGGGGTCATGATTAAATCAATTAAAATAATTCTGCCGAAAAACCAGAAGGCAAAAGCCAAATTAATAAAGAAGCTTCATGAATATGAAAAACGGGTGGATCAATTAAAAGCCGCCTGCAATACGGATAACCCGGATATTACCTACAACTCGTTTACCGGATACAAAGCGCTGATTGCCCGCCGGCTTTGCCAACGCGGTGAGGTTCAGAGCCGGGAACTGGCCGAAGAGCTAAAAGAGGAATTCGGAAGACTCGATCCGGACACTTACAATAATGCCGTGGGCGTTATCTATGATTACTGCCAGACCGGCGGCAAAAACGTCAAAAAGGGCACGGGTTTCTAGCGCTTCAGACAAATCACGAGCGGTCGGCGCGGTGGCCGACCCTACGACGGGCGTGTTTTCCCCTTGCGTAGGGCAGGCCACCGTGCCTGCCTGCAAAACTTAAATATGATGGCGACGTAAAAAGTATGATGAAAAACAATCGAATACTTGTGGTGGCGACCCGCAATAAGGGAAAAACTGCCGAGATCCGGGACCTGCTGAAAGATTTTCCGATCGCGGTCAAAAACTTAAATGACTTTGGCCCGATTCCGGAAGCGCCGGAGGACGGCAGCACCTTTGACGAAAATGCGTATCAAAAGTCGAGCCTCACCGCCCGGGTGTTAGGGCTGCCGGCACTGGCGGATGACTCCGGGCTGTGCGTGGAAGCCCTGGGCGGGGCCCCGGGAATCCATTCCGCGCGCTATGCCGGGGAAAACGCGACAGAGGCCGAAAAATGCGAAAAACTCCTGGCGGACATGAAAGGCATTCAAAACAGAAACGCCGCCTTTGAATGCGTGCTGTCCCTGGCGGTGCCAACGGGCGCGGCCCTGACCTACGAGGCCCGGTGTGAAGGCATTATCACCGAAGCGCCCATGGGTGAGAACGGCTTCGGCTATGACCCGGTATTTTATTATCCGCCCCTGGATAAAACATTCGCCCAGCTCACCATGGCGGAAAAAAGCCGGGTCAGCCACCGGGGCAAAGCGCTTCGGGAGTTTAAATCAGAGATCGACAAGGTGCTTGTCTGGATTGAACAGCAGATGCCCGTACAGGAACGATTTGAGTGTAAGGAGTGACGGTAATGATTGCGGATCTTGTTAAGCAAAACCGCAGCTGCCGGCGATTTAAGGAAGACCGGCCGATTTCGCCGGAGACCCTTGAATCCCTGGTTGATTTAGGCCGGTTGTCCGCATCCGCCGCCAACCGGCAGCCGCTGAAATACATTCTGTCCGGCGATCCGGCGGTTAACGCCGAAATTTTTTCCTGCCTCGCATGGGCTGCCTACCTCAAGGACTGGCCGGGCCCGGCGGCGGGCGAGCGGCCGAGCGCCTATATCGTCATTTTGGGGGATACGGAGATCAGCACGGATTTCTGGTGCGACCACGGCATTGCCGGACAGAGCATTCTTTTGGGCGCCTGCGAGCAGGGGCTTGCCGGATGTTTCATAGGCGCCATCAACCGCGAAAAGCTGCGCGCGGCCCTGGAAATCCCGGAACGCTATAAAATCATGCTGGTGATCGCCCTGGGCGAACCGGCTGAAACCATTGTTATTGACTCAACAGCCACTGACAATAATATCCGGTACTGGCGGGACGAAAACGGTGTGCATCATGTGCCCAAACGCCCGCTGCACGAGATTATCCTGAAGACCTATCCCGGCCCCCGCGGCATCTAAATACCGGGCCAGGGAACTGGCTTTTGAGTTCAGCGAAACCTTTGACAAAACCTATGGCAGCTCGGATATTGAAGAAGCGCTTTGTTCCCAGTGCCCCGGTAAATAATATTAAATTTGGGTTATAGTTAATTATGACAACACCGATAACCGGAAGCAGCGAGTGGGAAAGACACCTTAAGCGGGTGGAAAAACTGGATGCGGAACGAAAACGGATCCTTTCCCAGCCGCCGGAAACCGCCTATCGGGAGATCCTGGACCACCCGCAGCCGACCGCGCTGATTCACTCATTTGCAGAAGAAGACTTCTTTTTTCTGATCCATGACATCGGTCCGTCCGATTCTCTGGAACTTCTGGCCATGGCCTCCTCAAGGCAGTGGGAATATATCCTGGACGCTGAAATCTGGCAGCGCGACCGGATCGATTTAAAATCCATGACCCACTGGCTGAATCTGCTGCTAAAAGCCGCCCCCAGCCGGTTTATTAACTGGGCGCAGGCGGAAAAATCCGATTTAATTGAATACTATCTCTATCAGACCGTAGATGTCTGCATCCGGGAGCATGACCAGGATCCCTCGGAGCTGGACGGCGATTTCTACACCTTTGATGACACCTACTATATCCGCCTGATCGAATCACCGGCGGAGCGGGAAAATGATCCGGACAGCCTGGAAAAGCAGCAATCCTTTCTGGCCGACATGCTCTACCGCCTGGCCATGACCGATCACGTCAAATACCAGGAGACGCTCTTAAGGGCCCTTAACGTGCTTCCGGCTGAAAGCGAGGAGGAGGCCTACCGCTTCCGCAACGTACGGCTGGCGGAAAAAGGATTTCTGCCCTTTGATGAGGCAGTGGGCGTCTATCAGCCGATCAATATCAAGGTGATCCAAAAGCAGGCAAAACAGATCCAGGGGGGGCGGCGTCTCGAGGCGAATTTTCTGCCCATCCCGCTCAATCACCTCGCGTTTCTGGAAAAGGGCAGCCGGTTTAGCCGGGCTTTGAGCATCATGAGCCTGGATGAGACCTTTCAGCAGATTCAAATCGAATTCGCCGGCCTCTGCAACCAGATTGCCGCGGCCGATCAAAAACCGATCCACGAGCGGGAAGAACTTCGGGAAATCGTTAAAAAATCCTGCGGCTACCTGGAAATCGGCCTTGAGCGCCTGGCCGACAAAAAGACCCGGCTTGATGACAGCCAGACGGCGGCTTATATCAAAACCTATCCGCTCATCGATATCTTCCGGCTGGGCTACGGCCTGGTGGTCGGCCTGCGGCAGCGGGCCAAACAATGGCAGCAGCAAAGCTGGTTTGCCAACAACCGGCTGGCGCTTAGCTTCTGGGACGAATTTCTGGTGGGGGTCCTCGGCGGGCTCTTGGTCAACCGACCGAAATTCTTTGACAATTACCAGACCACAGATGGACTCTATCGGGAGTTTGCCTCGTTTAAAGACATCAAGTCCACCCACAAAGCCCTAAAGCAGGCCATGGCCTTTGACGATATGCTCTCATGCATGGCAATTAATACGGATGATCTGCCCGAAGGCCATTTTGTCACCTATAAAAACCTCCTGCTCACCCTGTGGGCAAGACATGAGCTCAGCCTCCCGGTTCTGCCCGAGCCGATCCCAACAGAGACGTTCAAGCCCTTTTACCGCTCCCTGTGGGAGGCAAACGGGGACGGGCCAAAAATCAGAGAATCCATGAAATCCGAATTTCTTTCCTGGCTCTCCCGGGCCTCGGCATTTACCGAAGAGGAAATCTCAAACAATCTGGGCCGCGCCCTGGAAGCACTTTTTGCCGAAATCGTCTCGGAATACGGCGGCGTCTCAGCCGAGGATCTGGATCCCCGGTTTGTAAATCTGTTTATGCTGAGCGCGTGAGGAAGGTTTCAGTGTTCAGTGTTCAGTGTTCAGGATGGAAATATTCAGGCCTGAAACCTGACACCTGAAACCTGAAACCTTCTAATGCGCCTGCCTGACAGACGGAAAGTGATCTGCCTCGGTGTGCGGCAGGAATTTGGCCGCGCTGAAACGGTTCATGAATTCCTGGTTCACGTTTAATTCCAGGTAGGTGATGTTCTGGTAGATCCGCTGGACCGCGGTCATGGCCGTCTGCTCCTCGAGCAGACGGGCGGCGCCGCCCAATGAGCTGTTACCCAGCGGCTGATAGGTCTCCTCGGGCAGGTCCGGAATCATGCCGATGGTGATGGCCGAGCGGGGCCGGATAAAGGAGCCGAATGTCCCGGCCACATAAAACCGGCTGATGTCCTTGAATGTGACGCCCACATATCCGGTAATGGTTTCTAAGATCGTGTACATGGCCGCCTTGGAGCGGATCAGACTGTCAAAATCCGCCTGTCCCAGGGTCAGGGCCTCGCCGGTGGCCGACTGTTCAGCATTAACAATCACTAAACGGCGCTCGTCATCTGTTTTGTATATGCGCTCCGGATGGGCATCCGGCACCAGACGGCCCCGGATATCCAATAGCCCGGCGAGAAAAAGCTGGGCGACCAGATCGATCATGCCCGAACCGCAGATACCTTTTGGCGGCTGATCATCAATGGTATGGATATCAAACGCCAGGGTTTTCGGATCGATCCGAATCTCATCGATCACCCCGGGACCGGCGGTCATGCCAATTCTCGACACCCCGCCTTCAAGTGCCGGGCCGGCGGCACCCGCGCACGCAACCAGCCAATCGCGGTTTCCCAGCACCACTTCGGCATTGGTCCCCACATCCACCAGCATGGCGATGTCATCGCACTCGTGCATTTCGGAATAAAGGATACCGGCTATCAGATCCCCGCCGAAATAGCTGCCCACATTCGGAAACACAAACACACAGGCATCCGGATGAATGTCTATGCCAAGGGAGGCCGCCGGCAGGAGACCCGGCCGGTTAACCACCGGGATATAGGGCTCGCGGATAATCCCGCCCGGAAAAAGCCCCATGAATAGATGCCCCATGCTGGTATTTCCCGCCACCGCCATTAGATAGATATCCTGCCCGCGGATCTCAGCTTTGCGGCATATGGCGTCTATATTTTCTTGAAAACCGTTTATAATCAGCCGGTTCAGCTTCTCCAGACCGCCATCCGTATCCGCATAGTGAATGCGCTCAAGGATATCCGGGCCGATTTCAATCTGGGGGTTGTCAAAGGCCTGTTCCGCCATGGCCTCGCCCGTATCAAGATTTATCAGCCGAAACACCACGCGGGTGGTGCCCAGGTCCACGGCCAGCCCATAAAACGGCGCGGAATCAGACGGCGCCTTGATGCCCACCAGACGCAGCCGCCCGTAGTCGTTAAAGCAGAGGCAGCGCGCCTGGTAATCCCACTTACGCAGACGGGCCGGCAGCTTTTTTAGCAGGGAAAGATCAATATCAACGGCGTCGGCGTTAAAGGCGGATGCCAGGACGGCTTTTAACCGGTCCGCATCCGCCCGGTTATCATCCAGGGAGGGGGCGGGTAAATTTAAGGTGACGGTCCATCCGCTCTGTTCATCCTGCATGTAGTATCACAAAATCCCTTCTTCTAAGTAATTTCACGGGTATTAGGTTTTGGGTATTAGGTATTAGGTTAATGAAATCGATGATTTATGGTCGGCACGGTGGCCGACCCTACGATGGATCGGGTTTTTCCCCATTCGTAGGGCGGGCCACCGTGCCCGCCTGAAAAATAGATAGAACAAATTTACCGTGCCTCAGTGCCTTTAAAGTTATTTATAGGCTCGGTCCCGGGCAAACGGCCCGGAGGAAACAATTCTAAGGAACCAAACAATATATGTCGTTATTCCAAAGTGTTGTGCTATTGTCATTCCGAGGAACGATAGTGACGAGGAATCTTGTTGTAAAGATTTCTCACTGACGCTCGAAATGACAGTATGGGCTGATTTTCAGGGCCTTTTTGAGTTAGTTTCTGCAAAAATGCCGGGGTGGCGGCATAAACCGCTTTTTACGCTGCCATCAGACTTCAAAGCTCATATCCCGGCCTATAGCATAGCAAGCCAGCCCGGATTTTCGCTCGGAGATAATATTGCGGGTCTGATTCAGTATGTGGTCCATGCCCTGATCCGTGCGGTCCCGGTTGTGATGGAAAAGCCCCAGCCGTTTGACACCGGCGGCCAGGGCCAGTTCCAGGGCGGCGGTATAGGTGGAATGTCCCCATTCAATGCTTTGGGCGTATTCCTCGGGCGTGTACTCCGCATCATGGAACAAGAGATCCGCGCCTTCGCAAAAGGCTTTGTAATCCTTAAATTTCAGGCCGCCGGGGTGCGTGTAGCCCAATTCGTTATCCGTTAGAAAAACAAAGGATTTGCCATCTTCCTCGAATTTGTATCCGCATCCGCTGTTGGGGTGGCTCAAGGCGATCGGGGTGACGGTCACCGTATCGATTTGAAAGCTTGACGGGCAGCCCTGCTGATACGAAATTTTGGCGCGAAGGTCCGAATACCGGACCGGAAAATGAGGCGGGCTCATCATTTTGGCTACGATGGTCTCGACAAACTTGCCGGGAAACGGGCACCGGTAAATCTGGATATTCGACTCCGAACTGAACAGGGGCTTAAAAAAGGGAAATCCCAGGAGGTGATCCCAGTGGGAATGGGTAAACAGCATATGGAAAAGCCGGCAGCCCTCGATGGTAAGCTGGTTGCCCAGCCGCCGCATGCCGGAGCCGGCATCCACAATAATCAGTTCGCCGCTCTTCGTGCGGATCTCAATGCAGGTGGTATCACCGCCGTATTTATCATACTCAGACCCGGAAACCGGTATAGACCCCCTGGACCCCCAGCATTTAATGTACATCAAGCATCCTTTCGACGGTTACATCATTTTCCCCAACATCGTGTGCCAGATGCCGTCCTGTATCCATTCCTCCAGTATTTCAGCCCGGCAGCGCACAAGCCGGTCTTTAATCCGCCGGGCCTGGGTACGCATGAGCCCGGACAGGACAAACCATTTTTTCTGCCGAAAACCGGGGGCTGCCACCAGCTGCTGCATCACATCATAATGGATGTTGGCCACCACCAGATCCGCCGGCCAATCAATAAAGTCCCGGGCGTCGCCGGCGATGGAAAGCATCCGATCCGTTAGATGATTATGCCGGATATTCGTCCACACGGTCTTGGCGGCCAGAAAATTATTATCCACGGCCAGCACACGGGCCGCCCCCCGACGGGCCGCCGCCAGGGCCAGAAGCCCGGTACCGGCCCCCAGATCGAGCACGGCTTCAACCGTTTCATTGGCCATGAGCGTCTCAACGGCCATCAGGCAGTGCCGGGTGGTGGGGTGATTGCCCGCACCGAAAACCACGCCCGGATCCAGCACAAGCGTCTGCTCAGCCGTCCCCGAAGGCGTTTTCGCCCATGGCGGCACCACCTGCAAACCGCCCACCTGAAACGGCGCCACCGGCCCCCCATGCCAGTCCGCATAGCTCATCTCAAACCGGTCTTTGAGCTCCAGACGGGGGCGGGCCGCTAAAAACTTTTCTATCATGTCATCCGCCGGACGGGCAAAAAAAAGAAACGAGGTCTCCCCCTCTTCCCAGTTCCCGATAAACGAAGCCCCAAAATCATGGGTCTCCTTTACGCTCAGCCGGCCGGAGAGGTAATAGATATAGAGATACGGACAGGGCGGCGCCTTATCCACGTTCCCGGACGGTTTATGCGGCATGACATCCAACATCCGTGCCTGCGAATCAAAAAATCTTGTCAAACAGCGCAAAGGCATTCTGCACGGCCTGGCTGTCTTCCGGGAGATTTATAATCGGTGTGCCCTCGAAATCATAATCATAAATCGAGGCATCCTCGGGCACTGATCCCAGAAGCTCCACACCGGCCTCTTCCACCATTTTGGCGGCTTTGTCCGGCACCCCGTTTTTGGCCTGATTGAAAATCAGACAGGTCCGCATCACCCCGATATTTAACTCCGAGGCGAGCTCATTGATGCGAAGGGCCGCCTGGAGCCCCCGCCTTGAGGCATCCGTGACAATCAGCAGCACATCCACATTCTTGGTGGTCAGCCGGCTGATATGCTCCATACCCGCCTCGTTATCCAGCACGATATAGGGGTAATTATCCGATAGCCGCTCAAGCGCGTTGACCAGCAGACTATTGGCCGCACAATAACAGCCCTGGCCCTCGGGCTGGCCCATCACGATAAGATCATAGTTCCCGGTTTCCATGACCGCCTCCTCCATCCGCATGGTGATGAAGACATCCTTGGTCATGCCGCTGGGCACGGCCCCCTTTTTCATATCCTCTCGCGCATTGCCGAGCGTATCGGTTACGGTCAGACCGAGCACCTCGTTAAAATTAAAGTTGGAATCCGCATCCACGGCCAGAATCGGGGTTTTCCCGTTTTTTACCATATATTTGACCAGCAGTCCGGCAAGCGTGGTCTTTCCGGTGCCGCCTTTGCCCGCTAGGGCTACAGTGTATGCCATTTAAAGTCAGTCTCCTTTCAGATCATAAGATAATATAAATACCTATGCCACTTCCTGATTTCAGTCAAGGATCTTTTATTCGTAAGGCGCCTGCTGAACAGCGGCCTCTTAAAAAGCAGATAAAATAACCAGCGCACCGGCCGCCGTCGAGGAATAAAAAATCAAAGTTTGCAGAACCTACTTAATTGATTATATATTTATATTAAAAAGGAGGTAACTTATGGCACTTTATTTGGTTCAGCACGGCAAAAATTTAAAAAAGGATGTGGACCCCGACCAGTCCCTTTCGGAGGAAGGGATTGCGGACGTGAAACGCATTGCCGAAACCGCGGCCGGGTATAACGTGAAAGTGGGCGAAATCAAACACAGCGGTAAAAAGCGGGCCCGGCAGACCGCAGAGATATTTGCGGATTACCTCCAGGCCGGCGGCGGGGTCCAGGAAATGGCGGGGATTAAAGCGCTTGACGATGTGGTCCCTGTCGCCCAAAGCGCGGATCCCGGAGGAAATATGATGCTGGTTGGGCACCTCCCGTTTATGGAGCGCATCACCAGTTATCTGACCGCCGGCAATCCGGATATCACTGTGATGAAATTCCAGAACGGCGGCATCGTCTGCCTGGATCAGCTCGATGATACCAGCGACTGGGCCATTAAGTGGACGCTTCTGCCCAACATCGGTTAAAACAGCCGAATATGCCGAAATTTATTGCTTCTCCATCCTTTTTGTGGCAGATATTTTCATTTATAAACTTTCATGAACGTTAATTTACGTTAAAAGCTCGCGCGCTGCGATCAGGCAGAAATAGGCACGGTAAATTTGTTCTATCTATTTTTCAGGCGGGCACGGTGGCCCGCCCGCAACAATGCTGACATTTTGTAGGGTCGGCCACCGTGCCGACCTTACATGCGAGCAACCCCATGGTTATGGGGTTGTTCGCCAAAACAAATTCAACGTGCAGAAATAGGATACCGGGATGCAAAAGGATAGAGAGGCCATGAAGATGGAGGTTCCCTGGAAGAAGCCGGCGGTTTCGGTTGATATTGATGCCATTGCATTAATGATTGCCGATTTACAGAAAGAAACCGGGGAAATTCCATGGAGCCGGGGCGGCAAGACCGATCCCTGGGATCATGTGGAAGCGGCCATGGGGCTCTCTATCTGCGGCTATATCGCCGAGGCCCGGGCCGCCTATGAATGGCTGGCAGAAATCCAGCTGGAAGACGGCAGCTGGTATTCCGCTTACCTTGACGGCGCCCCCCTGGATCGCACCCGGGAAACCAATATCTCGGCCTATATCGCGGTGGGGGTATTCCACTATTATCTGATCACCCGGGACATCCGGTTTCTGTATCAAATGTGGCCAACGATTGAGGCGGCCATGGATTTTGCGGTAAGCCTCCAGGCACCCACCGGGGAAATCTACTGGGCCAAAAGCCCGGACCTGGAAATCGATCCCATGGCGCTCCTTACGGGGTCGAGCTCCATATT
Organism: Desulfobacterales bacterium; assembly: GCA_034520365.1. NCBI lineage: Bacteria > Pseudomonadati > Thermodesulfobacteriota > Desulfobacteria > Desulfobacterales > Desulfobacterales bacterium. Next base: position 323,898 of record JAXHNP010000007.1, read on the forward strand.
TATGAGCCTTAAATGCGCAATCTCAATTGCCGGTTTGCTCGGCAAAGCCAAACCCGAATGGAAGAGCGCGCTGATCAATCTGGGCGAGGCCATCCGGGACGGCTACCATCTTTTTAATATCACCAAATCCAGATACTCCATGGACTGGTTTTATCCGGTATTATCCGGCGCGGTCACCGGCGCAGCGGCCCAGGATCGGATCGATCAGCAGTGGAAGAAATTCGTTGTAAAAGGAATGGGGGTGCTTTGCGTCTCTGACCGCCCCTGGGTGACCATTGCCGAAACCTGCGAGCTGGTGATCGCCCTGGCGGCCATGGGCAGCCATGAAATCGCCGCCATTGTCTTCTCCTGGCTGATTGACCGCAAATTCGAAGACGGCTCCTACTGGTGCGGGTTTACCTATCCGGACATGGTAATCTGGCCGGAGGATAAAATCTCCTGGACCAACGGGGTGTTCATCATGGCCGCGGATGCCCTGTATCAAATAACGCCGGCAGCGGAATTTTTCAACCACAGCTTCTGGAACACCTCAGAGTTTGCTCTCTATCTGAAATAAGGCGCTTTTCTTGCGACGAGACCATCGGCCCTATTTTTTAAAAAAAGCCTACATTAAATTCCAGCAGGCCTATGCCCGGTATTTTCTGCGCCCCCAGTTCGATTTGCTCGGGCCGGGATATACCGTCATTCATCCCTGGAATATCGAAGTCTTTGGCGCCCCCATCAAGATCGGCCGGCACGCCAATATCCTCTCCTCTAAAGATAAGAAAGTCCGGCTGACGGTGTGGCCCGAAGATAAAGAAAAAGGCGGCATCGAAATCGGCGACTACTGCCTGATCTGCCCCGGTGTGCGCATAAGCTCCGCGGATTATATTAAAATCGGGGACAATACCATGCTGGCCAGCCATGCCTATATCACGGATGCGGACTGGCACGGGATTTATAACCGGATCTGGACGATTGGCCCCACCCGTCCGATCTCCATCGGCGAAAATGTGTGGATCGGCGACAGCGCCATCGTCTGCAAAGGCGTTGAGATCGGGGATAACAGCATCATCGGCGCCGGCTCCGTGGTCATCCGCTCAATCCCGCCCAACACCATCGCGGCCGGCAATCCGGCCCGGGTGGTCAAGGCGCTTGATCCGGAGGAGAAATTTGCCATGCGCTCGGAATGGTTTGCGGATCCGGCCATGCTTGCCAAAGATATCGATGCCATGGACCGGGAAAACTTAAAAGGCAATTCCCTTTTCCACTGGCTGCGCACTATATTTTTCCCCCGCCGCTCGGATTGAGACCCCCTTGCATCCGCCTTCAAGGCGTAATATAGTTTTCTTTAACATGGATTTAGGCTTAACCGCGGTGGCGATAAAAACATTCCCCCGGACCGCTGCCCGGGACCGAGCTAAAAATAACTTTAAAGGCACTGAGGCACGGTAAATTTGTTCTATCTATTTTTCAGGCGGGCACGGTGGCCCGCCCTACGAATGGGGAAAAACCCGATTCATCGTAGGGTCGGCCACCGTGCCGACCATAACTTTTTGATTTAATAAATATAATATTTTATACCCCACTACACCTTTTGGGGACCAATTTCTTAACCACAGAGAGCACAGAGGCCACAGAGAAAACATTATTTATAAGAAGCCTTCTCCGTGATCTCTGTGTCCTTTGTGGTTTATATCCATTTCGAGCTTTCAAAAAACAAGTTACTTAGAAGGTGCGTAGCCTATGGCACAGGAAAACGATATTATTTTAATCTATTATGAGGATCAGCCCGCCGGTTTTGCCCGCATCGAGGCCATTTCCCCGGATGTCAAAAAAGACTGGTATCATGTGACGCTCCTGCTTCTCCAGATCCCGCTGCAGACGGTCACCTGGATTCTGCGGGATGTGTATATCAACGGGGAAGAATTTACCATGGGTGGCAACCGGCTGCGGCTTGAAAAAGTCGAGGCCCCGCCGGAGGCGGAACCAGAATCTGATCAGGAAGAAAGCCAAGAGGCATCTGTAAAAGAGGAACAGCAGCAGGCGCCGGAAAAAGAAAAAGAGGATTCCCCGGAGGATGCCAAGGTGGTCTCCCTATGGGACCGCCAACCCAAAAAATGAGCGGAAAAACACCAGCCAGAATCATCATCTCCGCCTCCCGCCGCACCGATATTCCGGCCTTTTACATGGACTGGTTCATGCAGGGGATTTATGACGGATACTTTGAAATGACCAATCCGTTCAACCGTCACGTATCAAAAGTTACGGCAACGCCTGAAAATGTGCATACCATTGTTTTCTGGTCCAAGGACTTCCGCCCGTTTCTGGATGGCGGCTACGGGGAGAGGCTTCAGAAAATGGGCTATCACCTGTTTTTCAATTTCACCCTAAACTCTGAATCCCCATGGCTTGAGCCCCATATCCCGCCCTTAAATGGCCGTTTTGAAACGCTTTCCCGGCTTGTCGAACGGTTCGGCCCGGAAGCGATTCACTGGCGCTTTGACCCGGTCTGTTTTTTCCGGCCGCCGGGCGGGCCGGATATGGACAACCTGACGGATTTTGCCCGAATTGCCGAAGTTATGGGCGATTTAGGCATTCGCCGCTGCATCACCAGCTTCATGGACCATTACCCCAAGATCAAAAAGCGCCTGGCCGCCTATCCGGGTTTTGTTTTTAATGATCCGCCGTTAGAAGAAAAAGTGCGGGTGCTGCAATGGCTGGCGCAGATTCTCAAACCGCACGATATTGACCTATATACCTGCTGCGAAAAAGAGGTGATGGCCGCCCTGCCGGCAGGCGCCCCCATTGGACCCAGCCGATGCATCCCCGGCAGGCTGCTGATGGATTTTTTCGGCGGGGACATTTCGCTTCGAAAAGACGCCGGCCAGCGCGTGAAACAGGGATGCGGGTGTACGACCTCCTCGGATATCGGTTCCTACCACCGCCAGCCCTGCCGGCACAACTGCCTGTTCTGCTATGCCAACCCGTCAAAAAGCAGTCACCCGTTATGCGAATCGGCGACATAGAGCTCACCAATCCATTGATTCTGGCCCCTATGGCCGGCATTACCCACATGCCCTTCCGGATTCTGGCCCGGGAGGCGGGCTGCGGCCTGGTGTGCAGTGAAATGATCAGCTCAAACGGGCTGCATTACGGCTCGGCGGAAACCCGGGACATGCTGGTGATGGATGACGCGGAAAAGCCCATTTCCGTGCAGTTATTCGGCCAGCGCCCCGATATTATGGCCGAGGCGGCGGCTATGGTGGAAGCCATGGGTGCGGATATTATTGATGTAAATTTCGGATGCGCGGTCAAAAAGGTGGTTCGCACCGGCGCGGGCGCGGCATTGATGAAGGACCTGGACCGGGCGGAGCAGATGCTCATTAAAATGCGAAAGGCCATCCGCATTCCGTTAACCATTAAAATCCGCTCCGGATGGGATGCCTCGGGCAGGCAGGCGATCGAGCTCTGCCGCATAGCGGGGGCCTGCGGCGTGGATGCCGTAACCGTCCATCCCCGCACCGCCAGGCAGGGGTTTCGGGGGTGTGCGGACTGGCAGGTGATTAAACGGGTAAAAGAGGCCGCTGCCATCCCGGTGATCGGAAACGGGGATATCAAGCGGCCGTCCGATGTCCAGAAAATGATCGAAGCTACCAACTGTGACGGGGTGATGATCGGCCGGGCGGCCATCGGCAACCCCTGTTTTTTTACCCAGGCCCTGGCAGCCCTCCGCCATGAGCCGATTCCGCCGGTGGACCCATTGCATCGGTTTCAGATGATGCATTGGTATATGGATCAGATGATTACGCTCTTCGGTGAAAAAAAAGCCTGCCGGATGCTTCGCAGCCGCCTCGGCTGGTTTTCCAAGGGCCTTCCGGCAAGCTCTGTGTTCAGACGCGCCATCACCCGGATCAGAAGCAGGGAAGAAGCCGAGCACCTGATCGAGGCTTACAAGAAACAATTAATGTCGGCATAGCCCCGCCTATTCGGGTGATGCCAGTTTGAGCGAATACATGACCATCATCTGGTTTCTATCCTCCATCTGGAGGCATGCCTCAAGGCCCCCGGCATCGATATTGACGTTGATGGCCTCCTTGGTCATTCGCAGGCCCAGAGGCGTTTTACTCGCCATGGTTTGGGCCAGCTCCCCGGCGGTCTCAAGCATTTGATCCTTTGGCACCAGCCGGCTGGCGAACCCCAGCTGCATGGCCTCTTCCGCACTCATCCAGTTGCCGGTGAGCAGGAATTCATTGGCCCGGCCGGAGCCGATCAAACGCGGCAGGAAATAGCTCGATGCCATATCCGCCCCGCCCAGCCCGATATTGATATAGGCCGCATTAAACCGGGCGTTTTCCGCCAAAATCCGGATATCCGAGGCCATGGCCAGAGAAAATCCAAAGCCGGAGGCCGCCCCGTGGATGCAGGAGATAATGGGCTGCGGCGCCATGCGCATGGCAAGCAGAAGTCTGGCCATCCGGGCCTGGCCGTTATAGGCCTCCGTCGGCGGCATCTTAAACATCTCCGGCCCGTAGGTCTGCATATCCAGCCCGGCGCAGAACCCTTTGGCATCCCCGCCGTCAAGCACAATCACCCGCACGCTTTCATCATAGCGCCGGTCCCGCCAGAATGTTTCGAACTCCTCAATGGTCTGGCGGTCAAAGGCATTATAGTTATTCGGCCGGTTTAAGGTGAGGTAGCCGATGTGATCTTTGGCTTGATAGATTAAATTCTCCATTTAAAGCTCCTTATTGGGATTGGGATTAAGAGCCGAAACAGTCGGCACGGTGGCCGACCCTACGACGATTATTCACGGCACATCTCACTGTAGGCGGGCGGTCGTGTCCGCCGTTCAATTTTTGGCCGGCACGGTGGCCGGCCCTACGACGGTTGGTCCCAGGCACATCCTGCGTAGGGCGGGCCACTGTGCCCGCCTCAAAATAGAAGGACAGGCCACTGTGCCCGCCTCAAAATAGATATGGCGAATCTGGGTTGCGCTTGATATCATCCGGCTTGACAATCCTTGGCCATTCGGTTAGTCATCGATAGCTTTTTTAACAAAACAGGGAAAGGATTTCTATCCATGACCGAAAGGGACCAACTCATTGATCTGATCCGGCAGCGTTCGTTTCAGTATTCCAAAGAGCCCATATTCACGCTGGCTTCCGGCAAAAAAAGCAACTTCTATTTCAACTTGAAGGGGGTGACCTATTACCCGCCAGGCATCGTCCTGATCGGTGCATTGATGTATGACAAAATTCAGGAGCTTAACCTAGACCCTGCAGGCATCGGCGGGCTGACCATGGGCGCGGACCCGATCGCCATTTCCGTGGCCTACACCTCGCAGCTCCGGGGCAATCCGATTGATGCGTTTTCCGTGCGAAAAGAACCCAAAGCCCACGGCCTGCGACTGCCGATCGAAGGCAACATGGAACCCGGCGATCCGGTAATTGTGATTGAAGACGTGGTTACCACCGGCGGCTCCACCATCAAGGCCATCAATGCGGTCCGGGATTACGGCCTTGAGATCCTGAGCGTGATTGCGCTGCTTGACCGCTGCGAGCAGAACGGCCGCGAAAACATCGAGGCCTGCGGGGTAAATGTCTACTCCCTGTTAACCATCAACGATTTTATCAGCCAATGACGCCTTTGGCGGCATTTTCCAGAAATCCCACCGCATAGCCCATCTGGATAAACCGTTTATCCTTGGTTTGGCCGTGATAATACCGGTAATAAATCTGCTGGGCGATACCCGCCAGCCGGAAAAGGCCGAAGCAGTAATAGAAATCGAAATTGCCCAGCTCAATCCCCGCTGTTTCCGCATACCGATCCACCACCTCCCGGCGGGTCATCATCCCCTCGTAGGTCGTTGGCAGCATCCGCATGAGCTGCATCTCCTCCGGATCATCCCGGTTGATCCAGTAGGCCAGGGACGCCCCCAGATCCATTAACGGATCACCCAGGGTGGCCATCTCCCAGTCCAGAATGCCGATAATATCCAAAGGGTTGTCCGGATTTAAGACCAGGTTGTCGAATTTATAGTCATTGTGAATGATTGCCGGACGCTCAAAATCATCCGGCTGATTGGCGGCCAGCCACGCCATCACCGGCTCGAAATCCGGGACATCCGGGGTTCGGGCCTCCCGGTACCGCCTGCTCCAGCCCTCCACCTGGCGCCGGACATAGCCCTGGGGTTTACCGAAGTCTGCCAGGCCGATGGCCTCATAATCGAGGGAATGCAGCCGCACGTGGAGATCAACCATATTCTCGCAAAGCCGGCGGGCATCCGCCGGCGCAAGGGACAGGTCCTCGGGCAGGTCTTTTCGCAGGATAATCCCCTGCAGCCGCTCCATGACGTAAAAGGGGCAGCCCATGATGCTCTCATCCTCGGTATAGACCAGGGGCTTCGGGCAGTAGGGAAAGACCGGATACAGGGCGCTCAATATTTTGTATTCGCGGCCCATGTCATGGGCGGTTTTGGCCTTTCTGCCGAATGGCGGCCGGCGGAGCACCATCTCCCGGTCCCCCACCCGGATAAAATACGTGAGGTTGGAGAACCCGCTGGGAAACTGTTTAATCTCCAGGCTGCCGGACAGCCCTTCGATATGCTGCTTTAAAAAACTCTCCACAGCCGCCTGATCCAGCTCTTCCCCATCGCGAATTTTAGTCGGTGTATCAACGATCGGCATTTACAACTCCCTGAATTTAACCGGCATAAAAACAATTGGCCTCAGGCTTCCGATGCTGTCATTTCGGGGAACGACAGTGACGAGAAATCTTGAAAATTCATGCAATTATAAGATTTCTCGCTGGCGCTCGAAATGACAACTGAGCCATTTTTTACTGTTAAGTTAACGACATTGAATTTGACATCACAATGGACTCAATGACAAAAATCACAAAATCCGCATACGCGTCCACGGAAACGCGCCGCCGGCTGTATTTCCAGCGCTTGACATACCAGTCCTGGAGCATGGCCTTGATTACCGTGGCCGTCAAAACCGGATTCTCCAGCGAAAACACCCCTTCGCGAAGCCCCTGTTCCAGAATGTCGATAAACAGCTGCTCGGTGGCCAGTTCCCCCTCAATCGACCTTTTCTGCTGGGCCTTGTCCAGATTCTTGGTCTCCATGAATGAAAAGTAAAACCAGGGCTGCATGACCTCGGTCAGGTACAGATGGGTCCGGATGGCCATGCGCAGCTTCTGGCCGACCGATTCAACCGATTCGATCTGTTGGCTGAGTATCCGGCGGGTTAAGCGCTGACCCTGGTTCTGGATCATCTCCAGCAGTTCATCTTTGCTGGTAAAATAGGAATAGAGGGCGCCCATACTTAGCCCCGAGGCCCGGCTCAGATCCCTCAGGCTCATGGTCTGAAAGCCCTTTTCATTGGAGAGCTTCAGGGTGGTGTCAAAGATATTGGCCAAGTTCCGGACCGCCACGGCCTCCTTCTTGGTCTTGATGGAAGTCTGGTTTTCATGAAAAATCTCGCGGCAGAGCTCCTCCATGGAAACCAGGGCCATCTGCCGGAATTCATTGAACCGCATATGCTGAAATGTATTTGCCGCCGTTTGCATCTGCCTGCCCGTTTATCCGGTTTCTGTTTATCCGGTTTCTGCGGGATATTCCCGCAGAATCCGTTTGGCCAAAGCCACCTTGTGCACCTCGTCCGCCCCGTCATAGATCCGGGCGGCCCGCTCGTGCCGGAAGAAAAAAGCAAGGATCGTGTCATCGGTCATACCGAGGCCGCCGTGCACCTGAAGCGCCCGGTCCACCACCCGCTGCATGGTGTTGGCCACCATGAACTTGATCATGGAGATATCATGGCGGGCCGCCTTGGCGCCCTCATTGTCAATTTTCCACGCTGCATGAAGCGTCATCAGCCGGGCCGCCTGAATCTCGGCCGCACTTTCGGAAATCCAGGCCTGAATGATCTGCCGGGAGGCCAGGGGCTTGCCGTCCTTGGTAATCTGCCGGCTGTTGGCCCGGCGGCACATCAGTTCAAAGGACCGCTGGCAGATGCCCAGCCACCGCATGCAGTGATGGATCCGGCCCGGCCCCAGACGCTCCTGGGCGATCACAAACCCATGGCCTTCCTGCCCGAGCAGATTCGCCTGCGGCACCCGGCAGGACTGGAACAGGATTTCCCCGTGGCTGAAATAATCCTCGCCCGCATGACCCATCACCGGAATATTTCTGACCAGGTTAAAGCCGGGGGTATCTGTTGGCACGATAATCATGCTCGCCTGGGTATAATCCGGGGCCTCGGGATTTGTCACCGCCATCACAATGGCAAATTCCGCGCCGTCTGCTGAAGACGTATACCACTTGTGCCCGTTTATCACATAGTCGTCCCCGTCCTTTTCCGCGGTGGTTTCAAGGAGCACCGGGTTGGAGCCCGGCATGTCCACCTCGGTCATGGCAAAACAGGACCGGATATCGCCGGCCACCAGGGGATAGAGATATTTTTTGCGCTGCTCTTCGGTGGCGTGCATGTGAAGGATTTCGACATTTCCCGCATCCGGGGCCTGGCACCAGAACACGAAATGCCCGAGCGGCGTCCGGCCCAGGGCTTCTGACAGCAGCCCGTGCTCCAACAAAGAAAGCCCCAAACCGCCGCAATCCTCCGGAAAATTGGGCGCCCAGAGCTCCATCTGCCGGACTTTTTCCTGCTTTTCCCGGATTGCGGGCAGCATCTCCCGGAATCCCTTGCTGTTAAATTCCGGCTCCAGCGGAATGAGCTCCCGGTCGACAAATTCATTGACCATTTCCAGGATGGTCTTCATTTTGTCAGATATTGAAAAATCCATGTTACTCCCTTTTTATGACCTTTTTCTAAGATGATCAGCGATTAATGCCCACACTCAGCGCCATTCACTTAAAAGTAGAAATGGGCTCGGTTGTCATTTCGAGCGGCAGCGAGAAATCTTACAATCGCATGATTTTTTCAGATTTCTCGTCACTGTCGTTCCTCGAAATGACAGGGGCGGAATGCTAAGGTTAATAACATTGTGTCCATGCTGATTTATTATCGGCATCCGCCTCGGCTGTCAACAAAAAAAACGAGCGAGCGCTCTATTTTTTGTTGACGCTAACGTTTTAATATTCTATTAGAAATAAATGGTCTCCAAGCAATTTAACCCTGCGATGTCCTGGCCTTTTAACCAAGGGATCATAAAGCCAAATACATGGCGGATGCGCTATCGCTTATCCGCCCTACGCGCTGGCGGTAAACCCTAAAAACCCTGGACGCACGGGTGGTCGGCACGGTGGCCGACCCTACGAAATGCCGGCATGCCTTCGTAGGGCAGGCCACCGCGCCTGCCTGAAAAATAGAACAAATTTCCCACCAAGAGCGAAAGAAAAGGAAGGCGCGCATGAACATCCTGGTCTGCGTGAAGGCGGTGCCGGATTTTGACCGGATCATCGCTTCAGAGAACATATATGACGAACCGCCGGATCCCTTGAAGGCGGTGGATGATGACACGGAACTTTCCATGAACCGCTTTGATGAGTCAGCCGTGGAAGAGGCGGTGTTAATCAAGGAAAAGTTCGGCAAAACCCATATTGACATCGTCTCATGCGGCCCGGACGGTGCCCGGAAAGCCGTCAAGCGGGGCATCGGCATGGGCGCTGACAAGGGCATGCACATTAAGGCCGATTACGCCCGGGCCTGCGATGCCATGCAGACCGCCCGGGCCATTGCAGCGATCGCATCGGAAAAACCCTATAATCTGATTTTAACCGGGGTGATGTCTGAAGACATGATGCAGTTTCAGGTCGGCCCCATGCTGGCCGCCTGCCTGGATATCCCCTGGGCCTCCGCAGTGGTCAGGGCTGATCTTGATCCGGAAAAATCGCTGATTTCTGTTGAGCAGGAACGCGAGGGCGGGGCCAGGGCCCTGATCGAATTGGACCTGCCGGCCCTTGTCACGATCCAGACCGGGATCAATATCCCCCGCTATCCGAGTCTCTCCAATATGCTCCGGGCCAATAAAACCGGCATCTCGGAAATCGCCATGGATTCGCTTGATATAGGGGGTAAAAGCTATAACGTGTCGGGCTATGCGCCGCCTGAGAAAAAACGGGCCGGGCAAGTGATCGACGGCACGCCGGAGGAGAAGGCCAAAAAACTCATCCATATGCTGAAACAAAAATCGCTGCTTTCCTAAGACAGGTTAACACTCAATGTCATTCTCTTTAGCATTCCGCCCCTGTCATTTCGAGGAGCGATAGTGACGAGAAATCTTAAAAAATCATGGCAATTGTAAGATTTCTCGCTGCCGCTCGAAATGACCACCGAGCCCATTTCTGCTCTTAAGTTAATGGCATTGGGTTAACAGCTGTTTTGGGCCTCATAAAACACCACCTGGTTGCGGCCGCTGTTTTTGGCCTGGTACAAGGCCTTATCCGCCTCCTCAAACAGGTTCTCCCGGTTTTGCGCCAGCCGGGGCACACACGTGGCAACACCCAAGCTGATCGTGGTTTTTATTTCATGGCTGTAATAAAAAAGCGTCATGCGCTCAACCTCAGCGCGGACCTTTTCCGCCAGCTCCACCGCATCCGGCCCTTCATGGTTTAAAAGAAGCATCACAAACTCCTCGCCGCCGTATCTGGCGATAAAATCCGTATCCCGCTGAAAAATGCCGGAGAGGACATGGGCAATTTTTTTCAGGTACGCGTCCCCGGCCAGATGGCCGTAGGTGTCGTTGACCGGTTTGAAGTGATCGATATCGCAGATGATAACGGACAAGGGAATGGCGCTTCGGGCCGCCGCCTTCCACTGGACATTGAAAATTTCATCAAAATAGCGGCGGTTATACAGGCCGGTGAGCACATCCACCCGGCTGATTTTTTCGACCTCTTCGGATTTTAATTTAAGTAAGTGCTCATTTTCCAAGGCGTCCCAGTATTCCCGGTTGCCCCTGAAAGCCACCAGGATCATATAGGCGGCAAAAAGGCAAATCAGAAAAACGATGATATTATTGGTCTGCAGAAACAGCATCAGCAGGGCGGCCGGCATCAGCATGATCAGGTTATAGACAACCGAAGTGCGCCGGGAGGGCATAAAGGCGACCACGCCGCCGGAATCAAGCCCCACCGTGCTTGCCAGCATAATCATCTTGGAGGTCAAATCCTCGGGCTGAATCATGAAATAGGCAAACCCGACCCCCCAGGTAAGGGCTGTGGCATATACGCTCGTAAAAAACGCGCAGTAGTTGAGCCGCCGGTTGATTTGGTCGAATTTGTCGTAGAATTTAAACTGCACCACCCGGAAACAGGCGATGAGAGCCATTAGCGAGAGAAAAATGATGGAGAATATGAGGTGCCGTTTGTAGAACCCGTCCACAGAGAGCACCGCAATGGTGACGGCCAGATAAAAATACATGCCGATGGTGGACCGGTTTTTAAGATCATCGATCACGCGCCGGTTGATACGATGCCGCTCAAATGTCATGAAAACTCCGATAGAATACTTGTCTGATCAAGAGAGGCCGCAGCGTACGGGTACGTCCGGCTTCAACGTAAGCGGCCAATTAAATGCCGCTGCCGCTCATCCATATGCGCCGCTTATAACAGCAAATTGAGCCCATTTCAATGGATTGGTGTCAGAATTTAGGTCAGATTCGTATGGTGCCGGCCAAAAAAACTGGAAAAAAACTCGTCCTGGTATTTAGACTCGGTCATATTGAAAGAAAAGTTCTTCTCCTGGAACAGCTTAATGCAGGTATCCACCGCCTGCGCATCATATAACCGGCCGCGGTTTTGGGAAATTTCTTCCAATGCCACATCAAGCCCCAAAGATTCCCGGTACGGCCGGTGAAACATCATGGATTCGAGCACATCCGCCACGGCCACAATCCGCGACTCCACCAGGATATCATCTCCGGAAAGGCCGTTGGGATATCCCGAGCCATCCAGGCGTTCATGGTGCTGAAGCGCAATTTCGGCAATCGGCCAGGGAAATTCGATTTCTTTTAAAATTTCCCAACCGGCCTGCGGATGGGTGCGGATCATCATGTATTCAATCTTGCTAATCCGGCCCGGCTTCACCAGAATCTCGATCGGCACCGCCAGTTTGCCGATATCATGGATCAGGCCGGCATAGTAGATGCCATTTAGCTGCTCCTCCGAGAAATTCATTTCCCGGGCAATCGCCCGGGAAAGCTGGGCCACATGCCGCTGATGTCCGCCCGTGTAAGGATCGCGCATTTCAACGATAAGCGAGATCGTGCTGATGGTGCCTTCGATGGTTTTCTCAAGGCTGTTCAGGCTGTTCTTAAGCCGGTTCTCCACGGCCTTGCGCTCGTTTATTTCCGCGTTCAGCTGGCGGTTGGCCGCCTGGAGCTCATTGGTGCGGTCCAGGATCTCCTGGGTCCGTTTTTTGACTTCCGCCTCCAGATGCTCCCGATGCTGCCGGTTTTCCCGGATGAGCCGCGCCCTTTCAAGGGCCTTGTTCACCGCATGCTCCAGCGCGCCCATGTCATAGATGGGCTTTAAAATATAATCCCAGGCGCCCAGCCGGAGGCTCTCGATCACGTCATGAATGGCGCCGGTGCCGGAAATCATGATGATGGGCGTTTCAGGCGCCTCCCGGGCGACCGCCTCAAGCACCTGGAAGCCGTCCATCCGGGGCATTTTCAGATCGCACAGGATGATGTCCGGCGCCTCCTGCCTGAACTTGGCCAGGCCGTCTTCGCCGTTATCGCTTTCAATGACCTGGTAATCATTATCTTCGAGAAAAGCGACGATATTTTCCCGAAAAACGGTTTCATCATCAATGGTGAGGACTTTAATCATCGCGTTTTTCCATGTTACTCAGTTGATTGATCATAGGGGTCAATACGGATAAATCCGAAAGGGGTTTTCGAAACACCTGCGCTTTGGTCAAACCGATATCAAGCAGGGCCTGCGGCAGGGCATAGTTGGTTGACCCGGTATGAATCAGAAATTTCATCAAGGGCTGTTTCTGATGGGCGTTTAAAATCAGGGTATTGCCGTCCATACCGGGCAGCCGCATGTCGATAATGCCCACATCAACGGCCTGGCGATCCAAGAGTTGAAGCGCCGCCTCACCGCTGGCTGCGGTATAGACCGTAAACCCCTCATCTTCAAGAAAGGCTTGCAGGTTGGCATTGACCACTTCTTCGTCATCAACCACCAGAATTTTAATCTCTGAATGCCCCATTTTACTCCGCCGCTGGCAGTTTAATGATAAACCGGGTCCCTTTGCCGGCCCGGGCGCTGACTTCCATCTGCCCCTCGTGATTTTTGGTCACGATAAAATAGGAAACCGACAGGCCGAGCCCTGTGCCGGTTCCCACATCCTTGGTGGTGAAAAAGGGCTCGAATATCCGTTTGCGCACCGAATCGGGCATTCCGGGGCCGTTATCCGCCACCTCCACCCGCACCATATCACCTGCCCTGGCCGTGCGGATCCGAATCTGCGGTGATTCCGATTCATAGGTTTTTTCCGCCATGGCCTGGGCGGCATTCTTTAAAAGATTTAAAAACACCTGCTGAATTTCGGTGCGGATGCAGAGAATCATCGGCAGACCGGGCTCATAATCCCGGGAGATCTCAATATGCCGGAAATCATACTGCTTTTTTAGATTATAGTCATTGGCCGCCAGCTCAATGGTCTCATCAATCAATTGGTTGATATTCTGGGACGATCGCCGGGTTTCGCTTTTCCGGCTGAAATTAAGCATATTGGCGACAATATTCGAGGCCCGCTGGCCCATCTCGAGGATACCGGCAAGCATCTTTGAAATGCCCCGTTTCTCCATATATGCGGAGATGGCTGTCATCTCGGTGCCCACTTCTTCCGCCACCTCGTGATTCTTTTTCAAAGCCGGGGAAAACCGGCGTTCGATATTCTGCGCGGCCATCATGATGCCGCCCAGCGGATTATTGATTTCATGGGCCATGCCCGCGGCCAGACCGCCCACCGACGCCATTTTTTCGGACTGCACCATCATTTCCTCAAACCGCACCCGCGAGGTGATGTCATCCACCCGCACCACCGCGCCCTTAACCCCGTTGGCGGTCAGCGGATAGACCACAATATCCGAATACCGGGTCTCGCCTCCCAGCTGGTAGGCGACTTTCTCGATTTTCTGCGATTTCCGGTGATTAATGGCCGCATGCACGTTCTCCAGGTATTCGGCAAACTGGGGAATCAGTTTTTCAATGGCCTCACCCCGGGCCCGATCCTCCGCCAGCCGGGTAATCCGCTCAGCCTCCTGGTTCCAGTGGGTCACCCGGCCCTGATGATCGACGCCGATCAGCATGGACGGCATGGAGTCAAAGATATTTTTGAGATAGAGCCGGGTATCATTCAGCTCCCGGTTGGACTCCTTAATGGAACCTACCATCCGGTTAAACGCCTGGGTGAGATACCCGATCTCATCACCGGCCCGCACGGGAATCGAAACGTTTAAATCCCCCCAGTTGACGCGTTTTACGCCGTCCACCAGCATGCGCATCGGGTGAATAAAGGTACCCAGAAAAAACAGCCGGAATCCCACCAGCGCAAACAGGATCAACCCGAAAAGCAGGAGAATCATCTTGGCGGCCGCCGGATGGATATAATGCCGGTAGCCGTCATAACTAAATCCCAGTTCATAGATGCGGTTGGAATCCCCTGCATGGTGAACAAATGCGACCACATGCGGAGAATCGGCCGGAAGTTTACGGTAAAACCGCTCCCCGGATGGCCGCAGGGGCTGGAGATAGGCCAGAATTTCCGATTTCAGGGCATTGCCATGGGATTCACTTTTTGCCAGATGATTCCACAGGGTGATATTAAAATTTGAAAGCGTGGCCTTGTTGCTGTCCAGAAATGCGCCGACCGCTTTTCGGACCCCCTGCGCCGGCATATTCCGGACTTTTCTGCGGTAATAGCCCACATAAAACTCAAGCTTTTCAATATAGGCCTGGATGGCTGTTGATGTCAGCCCGTCCGGCTGTCCGGCCGCAAATGCGCCCAAACTGCGAATGTAGCCGGCCAAATGCCCGCTTTTCCGCCATGTGCCGGTTAACAAGCGCCGAAGCCGGCCCTTCCCATGAGTTTCGCTGATTTTTTTGAAAAACCAGGCGTTTTCCAAATCCTGTTTTATCCGGCGCGTGTCCAGGCGCAGCCCCTTATCCTGATACTCGACGGTGGCTTGACGGGCTTTGGCATCATAGGCAGTCACGTAGGCGAGCTGGGGCGGCTGATAGTTGTCGCCTGCCGAGACAATCCGGTGGTTCATCTGCCGATGAATTTCATCATAGGCCTGCTCCTTGTCATTTAAGGCAAAATAGCTGACCCCCTGAAGAAGGACCAGGAAGGTTACCATGCTGATGCCTGCGATTTTGGCCATAAACGTGGACTGGTCCCGCGTGTTGTTAATATAGATAATGGCCAGAAAGAAGAAGCCGAAGATATTGACCATGGCCCAGATGATCTGGAAAAACTGGCGGTCGATCAGCCCCTCCCGGCTGATGGCATTGGCAATGGCCGGAATCAATGAGCCCACCAGATAGGCGATGCCCATAAAAAAAATCACCCAGCGCTCCCGGCCGCGGATTTTGGTCATTTTGTAAATAAAAATCCCGGTAAAGGGCACCAGATAGAGCCCGATGACAATGCCCACGAGCTTGCTGATATCATCCGCGGTAAAATCCCAGTAATGCCCGTCAAAATGATAGATCACCCCTGACTTGAAACTCACCCACATGAAGACGCCGGTCATTAGAAAGGAAATCAGATAATGGGGGATTTGAATCAGCCGCTCGGTCTTCAGCCGCCCCGGATGGGGATAATTGAACAAAAACAGGGTGTAATGGGTTTCCGCCAGCATGATGACGCCCACGGTCAGCCAACGGTGGTAGGCGGCCATGGGGTGGTAGACGCTGGCGGCGAGAACATAGGCCAAATTAAACAGGGTGATGAAAAGAAAGGCAATGCCCAGGTGAAGGGTGGCCCGGGATTTTTCCGGAATGGACAGAAAAAAGACCGTGATCAGAAAATGGAAAACCACCGGAATAAGGGCGCCGATGGTGTAAAAATTGAAATATATGATATGGCCGCCGTCTGCCAAAACGTCTGCGCCAATCCTTTCAAAAAAACGTTTTTAACGCTTCAATAAAAATGCGAGGCAAATTAAATCGCTTTATTTACTATGATATAGTCCCGGCATGCGGTCAATAATTTTGTCAGGGAGGCCAACCCGATGCATTGCCCGGAAAACAGACACCATGCCGGTTTTCCGTTTTTTCCTTACGATAAATTTGTTCCGTTTATCGGGCTTTTTTCCTTGATTCAGAGGACAGAGTCGTTAAAATTAGCAGGCAGAATTAAAGACAGGTTTCTGATTAACGAGAAAAGAGGTGACCGATGACAAATGTCAGCAAAATTGATAACACCATTGCCAAACTCTCCCAGGAACACAAATTAATTGCCGACTATGTGGCCAAATTTTCAAAAGGCAAGGCTGAAAAAGACAAGACCTTTTTTGCGCAGCTCAATCAGTTTATCGGATTTTTAAAAAAGGACCTGATAAAGCATTTTGAACTCGAGGAGCACGTGTTCTTCCCGGCGGCGATCAACGGCAGCGTATCCTATGACACGGCCCTGGTGGTGCTGGGATTTCAAAAAGAGCACGGTATTTTGGAAAAAGAACTGGAGGCCATTTTATCCCGGGAAAATGAGATTGCCCCGGGCAAAGTAGACGCCGCCCTGATTCGCGATTTGAGCTCCTTTTTTGAAAAGCTGAAAGTCCATGCGAAAAGGGAATTGATCGAACTCTTTCCCCTGATCGATGAAAACAGCCGCTGCAAAGCCCTGGTCAAACAATACCTTGACACGGAAAAGGCGGGCCCGTGAACCGACTCTTTCAAAAGCGGCCGCATTCGAAGGTATGAATTTAAAATTGACAATTATTTTCCGGATATACATATTAGTGCTATAGTGAGTGCTGATTCAGACAAAGCACAATACCTTAGCGATATTATGGCATTTTATGAAATTCTTTAAATATGCATCGGAATTTAGAACGGAGCAAACTCATGTTGGGATTTGATCGAATTACGTTTAACACAAATGTGATGGGGGGCCGGGCATGCATCCGGGAGACGCGAGTGACTGTATCCCTGGTTATCAATCTTGTGGCCAACGGCATGAAGGTAGAGGAAATCATTGAGGCATACCCTTATCTGGAATCTGAAGATATTCGGCAGTCCCTAAAATATGCCGCTTGGTTGGCGGAAGACGCTGTCTATAAAATAGAACCCGCTGCTATATGAAATTCCTGGCGGACATGGGCATTTCACCGAAGACAATCTTCTTTCTGCGAGATTTGGGCTACGAAGCCTTGCACCTACATGAAGAAGGGCTTAATCGGATGGCAGACCCGGCCATTATGGAAAAGGCCCGCAATGAAGGGATGGTTCTTTTGACCCATGATCTCGATTTTGGTGATTTGGTGGCAGCGAGCGGTGCCAGACTTCCCAGCGTTGTCGTCTTTCGCCTTCGGAATATGCGGCCTGAAAATGTCAATCGCTATTTGAAACGAGTCCTTGCTGAACAAGAACGATCCTTGGCAGACGGAGCTATCATAAGCATCACAGAAGGAAAATTTCGCGTACGTCCTTTACCTTTTAATGCCAGATTTAGCTCTTGGCACCAATGACTTCCGGCCCTAACCTATCGGACAGCTTTTCCTGTGTAATCTCAAGATCATAGTGCGTTTGCAGACTCATCCAGTCTCCTTCACGTAAACCGCCTCCACCCGGGATGTAAGCCCGCCCCGGCTGGTGAACTCGCCGGTGACCGTCATTTTTTTTGGCGAAAGCGCCCCGGCCAGATCATCCAGAATGCGGTTTACGATATTTTCATAAAAGATTCCCACATTCCGGTATTGCAGCAGATAATATTTCAGGGACTTTAGTTCCACAATGGTTTGATCCGGCACATAGGTGATGGTGATGGTGCCCATATCCGGCAGCCCGGTCATGGGGCAGACCGACGTGTACTCGGGGTGCCGGATGCTGATTTCAATGTCGCGGCGTCCCCGGTAATCATAATCCAATATATTTAAAAGATCCGTTTGGATGGTATCCGGCGATCGGATCTCATACGGCAGCGGGTAATTCTCCTGATCGGTCATTGTGTCTGTCCTGCATTCCTTATTGATATCTGGTTAAGATTCCATTATGTTTATAGAGGCTAAATTTGTTCTGACTGTAACGCTCATAACTATGGCGCTGTTCGCAAGGGCGGTCGGCGCGGTGGCCGACCCTACGAAATTCCGTCATGCCCATCGCAGGGCGGGCCACCGCGCCCGCCCATTGAATACCATGCGTAGGGCGGGCCACCGTGCCCGCCCCAAAAAACAGAACAAATTCATCATAATATTCCATATTATTCATGACCCATTTAATTGAATTATGCGGCAGTGTCAAACAGTTGTGACAACTGCCGGTAATCTGATGAAATTGAAAACCCCGGAGTCGATAGTTTATGTCTTACTTACCCCGATCCGGACCGCTGTTAACCGATCTCTATGAACTGACCATGGCAGCGGGCTATTTTGACCACCATATCCAGGATAATGCCGTATTTTCCCTTTTTATCCGGGATTATCCGGCAGACCGCAACTATTTCGTGGCCGCCGGCCTGGCAGATGTGCTGGCTGAATTTGAAAATTACACCTTTACAGAGAGCGATCTCAGCTATCTCAAACAAACCGGTTTTTTCACGGATGCATTTATTGACTATTTAAAGGATTTCCGGTTTACCGGCACGGTGCGTGCCATGCCCGAAGGCACGGTATTTTTCAGGGACGAACCCGTAATCGAGGTTTCCGCTCCGCTCATTCAGGCCCAGATCATTGAGACGCTTTTAATTAATACCATTGGATTTCAAACCCTGATCGCCACCAAGGCGGCCCGGTGCCTGCATGCCGGCGAAGGCCGGAGTCTCATCGATTTCTCGGCCCGCCGCACCCACGGGGGCGAAGCCTCCCTTAAAGTGGCCAGAAGCTCTTATCTGGCGGGATTTGCCGGCACCAGCAACGTGCTGGCCGGCAAACTCTACGGCATCCCGGTATCCGGGACCATGGCCCACTCCTTTGTGACCGCCTTTGACACGGAAATCGAAGCGTTCCGGGCCTTTGCCGAAACCTACCCGGAAAATTCCGTGCTTTTGATCGACACCTATGATACGATTCAAGGCGCTGAAAATGCGGTTAAAATTGCCGGGGAAATGGCCCAGAAAGGCCGGAAACTGATCGGCGTGCGCTTAGACAGCGGGGACATGGTGGACTTGAGCCGCCGCGTTCGGCAGATTCTGGACAACGCCGGACTGAAAGACGTTAAAATATTTGCCTCAAGCGGGTTTGACGAACATAAAATCGCCCGGGTCATCGAAGCCGGGGCTAAAATCGACGCATTCGGCGTGGGCACCAAACTGGGGGTCTCGGCGGATGCCCCGTATTTTGATATTGTCTACAAAATGGTCCATTTCAGGAACCGGGACATCCGCAAGCTGAGCCCCGGCAAGGTCAACCTGGCGGGTGAAAAACAGGTATTCCGAAAAACCGATCAAAACGGCATGTATGTTGAGGATATCATCGGCTTAAAAGATGAAGCAGCGCCGGCAGGCTGCCGGCCGCTGCTGGAGACCGTGATGGAAGGCGGAGAGCGGACGCTGCCTGAAACAAGTCTTGAAGATATCCGCAATAGGGTCAAAACCAATCTATCCAAGCTTAACGAGCCTTATACCTCTCTGACAGGGGCACAGGTGTTTCCGGTAAAAATAAGCGAGCGGTTGCGCCAGGTTCAAAGCAATTAGACATTTAAAACTGAACCAACGCTTGCATATATGAAACTGCCAAATGCTGATCAAGCGATTATACCAACGGAAAAACTGCAGAATTATCTCCTTTCGCCGAATCATCCCGTTGGAAAATTTAAAGCTGCATTTTTCCGAGCCATTGGCTATACTAATGATAATTGGCAGCAATTAGAATCCGAAATCCGTGCTTTGCTCACCCTGGATGCTTATGCTAGCAAATCAACAGATTACGGGCAAAAATACGAGATAAGGGGATATATTTCCAGTCCATTGGGTGGCAAAGTCAATATCGTAACCGTATGGATTATACGGGTGGAAGAACAGATTCCACATTTCATTACGGCATATCCGGGAGACCAAAGATGACCCTTAAACTATTAGAAACAGTGGTTTTGGAAAAAAATTTGCCGGAACAAGGGTTAAAGTGCGGAGATATCGGCGCAGTTGTGGAACTATACGAACCAGAGGGGATTGAAGTAGAGTTTGTTGCGGGTTCTGGCAGAACGCAGGCGCTTGTTACCCTTAGGTTAGCCGACGTGCGCCCTATCGGGGATACGGAAATTCTGTCCGTGCGATCATTAAGTGCAGCTTAATGGCGATTCGTTATCGCAAATTTTTTACCGCATCAATTCTGTTGTGCATGACGTCAATAAAAAGCAGCCAAAATCCTTCAGGAGCGGCTTGCTGTACTTTGATACAAAATTAATGCTTTGGGGGGTTATTCTAATAGATGAGAAACAGGTATTCCGCAAAACCGATGAAACCGGCATGTATGTCGAAGATATTATCGGATTAAAGGATGAAGCAGCGCCGGCAGGCTGCCGGCCATTGCTGGAGACCGTGATGGAAGACGGGAAACGGAAGGAGCCTGAGGTAAGCCTTGAATCCATCAGAAGCAACGTGAGCAAAAACTTATCCAGCCTCGCGGATTCATATAAAATTTTGAGCTCAGCTCTTGATTTTCCGGTAAAAATAAGTGATCAACTATTAACAATCCAAAAGAATTTCGATGATAATTAAAGATAGGCAGTAATACCCTTTTGCTTGTAGCCCTCTCACCATCTAAGCCTTTGAATCTGCCTATAAAAACTCAACAGGAAACACTCATGCAAAAATTTTTAATTCGTCGAAAAATTTTACTATTGGCAGTTGCGGCCTTCTTTCTATTAGGTACAGCCCAACCTCTTTTTGCGGCTTTTCCCACGGACTGGTCCTATCGAAAAAGCCATGTCATCAATTCCGCCGCCGGCGCGGGGACGGATTCCGGGGAAAATGTGTATCTGGACGGCAATTGCCAGGCAGATTTCGGCGATGTCCGGTTTGTTTCCTCGGACGGTGTCACGGAACTGGATTATTGGATGGAAACCGGCAGTCTGGACCCCGGGGTCAGCGCGGTTTTCTGGGTCAAGGTGGCTGATGATCTGGGTGCGGCCAATCAAACTATTTATATTTATTATGGAAACACAACGGGAACCGTCACCACCACTTCGAATGGCGACAACACCTTTATTTTTTTCGATGACTTTGACGGGGATCTGTCGACGAAATGGACGGTTGAAAAAACCCTGGATGGCGGGTTTATCGCCATTCAACCCGGCGATTTTCTGCGATGCGGCGGCGGCCAGACAGGCGGGACATTTGGGCATACCTCTCTGGGATCATCGCCGGCCTACGACAATTTCACAGACGGCGCCATCGAAGTCCGGCTGAAACAATCCGTCAATGCATTGGGAGAAATTGCCTATCGCGGAAACTACGTTCCGAATGCCGGCACCGGCTATAAAGGTCGATTTGACTGCCGGACCGGCAATGAAACACCCCATATGCGACCACCGTATTATAATTGGGCAGGATTCGGGACTGCCGTCACCCGGTTCGGTAGCGGCACGAACACCTGGTACCGGGGGAGCGTGACGGTCACCTCTTCCGGCGGCTCTTACACCCACCGCATATTTAAAAACGACGCTCTGATGAGCACCACCAC
The DNA here is from genome assembly GCA_034520365.1 of Desulfobacterales bacterium. Taxonomy (NCBI): domain Bacteria; kingdom Pseudomonadati; phylum Thermodesulfobacteriota; class Desulfobacteria; order Desulfobacterales; species Desulfobacterales bacterium. The sequence goes on from JAXHNP010000007.1 coordinate 345,702, forward strand.
CGATACAACCTATGCCGGAGATGGTGAAATCGCCCTTCAAAACCATTATGGGTCTTTTTCGGATTACGACTGGGTAGCGGTGCGGAATTTCGTGTATCCGGAGCCGGCCCATGACGCCTGGGGGGCGGAATCTTCTCTCCAGGCGGATGTTTCGGCCACCAAAAGCGTGGCGTTGAGCAAGGATGCGGATGGAAACGGGGTCATCACCCCCGGAGACACCATGCAATACAATGTTAAAATTTACAACACCGGCAATGTGGTCGCACTGGGGACGGAGCTTACCGATAACCTCCCGGCCGAAACCACCTATACAGGTTCATGGACCGCCACAAACGGCACGGTGACTCACAACGCCGGGCAGATTTCATGGACCGGTTCTGTCACCGCGGATCCAACAGGCGTTATAAAGACCGAGATCACCTTTGATGTGACTGTCAACAGTGGAACATCTATATCGACCGTGGTTTCCAACCAGGGAACCGTGTCCTATGATTCCGACAATGACGGAACAAACGGCCCCGCTGCCGATATTCTCACGGATGGCGATCCCTATACGGCAGGCATCCAGACCAC